>NZ_JAMJFM010000002.1:0-317714 GCF_023544705.1 Streptomyces sp. MCA2
CTTCGGCTCGGTCTTCCGGTCCTCCGGTGGTGGAGCGGACGACCACCACAGGGCGGCTGTGACGGCCACCGCGAGCGTGGCGGTACCCGTGACGGCGGTGCCCTTCTTCAGTCGGCGGGGCCCGGGGAGCCGCTTCGGCAGAGAGGGTGCGCCGGGCGCTCCGGACGCGTGGTGTGCGGGGGCCGAGGCCGCCGCAGCGGTCGCGGCGGTGGGGGCCAGGGCGGCGGGCGGGGCGAGGTGCGCAGGCAGCGGCAGGAGGGCGAGGCCGGCCAGGAGCCCCTCGGCGGGCAGGAGGTCCTTCCAGTGCCCGGAGCATGCCGAGCACTGACGCGCATGGCGGGATATTCGTTTGCGCCAGAGGGCGCAGGGTTCGTTGTCCCAGGTGGCCGTCAATTCGGCCAGATCGGGGCATGACGGACTCGCCGCGAGCGCACGGACCACCACGCGCCCGGCCTCGAGCTGCTCTTTCATCCGCTGTACCCGGACGGCCGCGTGACGGGAGTCGATCCCGACGGCGGCGACCAGCTCCGGCCTGGTGATCTCCCCCGCGGCCTCCAGCCACCACAGGGACAGCAGCGACCGGTCACCCTCGTCCAGCCACCGAGTGGCCGCGGCCACTTCGCGACGCTGGCCGGACAGTCCCAGCTTCAGGATGGTCAGGTCCACGAAATCGGCGGAGCGGTCGGCCCGTTCCGGTGCGTGTTCCAGGCCGACGACGGGTGTCTTGCGCTCGGTGGTCCACCGGCGGCGTACCTGGTTCATGGCGATCGCCACCAGCCAGGAGCGGAAGGACGCCGGCTCCCGCAGGTCCGCCAGCGATTCCAGGACGCGCAGCATGGTCTCCTGCACCACGTCGTCGACGTCCGCGTGGCCGTCCAGTGCACGGCCCACGACGTTGTAGATCAGCGGGAGGTAGGAGGCGATCAGCTCCTCCCGGGCATGTTCGTCCCCGGCCTTGGCAGCCTCGACGGCTGCCGTCCCGTTTTCCTGCTTCACGCCCATTCATCCCTGTTCAGTCGTGCGTACGCGTAACCCCCGCACTCAGGTGACTCCGTGGGCACGTCGCGATAACAGAAAAACCTACGCGGATCCGGAGGGCGCCCGCGCCCCGGCCCACGCGCATGGCTCAGCCCGGGGCCGACGGCCCCGGCCACGCGTCGCGGCAGCCGGTCCGTGCGGGATCACCGAGGGTCTCGCCGGGACCGCTCATGAGGACGCAGAAAAAATCTTGCGAGGTTTTCGTTATCGGGTCCCGCCCCCGGGATCTCCCATGTGTCGGACCACCCGGGCCTCGCACCACGCGGCCCGCAGGCCCGACGGATCCCCAGCCCCCACAGGAAACGGAACCATGAACAACGACCACCTTCAGACGGATCTGCACGACGAGGCCCTTACGGGGAGCGGCCGCCGGGCGAACGGGTCCGCCACGCACCGGCGTTCCGGCCTGTCCGACGCCGGCAGCCGCTCGGGGGGACGGCACGGGCGGAACGGCGGTCTGCACCGCGGTGGCGGTCATCCCCGGCGGAAGGTCACGCTGCTGGCGGTGGCTTCCGTGATCGTCGTGGGTGCTACCGGTGCGGTGCTGATACGGCCCGACTCCGGAGCCGACCAGGCGCTCGCGGCAGAGGGCCGGTCCGCGCCGGTGACGACCGACGCCGCCACCTCCGCCTCCCCGACGCCGAAGGCCTCGAAGCCGCCCAAGAGCCGCAAGCCCTCGGCCTCCCCGTCCGAAGCCAAGCGACACGGCAAGCGGCACACCTCACCCCCGCCGCACGCCAAGACCCCCGACCGCACCACGAACACGGTCAAGAGCACGACACCCCGCGCCCCCCGGCGCGAGTCCGGAGCCGGCGCCCCGGCCGGAACGCGGGCGGCGACGGGCACCGCCGCGGCGTTCGCGCAGAAGGTCGTCGAGCTGGTCAACGCCCAGCGGGCGCAGCGCGGCTGCGGCCCGCTCACCGTCGACCCCCATATCCAGGCCGCGGCGCAGGCCCACTCGGACGACATGGCCGCCCGCAACTACTACGAGCACAACACCCCGGAAGGCGTCGATCCCGGAACCCGGATGACCAAAGCCGGTTTCCAGTGGGGCAGTTGGGCCGAGAACATCTTCAAGAGCCCCAAGGATCCGTCCACGGCGGTGAAGGGCTGGATGGACAGCCCGGGCCATCGTGACAACATCCTCAACTGCTCCTACAAATCCACCGGAGTGGGCGTCAATCTCAGCGCCAACGGCCCGTGGTGGACCCAGGACTTCGGCACCCACGCCTGACCGCACCCGGCGATCGGTGCACTGGCTCCTTCGCCGGCCGGGGCGGTGACCACGCGTCCCCAGTAGCCCCCAGGTTCCCCAGCAGTTCGGGCCGGTCGGTCCGGTCCGGACTGCTGGGCCCGGTGGCACCGGGACGTCAGCCGCGAGGGGTCAGCCGCCCGTCGGGGCGAAGGTCCGGTCGAGGAAGCCGTCGAGATTGCGGCGGGCCGCGTCACCGTGCGGACCGGCGAAGATCTCGGCGGCGTGGAGCGTGCCGGGCAGGACCTTGACCTCGGCCTTCGGGAAGCTGTGGGCGACCTCGCGCAGCCGCCCTTCGTCGGAGAGCGGATCGTCGGCGGTCCCCAGGAGCAGCAGTTCGCCGCCGTAGGACGTGCCGTTCCCTGCGGTGTAGCCGCCCAACGAGGCGAGCGGGCTGATGCCGGCGACGCCGGCCGGGCGGGCGGTGCGGTCCGTCAGCATGCCGAGCATCAGCGTGCCGCCCATACAGCCGCCCACCCACGCCACGCTCTTGGTGCCGCGCGAGCGCAGCAAACGGGTCGCGTCGGACACGGTCCGGCGGCGGTCCGCCCCCCAGTCGAAGGTGACGACGTGGTAGCCGTCGGCGGCGAGCCGCTTGGCCTCGGCCGCCCATTCACAGGCGTCGCCCCAGGAGATGGGGGCGAAGACGACCCCGTGCGGACCGGTGCCCACGGTGACCAGGCGGCCGCCGTCCGAGGAACCGGGCAGACGGTATGCGGTGGCGCCCCGGACGCCGCGGAAGCAGGACGGCAGCCGGTCCGGCGCGGCGCTGAACTCTCGCATTCCGACGGTTCCTTCCTCGGCGGAGCGGCGGTTTTCCGCCATTGCGCTCCCTTGTGGGGCCTTTTCCGCGGTGCGGCCGGCACAGGCAGTGGCGCCGGTCAGAGCCAGGACCAGGACCGCTGTCATGGCCAGAGCACGCCTCGACTCACGCTTGAACATGGGAGAAGCATAGAGAGAAAGCATTGGAAAAAGCTATATTGAAAGATAGATGGAAAGCTTTTCACAGTGTCTGCATCTGGCAAGCACACAGTCTCCCCAGGTCAGAACGTGCCTGTCCGGACGGTGGGATATGTTTGGACTGAGCACTTAGGTAGAGGGAAGGCGGTTCTCAGTGGAGCCTGACCACGTAGACGAGATCATCTCGGCATGGGGACATGAGCTGCCCGAAATCGCCGGTCTCCCGCTGGAACTCGCCAAACGGACCGCCCTGTTGGTTTCGGCCTTCGACATCGCCGCCGGAGCCGAGCTGGAGAAGCTGGGGCTCACCCAGGCCGAGTACGGAGTGCTCGCCACCCTGCGGCGGATCGGCGCCCCCTACCGCCTCAAGCCGACCGATCTCACCCACGCTCTCCTGCTGTCCTCCGGCGGCACCAGCAATGTCATCAAGCGCCTGGTGGCCGCCGGATATGTCACCCGCGCGGCGGCCGAGGACGATGCGCGCAGCAGCTGGGTGCAGCTCACGCCCAGCGGGGTGGAGACCGCCGAGGCGGCAGTGCGCGCCACCACCGCCGTGCACGCCCGGCTCGTCGACCGCATTCCGGCCCCCACCGCGAAGGCGCTCAGCGAGCAGCTGCGGATCGCCCTCGCCGCCATCGAGGAAGGCGTGCTGATCCGCCGCTGACCGCCGACGTCAGCGAGCGGCCAGCCGGTCGCGCACGCCCTGGGCCCGTGCCAGCAGCCGCGGCAGCCCGGCGTACTGCAACCGCCCCTGCCGCTTGACGACCCGCCCGGCGACCATCACGGTGTCGACATCGGCGCGGTCCATCGAGGACACGACGGCCGCCGTGGCGTCATACACCGGCGCCACGCCGGGGCGGTCGGTCCGCAGCACGAGCAGATCGGCCTGCTTGCCCGGGGTGACGGAGCCGATGGTGTCCGCCATCCCGAGTGCCCCGGCGCCGCCGAGCGTCGCGAACTCCAGGACCTCCCGCGCCGTGAGCAAGGGCGCTTCCGGGCCCGCATGGCCCTGAAGCGCGGCGAAGCGCCCGATCTGGAAGGCGGCCCGCATCTGCGTGAACATATCGCTCGGCGCGGCGACTTCGACGTCCACACTGAGGCTGGGCAGCAGTCCGGCGGCCGCCGCCGCGGCGAACGGCGGCAGCCCGTGGCCCATCGTCATCTCGATGGCGGGCGCGACCGACAGCGCGCCACCGCTGTCGTGGATCATCCGCAGCTCGCCGTCCTCCATCCCGGTGCCGTGGATGAAGACCGTGCCGGGACGCAGTACGCCGAGGCGGCGCAGCCGGGAGACCGGTCTGCCGCCCCGGACGTGCAGGGCGGTCGGCAGGTCCAGTTCCCGTGCCAGGGCCCAGCCGCGCCGGATGGTCTCCTCACTGCCGGCCTCGGCGTTGAGCGCCATGGTCACCAGGCTGTCCTTGGCGTGCAGCCGGCGGGTACGGACCCGGCGGGCATCCTGTGCCGTGCCGTGTCCGTAGGCGAAGACGCTGCGCAGTCCGGAGTCGGTGAGCGCATCGAGCAGGGCGTCGGTGTACTCCTCGGTCGGCTTGTCGACGTTGGAGATGTCCTGCACGGTGGTCACCCCCGCGTCCAGCGCCCCCAGCGCGCTCAGCAGGTTCCCGGTGTGGAGATCATCGGCGGTGAGCCGGGGCGCCAGGGTGTGCAGCACGGTCGCGAAATACTCGTCGAGGGTCTGGTCCGCGCCGCTGCCGCGCAGTACGGCCTGCCACATGTGCCGGTGGGTGTCGACGAAGCCGGGCAGCACGAGGCACCCGCGGGCGTCGATCCGCTCGCCCACCTCCGTGGCGTCGAGGTCCGGGCGTACCGCGGTGATCCGGCCGTCCTCCACCAGGATGTCGGCGGACGGCAGTTCACCGATGGCCGGGTCCATGCTGAGGACGCGGCCACCGGTGAGGAGCGTACGGGCGGAGGTCATGCAGTGCCCCACCCCTGGGGCGGTTGCAGGCGGCCCATCTGGAGGTTCCAGTACTCGGTGTTGCGCCGGCAGCGGCCGTCGGGCGTGAAGAGCAGGATGTTGCTCTCCAGGAAGGTGACCCAGTGGTCGCCGTCGGGGTTGATGGCGGGGGCCCGCAGGGTGACCCAGAGTTCGACGGCCGCCCGGTTGCCGGTGACGACCGGGGTGCCATGACGGCCCGTCATATCACTCTGGCCGGCAGTGATGTCGCGCCAGTAGCGTCCGATGGCCTCGCGCCCGCGGAAGGTCTGGGCGGGAACGCCGGGCACTGCCTCGTACACGGCGTCGGGGGTGAACAGCCGGACCGCGGCGGTGTCGTTCTTGGTCCGCCAGGCCTCCAGATAGGCATCGGTCCAGCTCGATACCTGGGCGGCGGTGAGCTTGCCGGCCGTTCGGCGGCGTGTGCGGCCGGGGTCACTGCCGCCAGGGGCAGCGCGGCGAAGCCGGCCCGGAGGAGGGTACGGCGGTGGGTACGGGGATTCACAGGTGTTCAGAGCCCTTTCCGTGCGTACGGGGTGGTGCGGCGCCCGGCGGATGCCGAGAGCGGCGGCGTCATGCCTCGTCCTGGAGACGGAGGGAGAATTCGATGCCGTCGCCCAGGGGCAGCTGCTGGGAGAGGTAGCCGTTGCCGGCCGTGCGGACGTGGTCGGTGAACTCGGGCGGCAGCATCGGCAGGTTGTCGGAGACGATCAGGGAGCCGGCCCGCAGGGCGGGTTCGAGCACCTTGAGGACCGGGAGATAGAGCTCCTTCCATCCGTCCAGCAGCACCAGGTCGACCGGCCCGGGGAGCGCGGCGAGCTGTTCGCGGGCGTCGCCGGTCCGGATCTCGGCGTAGGTGGCGAGCCCCGCGCGCTCCAGGTGGGCGCGTGCACGGTCGGCCTTGCCGGGATGCAGCTCCGAGCCGATGATGCGGCCGCCGCCATTGTCGCGCAGCGCCGCCGCCGCATAGATCGTCGAAGCGCCGAAGGAGGTGCCGAATTCCACGACGAGCGCCGGGCGCAGGCTCCGTACGAGCTGGAAGAGGAAGGTGCCGACCTGCGGGTGCACGGGCAGCGCGGCCTGGGCACACAGCTCGGCGGCCTCCTGGGCGGTGGGCGGCTGCGGCCAGTCGGCCGCGGTGGCGTAGGCGCGCTTCATCACGTCCGGGTCATGGTGCTCGGCGGTGCGGGCGATCTCGTCCAGGACGGCGCCGACGCGCGCGTCGTCGAGCCCGGTGGGGGTGAGGGTCATCGCTGTGCCTGTCCCTTCCGCACGGCGGCGAGCAGTGCGGGGTCCAGGTAGCTCTGTGCGTTGTAGATGGTCCGGTCGGTGTCGAGGATCTCGCGGCGGCCGTGCATCACCCGCGTGTTGTCGATCAGCGCCAGGTCACCGTCCTGCCAGTCGAGCTCCTCGGTCAGTTCGGAGGTGAGCCGGCGGAATTCGGCGAGGAGTTCCTCGGGGATGTCGGTGCCGTCGGCGAAGGTGATGTGCGGGGTCTCGTAGTTGTACGAGGGGCCGAAGATGCTGTTGGCCCAGGCGAGCCGGCTGCCGAAGAGCGTGGCGCGGGCGGCGCCGGTGCGGTACGCGTAGTGGAGGGAGCCGTCGTCGTTGAGCTGGAGGGTGGTGGAGACATTGCTGCCCACCAGTTCCTTCATATCGGCGAAGGTGATGTCGTCGGGGTCCTTGCGGCCTTCCGTCTGGTGGCAGACGAACGCCTTCCACTTGGGCTCCTCCACCCGGCGGCTGTACATGATGTCCTTGATGCCGAAGACCGCGCGGGCGGTGTCACTGGCCGCGTCCCAGACGCGGTAGCCGTCGCAGACGGTGGTCCGGGAGCCACTGGCGGCGGCCTTCTCGCACAGGAACCACGTCAGGTCGGGTCCGAAGGGGCTGTTGCCGTTCTCCAGATGGAGGCCGACGGCGCCGGTGCCGGCGTCCACCTTCTGGGCGACCTCGCCGCCGTGGAAGGAGCGTGCCGGGTCGAGGGTGATCCGGCTGGAGTGCGCCTTCACGAACGAGGTGAACTCCTCCAGGTCGGTGTGGAAGCCCCGGAAGAGCAGGAAGCCGGCGTCGGCGAGCAGCCCGGTGACCCATGCCGGGTCCAGCGCACCCAGCGAACCGTCCGCGGCGGGCAGGACGAGCCGGCCCGTGGCGGCGCCGTAGGGCCGGACGTCAGCGGTCGTGGTCATGCGTCAGCTCCTTGGTGGTCGTACAGCGTTCCGTCGGACAGAGCGGTGCGGACGGCTGCCCGCATGGGCCGGCCGGTGACGGTGAAGAACCTGCGGTAGAGGCACTCGTCGGCCACCGTGAGGTGCGGTACGGCGACCCGTTCCACCTCGGAGAGGTGTGCCGCGCCGAACTCCCGGACGGCTGCTTCGGCTTCCGCGAGGTCGGTGGACTCCTCGACCAGGAACAGTCCGTGGAGGACGGTGAGTCCGTCGCCGACCACCGCGACGGCGCGGACGAACGGGAGTTGGGCGTACTGCGCCTCGACCCACTCGGGGGCCACGTTGCGGCCCGCCGCGGTGATGATGACGTTCTTCTTGCGGCCGGTGATGCTGAGGAATCCGTCCCCGTCGATCCGGGCCAGGTCGCCGGTGCGGAGCCAGCCGTCGGCGTCGAGGACGAGGCTGGAGGGGTCGTCGCGGGTGTAGCCGGCGAACAACGAGGTGCTGTTGACCAGGAGTTCCCCGTCGTCCGCGAGCTTGACGCGAACGTGTGGCAGCGGTCGGCCCACGGTGCCCGTGCGGCGCGCGGCCGGGGTGTTCCAGCTGACCACGGAGCTGTTCTCGGACAGTCCGTACCCTTCGTGGACGGGGAGGCCGTGCTCCTCCAGGCGGCGCAGCAGCTCGGGGTGCACGGGCGCACCGCCGCAGCAGATGAGCGGCGCCTCGGCACTCCCGAACAGGGCCGGTGCCACGGCCCGTCCGTCGGCCGCGGCCTCGTCCGCGGCGGTGGCGAAGGCATCGACTAGCGCGGGCGTGGCGACCATCGCGGTCGGGCGGGACGCGGCCACGTACGGCATGGCGTCGGCGGGGGCCGCGGCCGCGGTGCCGACCAGGGCCTTGCCGGGCGGCATCAGGACGAGCGTCCCGCCGTCGAGCAGGACCATGTAGAGGCCGGTGACCTGCTCGATGAGCAGGCTGAACGGAACGACGGAGAGATAGCGGGCGAAGGCCCCGCGGGGCATCACCGAGCGCAGTGAGCCCAGCAGTTCATTCAGCGCGGCCGCCCGGATCCGTACCCCCTTGGGACGTGAGGTCGTCCCGGAGGTGTGAATGACCTTGCACTCCCAGTCCGCTTCGCCGACGCCGTCCGGCGCCAGTACCAGCGGCGCGGACGGAACGGGCCCGTCGGTGGACAGCGGCAGCACCGTGCAGTCCGGGCGCAGCACCCGGTCCCTCCCCCACTGCGTCAGCCGCTCCTGCCCGGCCGCGTCCGCAAGACACAGGTCGGTCTCCTCCAGCAGACCGGCGGCCTGTTCGGCGGAGAAGGCGAGCGGGACCGGCACCTCGATGGCGCGTGCGACGATCAGGGCGAGATCGGCGACCACGAATTCGGGGGTGTTGCCGCAGACCACACCGATGCGCAGCGGCCGGCCGTCCCCGTGGCCGATCCGTTCGGCGAGGTCCGCGGCCCGGCGCGTCACCTCCTGGTAGCCGAAGGTCCGGGCCGGGACACCGTCCTCCCCCAGCACCTCGATCATCGGACGCGGCGATTCGCCGAACCTGACCAGGCTCTCCCTAATGGCCCGCATGGCCGGCCACCTCCATTGCGCTGATGCTCAGTTGGAGGTCGGTGACGGAGTAGCGCCCGGTGGTGTCGGAGAACAGCCGGTCCAGGGCGTTCAGCGCGATGACGCCGACCTGTGGCTTCTGGTCGTAGTACGAGCCCCAGCGCGCCGCCTCGTCGGGAGGCAGCCGGTCCGGGTCGGCGGGTCCGAACGGTTCGAAGCAGATGCCGGTACGGGCCAGCGTCGTGATCAGGCTCCGGGTGGCGGTGCACAGGATGTACTCCATGCCCAGGCACCAGGAGATGATCGGGGTGGCTCTGATCAGTTCACGGCCGACCGAGGCGCGCCTGGTGGCCAGTGCCCCCACCTCCACCACCCGCCTGCGGTCCACCGTGACCCCGAGACGGTCCAGTGCGGCGGCCTCGATCCCGGTGTCGAGATACCGCTCGGAGAACAGCTCCTGGTCCCTGCCGAAGGTGAGCCCCGCGCAGGCCAGTGGCGGGCAGGGCTCCGCCGCCCCGCCGCAGTCCGGGCGGGCGACGATGAACGAGTCGGGCCGGGGCGCCACATCGGCGCCGTAGGCCTGGGCGTACACCTCGCGAGCGAGGTCCGCGGCGTCCAGCCATGAGCTGCTCGCCCGGTGTGCCAGATCGATCTGCACGGTGCTCCCCCCTTCCCCGGCTGCCGGCTTACTTGGTGCCGACGACCAGAGAGACGGATGAGGGCAACGCGATCCGCTCGACGGTCTTCAGCCCCGCGCCGGTGAGCCAGTCGGAGATCTCCGGCAGGCTGTAGGTGCGGTCGCCCGAGCAGGCGTACATCGCCAGGGAGAACGCCGCGTTGTGCTCGTCGAGCTCCTCGCCGCGTACGTCTTCCAGCACCACGATCCGGCCGCCCGGCCGCAGCGCCTCGGCGGCCCGCGCGACCAGGTCCCGGTTCTCCTCGTCGGTGTGGTTGTGCACGATCTCGAAGAGGAAGACCACGTCATATCCGGTGCCGAGGTCGCCGCTGAGGAAGCTGCCGCGCTCCAGGGTGATCCGGTCGGTCAGTCCCGCCTCCGCGATCGCGGTGCCGGTGTCGGCGAGCGCCTCGGGCAGGTCGAGGATGGTGGCGGACAGCTCGGGGTGGCGACGGCACATGGCCATGGAGTGCAGTCCGTGCGAACCTCCCAGGTCCAACAGGCGCCGCGCGCCTTCGGGCAGCGGTACGGCGTCGACGATGGACTGCACGGTCAGCCGCGACTTGACCCGCATGTACGCGGAGAAGTCCCGCCCGGCATCGGGGTTGTCGGCCCAGCGCTCCCACAGCGACTGAGCGGGCTTGCCGTCCCGTACGGCCTGCGGCAGTTCCCACATGACGTTGGTGAGTTCGTACGCCCACAGCAGCGCCGGGGTGAAGTCGTATTCGGCGTTCTTGCCGAGCCAGCGTTCGGCGAGCGGGCCGTTGCGGTAGCGCCCGTCCTCCAGGGTGAGCCAGCCCAGGACGGCGGCGACGTCGGCCACCGCGCGGGTGCCGTCCGTGCTCGCGCCGATCGCCGCGGCCAGCTCGTCGAGCGTCTTCGGGCCGTCCTCCTCCAGGGCGGTGAAGATGCCGAGCTTGGCGGCGGAAGTGAGCGCCGCGTAGCGGATGGTGGAACCGATCACCTCATCGATCGGGTTGCCCGCCAGCTCGGCGTCGGTAGTGGTCTTGAACATGGCTGATCTCCTCAGGATGGCAGGTGACAACAGCCGCGCCGACGGCACGCGGCCAGGACACACCGTGCTCGCGGCGGCGCGCGGGCACGGTGAAGGCGATGGGACTGCCGAACGGGGACGAGCTTCAGCCGGCCGGGGCCGTGGAGCAGATGCGCCCCTGGGGCGAACCGGCTCCGGCTGTGCCACGAGGGCGAGGGGGGAGGGTGCTGCGCGCCGTGGCGGCCGTGGTGGATCACTCCGAGGTGCGGGGCCCATCGGAGTGGTGTGCAGCTTCGGTTCCGGCCGCGGCGCCCGGTGACGACGCCCGCCCCGTGACGGCACCGGACGAACCGGCCGCCGCCCGGACAGCGCGGCAACACAGGGCATCAGCGGCAGCACAGGGCATCAAATGACCCGGCACTCTTCCGGTGGCCTCGTATGGGAAGCCGGTACGGAGCCGGGCAGCGGCGTCCTCGGCCGGTGTGCCGTGGATCGGGAGCGGTTCGGTGCCGGGGCGGTGGGCCAGGCGTGGCGGAGCCGGTGGGGCGGCGATGTCATGGCGTCCCGGAACACTCCGGACGCGGATGGCGCGGGGCAGGAACCACCAGGGGGACGCCCCTGGCACGAGACGGACGACCGGCGCTCCACCGGGATGCGAGCGGCTGACGGCACAGTCGATTCCACTCGCCCTGCCGGTCGTCGGATCGTCGCTGCCGGGGCCGGCGAGCCGGATACGGGACCGGGCGGGCCCGCACCCGGCGATCCCCCGACAGGAGACGGCGGTACGGAGAGGGCGGCCCCCACCGCCGGCACGGGAGACGGCGGCGGTCCCGGGCACGGCACCCCCACCGGGGCGTCGCGAGCCGCCCCGCCCCCGTACGGCAGCCGCCCCGATGCGTGGGTAACCGCTGCTCGCGTCGCTCCGAGCCTGCTCGGACGCGTCCACATAGGGAACCACCGGTTCCTGACGGCTGTTCATCGGGCCCCCCTCCCGGTCTCAGCTGCCTCGGTACGGGCCGTCGAAGGTCAGTCGGAGACCTCGTCGAACCCGACAGCCGCGCGGCCGGCCCGGTGGACGTGGGCGGTCTCGGCGATCCGGCGGCCGAGTGCCTCGGCGGTGCGCAGATCGCTGGCGCAAGGGGTGACGTCGGGCCCCTCGTCGTTGTTGGACTGGGACATCGCGCCCAGCCAGCTGCCGAGCCGGTTGATGTCCTCGGGGCTGCCCGAGGAGGTGTTCCAGCCGCCGTACTCGGCGAGGCCGACCCAGACCATGCCGTGCTGGGCGGCGAACAGCGCGATGTCGATCAGCGCGTTGAGTTTGTCCCCCGCCATGTTGCCGCTGTTGGTGAAGCCACCGGCGATCTTGTTCTTCCAGCGCATGTTGTCGCCCCAGACCTGGCTGGTGGCCTCGACGAACGCGCGGAAGACGGCGCTGCTGCCGCCCATGTAGGTCGGCGTGCCGAAGATCAGGGCGTCGGACTCCTGGAGCACCTCCCACAGTTCGTCGTTCAGCTCGGCGAGGGAGACCAGGCGCACCTGGGTGTCGGGAACCTTTTCCGCGCCGGCCGCGACGGCCGCGGCCTGCTTTGCGGTGTGGCCGTATCCACTGTGATACGCCACCGCAACCTTGATCTGCATGCTTCTCCCCCACCCGGGACCGATACGATGTTTAGCTTTCACTAAAGCTGTTCAGAAAGCTTTAGGTGCTGGTTACGCTATCCATCCCCGCGCTTCCAAGGCAAGCGCCTCTGGACAACACCCTGAAAAGAACAGGTAAACCGGCAGGTCGGAATAGTTCACCCGGCCACCTCCACTTCTCTGGGCAGCCGCGCGCGACACCGGACACCCCGTCACCATGACCGGCCCGTCCGCGACTTCCCCCCAACCGGACGAAATCGGGCGCCGCATCGACAGTGGGGCCGAGCGCGACGACACGAAGCCCGGCGCACCGCCGCGCAGCTCCGCGGACCTGCACCCCGGCACAGCAGTAAGGCGCCCGGAGCCCAGCCATCCGGCCGAACGACGCTGACCGGCCACCTCATGTCGCCTGCGCCCGTGGGGAGTTCTTGTACTCAGAAGACGCTCACCGATACTCTGAAAGGTTCCACTCCCGTGGATCGTGCCCTCGAACAACGGAAGGAGTGGGTCGCCGTGAAGTGGCGAACCCAGCCGCCCGCCCGGAAGGTCTCCGGGAGTCCGGGCGGCGGTTCCGGAAGGAACGAGATGTCCCGTACGGACAGGACGAAGCCGTTGTGGGTGCGCTACACGGAGCACCACCCCCGGCCGGTCCACGACCACCGCCACGGCGCCTGCGATCTGCCGCCGAACCCGACGCGTGAGGACGCGGACACACGCTGCCGGTGGGAGCACCCCGGCACACTGCTGTTCGGCAGCACCTGCTGCTCGGGGTGCAGTGTGCGCTCCTGCATCAAGGAGCGCCGGCAGATGGTCAGGGCCGACAACCGCAAGGTCCGCTACGCAGGCCGCCGCGCGACCCGCCTTTCCGTCACCGGCGAGGACAGCGACTGACCCCCCCCCCCGCATCCGCCCGGAACCTGCGGAAGCACCGCTCGGTGGCGGTGGCGCGGATTGTTCCCAGCGGCCTTGGGGGCGGGGCCCGGAGCGACCGTGTGTAACCCGGCCACGATATTTCTGACTTAGCGTCAGGATCACGGTGGGGGCCGTCACTTCTCCACGGAAGCGGCGGCCCCCACCGGCTCGGTCTCAAGCCTCGCACGATCCGCACGCCGGTCCGGCTTGCGGTTTCCGCTGCGTCAACTTCTACGGTCTTCTGTGTGGCCGGAGAGACCGGCCCGGCGATGGGAGGCACGGCAATGGCCTGGTCGATCGCGGAGGTGGCCCGGATGTCCGGGGTGACGTCCCGGACGCTGCGGCATTACGACGAGGTCGGTCTGCTGCCGCCCGCATGGATCGGAAGCAACGGACACCGCTTCTACGAGGAGGCCGACCTGCTGCGGCTCCAGCAGATCCTGCTGATGCGGGAGTTGGACCTGGGGCTGCGCGAGATCCAGGCGGTTCTGGACAGCCAGGTCGATCAGGTGGCCGTGTTGCGCGAACACCACCGGCGGCTGCTGAAGGAGCGGGACCGGCTGGAGACGCTGGCACACACGGTCGGGCGGACCATCGCCGAACTGGAGGAGGAAAAGGACATGGACGGAACGACGAAGATCAACAGGCCGGAGAACCTGTTCGAGGGATTCGAGCCCCACCCCGCCGAGGCCGAGGTGCGCGAGCGGTGGCCTCAGGAGTGGGAGCAGACCCAGCAGGTCATCGAGACGATGACCGCCGAGGACACGGAGCAGTGGCAGCGTGAGGTGACGGCGCAGATGATCCGCATCGCGGAGTTCATGGCGTCCGGCACACCGGCTGCCGATCCTGCGGTACAGGCCGAACTGGACGCCCACTACCAGGGCATCTGCCGCTTCTGGACCCCGAACTCGGACGCGTACAAGGGCCTGGGGCAGACCTACGTCGACGACCCCGGGATCCGTGCGAACTACGACAAGATCGCCGACGGGCTGGCCGTCTACCAGCGCGACGCGATGGTCGTCTACGCCGACGCCCGGTTGAGCTGAACCGACTGCTCACGTTGCCGGGGCGCCGCGGGCCCCGGCAACGACGCCAAGGCTGACATGTGACCCAGGTCACACGACGACGTGTCATACGCCGAAGGGGCCGCATCCGTATGCAAGGTGACGGGCCCGCACGGGGCCCGGCACTACGGGGAAAGGACCTCTCGTGCGTAACAAGCGCATTCTCACCACTGCACTCGCTGCCGCCGCGCTCACGGTCATCGGGCTGGGTGGCGCCGCCCAGGCCCACGCGACCACCGGAGCCGAGGCCGCGCCGGCCGCCTTCCACGCGCCGGCCAAGCCGATGGACGGGCCGCCCGGAACGGTGTGGACCGGCAAGAAGTTCTGGACCCTCGGCGGCTGCCAGGCCGCGGGTACCGACCTGGTCAACAGCGGCAAGTGGGCCGACCCCTTCTGCGACGGCACGGGGCTGCGGTGGGACCTGTGGGCCCGGCCGCTCTAAACCCTCTCCGGCTTGCGGCATTTCATCGGTGAGCCGCAGGTAGCAATCCCGAGCTGGACGGCCGTCCCCGTGCAAGTCTGCGGTTACGGGGGGGGACGGCCGTCCGTTGTTCCACGGCCAGGACGACGAGGAGAGCCGGACCGGTCGTTCACCGAGCGCATCGCTCGTCGCTTGCACTCGCGTACACCACCGCCCCCGGTAGGCCTTCGTCCTGCCGGGGGCGGTGGGCAGCGTGCGGACGAAAGCGTGAGAATGGCGGCATGAAACGCACGACGGTCGTCAATCTCAAGGGCCACCGGGACGACCCGGAGTACGCCGATGTGATCTATGTGGGGCGTGCCATGAACCGGGGCGGCTGGCAACTCAAAGCTTCGCCCTTGGCCAGTCCGTTCCGTCCGGGCCCGGACGGGTCCCGCGCGGAGGTCCTGGCGAAGTACCGCGCCTATCTGCTGGAGCGCCCTGACCTGCTCGCGCTCCTGCCTGAACTGCGCGGCCACCGGCTCGGCTGCTGGTGCCTCCCGGAGCCCTGCCATGCCCAGGTGATCGCCGAGATCGCCGACTCCATGGAGTGAGAAGCCGAGCGGGCACGGAGCGGCCGGGCCGTTTCCCGAGACTGGGTCCCGGCCCTCCGCTGTCAGTAGTAGGAGCGCACCAGCTCGGTCGACCACTGCGGCTGCCGGAGCTCTCCGCGGGGGCCGAACTCTCGGAGGTAGGGCTTGATGTCGAGCACGGGGGTCCCGTCGACCGCGTCCAGATCGCGGACGTGGAGGTCCATGCCGTCTACCTTCACCAGCGTGCACCGTGAGACACCCAGCCGGTTGGGGCGGTCCTTGCCCCGCTGGGCGAAGATGCCCACCAGCGGCCAGTCGGTATTGCCACGCGGATGCCGGGCACCGGTCTCGATCTCCTCCTCGGGCACACGATGGAAGTGGAAGACCACCTCCAGGTGGGAGAAGTCCGCCAGCCCGAGCAGTGCCTCTTCCCCATAGACCGCGGCATCCAGCCGGATCACCGCAGGAACCTCGCCCCAGTGGTCGTCGGTGAGTTCGCCCCGCGGGCTCATCACTTGACCGATGGGCCGCACGGTTACGGCACCGGGCTGACGCTGCGAGGTCGGGTCCATTCAGGCCTCCAGACGGGCACACGTTCGACAGAGGCTTCAGTCTGCCCCGGCAGAGCCCGTCGGATCAGGCGAAACCGGATATTGATCACATCCCTTGGGGGCCGGCGGCACCGGCAGGAATGTGCGCGAGGGCCGCGCTCGATATGCGGTACCGGCCGTTCGGCACGTCGGCGGCGGTGACGTGGACGGTGAGCGGCCCCGCCCATTCGTATCCGCGGTCGACGGCATGCCGGGCCAGCACATCGGTCAGTTGCTGCCCCACCTGTCCGCCGCGTTCGGCCAGTTCATCGTGCACCTCTTTCGCAAGTTCGACGGTGTAGTCATTGGGCACGAGGACTCTGCTCTGGCTACAGACGACCGCATGGCCGTCACACTCCTGCCGTAGCGCGTCGAACAACTGGACCGGATCGGTCCGGAAAATCTTGGCCAGCAGCGCGCTCTCGCAGTCCTCCACCACTCGTTCCCAACGCATCAGCAATCCCATGGAGATCGTCTGCCCTGGGGCGCCATGCACATGCGGAAGGGGGTCGCTACGGAGTCATCGGAGGCGAGGCGGCTACGAGGTGATGCGTCGGGCTGGGACGAGGCAGGCCGGGCAGCTCGGGTCGGGTCGGGTCCGGTCGGGTCACAGGAAAACCCTTGGCCCTCCTCACACCGGCAGCCACAATGGGCAGGTGCCGATCATGACCTTCCCTGAAGCCGATGTCCCGCCCGGTCTCCAGACACAGGTGTCGGAGCTGCGGGACGAGGCCTGGCCGCCGGATTCCTCGTCGGCGCCCGGCACCTTCGCCCACGACCCTGCCTTGCGGCCGGTGTCCCTGCTGCTCGTCGACGGTGCCACGGTGCTCGCCGCGCTGGACATCCTCACCAAACCACTCGTCCATGACGGAGAGCGGTTCCGGGCCGCGGGGCTGAGCACGGTGGTGACCCGTGGCACCGCCCGCGGCCAGGGACACGGCCGCCGTCTGGTGACGGCCGCCCGTGAAGCAATGGCAGCCATGAATCTGGATATCGGCCTGTTCACCTGCGACCGGCCGCTCCGGTCCTTCTACGAGAGCGCGGGCTGGCACCACCTGCCGGGCGCGGTGCTCGTCGGCGGTACGCCCCTGGCCCCGTTCCCCAGCGACCGCCCCGGCTTCGACAAGGTCACCATGGCCGACTTCTTCTCGCCCCGGGGCCGCCGGCATCGGTCGTCCTTTCCGCACTCCCGCATCGAGTTGTACCCGGGCGAGATCGACAGACTGTGGTGACGACGGCCCTCCGCGGGGCACGTAGCGTTCCCGTTGGACGGAATGGCGGAATGACGGAATGAGGCCAAGCACCGCGACGGCGGATTTCCTGGTCGATCATTGATTTCAGCAGACGCGCGCCCGACGGCCCGGTGAAGCCCGGCCGCCCGGCCTGACGGGAGGGGCCGGCCCCGACCGGTGCGCCCGGCCCGAACAGCCCCGCGGAGGATTGATGGTCGGTCATGGGGAGTTCCGCAAGGTGGCCGGAGACGTGCCCGGGGCCGGCGTCCGGAATCCGCGGACTCCCCGTGGCGCTCATCGGCCCGGGTGTCCCTTCTGCCTCATCGTCCGGGGCGGGGCACCGGCAACGGTGCTGCGCGAGTGGCCGGAGACCCTCGCCATCCGGCCTCGCCATGGCGGTGTCACCGACGGGCATCTGCTGATCATCCCCAAGGTGCATGTGGCCGATGTCGCCGAGGACCCGTCGGTCTCCGCGACCACCATGCTGCGCGCCGCCGAACTCGCGGCGGAGGCCGGCGACTGCAATGTGATCACCTCGCGCGGCCCGTCGGCCACCCAAACCGTCCGCCATCTTCACCTCCACCTCGTCCCGCGCGCCGACGGCGACGGCTTGCTTCTGCCGTGGACCACCGCCCGGCCCGCGGAGAGATGACCGCCGGAGCCACACCACTCAGGCGAGGAAGAGGACCGTCATGGTGTCGATGGCGACCAGGACGCCATAGGAGAGCAGCATCGTCCTGGACAGTGCTACCCCACGCCAGGGCACTCGGTCGCCGTACTGCTCGGCGTCCATGGTGAACGGCGGCACCTGCGGGGTACGGCGGTCGGCGACCTTCTCGTAGAGGGTACGGAACCTCCGCTCCTGGCCGAGGTAGTAGCTGTCGAGCAGCCAGAATCCCGCCGCCAGTCCCAGCGCGACCACCACCGTCTTCCAGCTCGGACCGCGGGTGGCGACCGCGATGAAGGCACCGCTGACGGTCATGGCCCAACTCTTCACGACGAAGGAGGTGTTGGCATGCCGGGCGATCACGGTCTGGAGGAACTCCAGGTGCTTCACTTCCTCCGGACAAAAGCGCGGTGGCACGGTCATGCCGTCGTCCCTCCTTCCTCGGGCCGCGGGCTGTCGGAGCCGGCGTGACGAGGCTCCTCCCCCGGCGAGGCCGTGCTGGACTCGCCGGGTGCCCGGTCCCGGTCGTCATGGGGCGTCCGGGGCTCATCCGGTACGTGGACCTCGTCCGGGGCGTCGTCGGGTACGTGGGCGTCGGCGGGTTGCCCGGCCTCGTCGGCCTCCTGGACCTTCCCGGATATCTGAGCCCCATCGGCTATGCGGGCCCCGTCGGTTTCCTGGGCATCATCAGGTACTTGGGCCTCGCCGGACGTCGTCGCATCGGGCTGCTCGGTCCGCTGCTCGGGCGGTTCACGGAACTGTGCGTTCAGATCGTCGGCGATGCCGTTGAGCCGGTCTTCGAGCGGTTCGGGGGCGTAGCGTTCGAGCACCCTGTAGGCCTGATCGAGGAGTTCGAGACGCGCCCGGGGCGGTGTGGGACGGGTGGGCGCCCGCTCGTCGGTGGGCGGGGCGGCTCCGTTGCGTACCGCCGCGGGGTACGGCCAGGCGGGCGTGGTGAGCGGAAAGTCGTGGCGGCCGGCCACGCCGGTGCGGGCGCGCTCCTCGACGATGCGGATGCATGCCTCGTCGAGCGTCCGGTGGGCGTCGCTCGCCGCCGCCTCGACCGTGGAACGCAGCCGCCACCAGGTCTCGGTGTGCCCCACCAGCCTGCGCCGTGCCTCCCCCAGCAGCTCCCGGCCGCGTTTCTCCGCGTCGGCCACGGACCGTCGGGCCTCCCGGTCGCTGTCGGCGCAGGGGTTGTGGGCGAGCACCTTGACCACGATCGCGGCGGTGCTGAGCACCAGGGTGAGGAGGACGACGGCGCCCTGGTCCGGTGCCAGGTCCACATGCTCGCGTACCGCGTCGGCCGCGCGCATACGGGCCCAGATGCCGACCATCGTGAGAATGGCCAGGGCGAAGAGCACGGGTCCGGCCGCGTTCGGCCAGGGCAGTTCCCCGGCCTTCCGCCGTTCCGTACGCGGGCTCTTGGGCCAGACCGCCTCGCGCAGGGCGGCGATCGGACCGCGGTGGGTCCGCTCCAGTGTGCGGGCGGCCCGGGTACGCCGCCGGAAGACGGACTCGGCCAGCAGACTGCCCGCGGCCAGCAGGCAGACGGCGACCCCGAACCCGGGCAAGTACGCCAGGTAGTAGGCGACTGCCTGCTCCTCCCCCAGCCCGAAGAACCGCTGCATCAGCGTGCCGATGAACATCGTGTCGAAGGCCACGCCGGCGACCAGGGTGGGCCACAGCAGGCGCCGCCAGAGCACCGGGGGGCGGCGCAGGCTCTCCGGCCCGTCGTCGGCATGGCGGGTGCGCAGTTCCCCGACGCGTTCCTGGGCCCGCCGGGACGTCCGGGCGACGGTGAACCGCTCGGCCGCTTCGATGGTGGTCCGTGCCTCCTGGAAGGTGCGGGCGGCCGCGGTTGCCGCGCTGCCGAGCCCCGGCTGCGCGGCGGTCAGCACGGTGTTGGCGTCGGTGAAGGCACGCATGAGGGCGGCCTGTTCGCGGTTGTCGGTCTGGTCCGCCGGCCGTGCGGCGGGCCGCTTCTTGACGTCCAGTTCGACGAAGGTGGGGTCACTGCCGGGAGGGCAGTCGACCGCCGCCTGATAGCGGGCGGCCGGCCCTGGCCGGTGCTTTCCGTTGGTGGTGTTCATCGCTGCCCGCCGTCCTCATTTCCTGATGATTTCGATGTCGACGCGCCGGTCGCACTGGAGCTTTTCCTCTGCGGTCATCCGGCTCCCTGCGGCATCGGCCGGTTTCGAGCACCCCGTCGGCAGGCCCCGGCCGTGTGCCGTCACCCGCGTCACCCCGAGTCCGGTCAGGACCTTCTTCACCGCGTTCGCCCGTGCCTGCGACAGCTGTTGGTTGTTGTCCGGGCGGCCGCGCGGATCGACATAGCCGAGGACGGCGACCCTGCTGCCGGGGGTGGTGCGGGCCCTGACCGCGACATCGTTGAGCAACGGCAGGGCCTGGGGGCGGACGGTGGACGAGTTGGTGTCGAAGAGTGCGGCGCCGGGGAGTTGGTAGGTCTCGGGGCGGTCGTCGGCGTAGCGGATCACCGGGTCCTGGGGCGGCTTCCTGTCCGGCGCGCGCTGTCCGGCGGTGCCGACGGCCGTCGGGGCAAGGGTGCAGGAGGTGCCGCGAGCGGCCGGGCCCGCGGCGCCGCACAGCTTGCGCCACAGGGCGGTCAGCCAGGTGCGCTGGGCCGCCGTGGGAGCGGGCTGGTCGGTGGCCGGCTGGCCCAGCCCGGCGAGCGTGAGGTCCACTCCGGTCAGGGACGGTGTCTCGTCGCGGGCGGCGCAGACCCGGGCGATGGCGTTGATCTCGCTCGTGTCCCGGAAGGCGGCCGCGCGCAGATCGGCGCAGCCGGTGGTGGAGAGCCCGTCGGTCAGTACGAGGAGACTGCGGCTGCCGGAAGCGGCGTCCAGTGAGGAGACGCCTGCCGTGAGCGCCGCAAGGACGTTGCTGCCACCGCTTCGGGGGGCGGCGCTTTCGGCCTTGCCGACGAGGTCGGTCAGACAGTCGGCCGCTTGCTGCTTCCGTTTCTTCTGATTGATCGCGTTGTCGTTGTCCTTGATCCAGTCGGTCGAGCGGTCCTTGGCGATCCAGGTGATCTGTGCCGAGTCGCCGCTGAAGCTGCCCACCGAGACCATGTCCTTGCGGTCGACCACCTCTGCGAGGAGCCGGCCGATGCTGTGGGCGTAGTCGCGTCCGGCGGTCCTGCCTCGTACGGAGGCGGAGTCGTCGACGAGGACCACGGTGCGGCCCGCAGCGTCCACGGGCTCCTTCATCCAGGCGCAGGCGTCCAGGCGTGGCGCGTCCCCGCAGGCGCTGAGGAGGCCGGCCGTGAGCACCGTCACGAGGGCTCCGGCGAGCGTGGGCGCTGCCTTACGGCGTCCGGGTGCCCGGAGTGCTGCGGTGTCCGTTGGGGTCACGGGGCCAGCTCCTCGACGTCGGCCGTGGAGTCCACCCACGAGAAGGGACTGAGTCCCATCTGGCGGCAGAATTCGCTCAGTGCCTTGTCGTAGGCGTTGGCGTACTCGAACAGTCCGACCTGCTCGTGGTGCTTGGTCGCGGCCGTGAGGACGCCGGCGAGCGCCTCGGCACCGTTGCGGCGGGTGTTCTTGAGGGCTTGCATGACCTTGAAGAAGTCCTCGTCGGCGAGTGCCGCGGCGAACGGCACCAGCAGCCGCCGCTCGGCCGGGCCCAGCGTGCCGAGGAGCTCCAGTTCGCTCATCACGTGCAGCCAGCGCTCGGTGCGCGCCTGCACCTGTCCGGCCTTGAGCTCACCGAGGCGGTGCTCCTCCGTCAGCCGCAGTTCGGCGAGGTGGAAGGGCAGCACATGTTCGCGCAGCGCCGGGTCGATTCGCATCCGCACCGACGGCCGGCAGCGGATCAGGCCCTTGTCGTCGTTGTAGCACCACCCGCCGCGCAGCTCCTTGTTGACGGCCTTCTCCGCGGCCACCGGATCGAGGGGATCGCAGGTCCGGGCGACGGCCCAGGCGCGGCGCAGCAGCTTGCCACGGGCCGCCTCCTCGTGGAGCGCCGCGCGCTCGCGCAGGGTGTCCAGCGGCATCTCCCGGCTGCTCCAGCGGAAGTGCGGGACGAGTTCAAAGGCGAACACATCGCCGCGCGCCGCTACCGACAGCGCCTCCTCGCCCGGTGGCAGCTCCACCGCCGCCTCGGCCTGCGCCGCCTGTCCGGCGACCGGGGTGTCGGTGCCGTCCGCCTCGTCGACGGGCTCGGGGCCGTCGACGGTCTCCGCGCCGTTCTTGCCCGTTACCCGGTGCCACCAGTTGCGGAGCCGGGCGCGCAGTCCTTTGCGCTCTGTCATGGTCTCTCCTCTTCGTATCCGTACGGGGCGTCGGTCAGGACGCGGAGTCGGTGGCGCGGCCGCCTCGGGGCGGCTGGGGGCGGAGCCGGCGAAGGGTGGCCGAGTCCGGGTGCCGTCCGGCCCACATGCCGAGGTAGAACCCGGCGCGCAGGGACAGCGGCCGGGCGCAGATCCGCGGTACGAGTACCTCCAGGAAGGCGGCGAGTTCCTTGTCCGCATCGCCTGCGAGCAGCCAGCGCCGCAGCAGGTCCCAGGCGCGGGTCGAGCTGTCCTTCCCCATCAGGGCGTGGCGCCAGAGGCGCACCAGGGCCTCGGCACGGTCCGGGTCGGTCATGGCGGTGTCGGCCAGGACGGGGCGGTCCCGGCGGTCCGGGCCGGCGCCGTAGCGGCTGAGGATCAGCAGGGTGCGGATGGCGTGCTGGGACAGATGGTCGTTGTCCGAGGTGATCCAGTGGTCCAGGGCGTCAGCTGTCGGTCCCGGGGCGCCGGCGAGATAGAGCCAGGACATCGAGAAGGCCACCGAGCTGCTGAAGGCCAGCTCCGGCCGGCTGCCCAGTTCGCGCAGTGCCCAGAGGGTGTCCGGGACGTCCTGTGCGCCGACCAGGGTTCCGTAGGCCCGGGCCGCGCTGTCCTGGAGCTGCCACCGGGGGCTGCTCAGCCAGCTTCTGATCTGGCCCCGTACCCGGTGCACCAGCCGCGGGTCGTGGGCCGCCATCTCCAGGGCCAGCGCGGCGGACTGCCGGTAGGCCGCGGACTCCCCGGCCCAGTGCCGGATCAGGTCCCGGTAGACGCTGTCGAAGTCATGGCTGAGCAGGATTCCGGCGATCTGCGCGGCACGGACCCGTATCCGCTCCAGCGGGCCGGCGACCAGCGCCGTCAGCCACTCCCGCAGCGGGTCGCGCAGACTGTCGTAGTCGTGCCAGACGACCTCGATGACCGCGTGCATCAGCTCCTCGTCCACCAGCCTGGCGCGCCGGGGGTTGTCGTCGGCGCGGCCACCGGACGTGGCGTCGGCACTGGCGCGCATCTCCGGCGGGATCAGCTGGTCCAGTTCCCGTTCGAAGACGTGGTTGGTGGGTGCCGGTTCACGGGTCTCGTAGCGCGGCAGGACGGTCGCGCTGAGGACCTCGCCCGCTTCGAAGACGTCGGAGAGCGGATGGCCGTGGAAGAACGCATAGGCGATACGGAACGCCTGGCGGTGTGGATCCAGGACCGGGCCCTGCGAGGTCTCCGCGGGGACGTGCAGCAGTTGCTTCGCCAGCCGCCGCAACCGGTCACGCCATTGCCCGATGACCTCATTGAGGCTGGTGTCCTCGGCATGGACGCGCTGCGCCAGGACATCGGCGAACTCCACGACGCTGCGCACGGACGGGGCTCCGTCGAGGGTGCGCTGCACCTGCTGTGACTCCAGCATCCGGGTGATGAACGCCGTGGTGTGCTCGGCGGTGCAGTCCGGCTGTGTGCAGGCGCCGGGGTGCCCGGCGAGCAGCCTGCGCAGGTGCACGGCCAGGACGTCGCCGAGGGCCGGGCGCCGGTGCTCGAAGGCGTGGGGGCGCAGCCGGTCGGGGTCCACCGGGCCCGGTTCGCCGATGACGACGAGGAACGCGCGCTGTTTGCGGGCGAGATGGCCGAGCGTTTCGAGCGTCGACAGTTTCAGTGGCTGGTCGTCCAGGTCCACCACGAAGCCGCCCGGGGTGAGCAGTTCGTCGGCGCGCCGGCACAGCGCCTGGAGGATGCCCTGGGCCTCGCTGTGCAGGATCTTGATGCTGTCGTCGGGGCAGCAGCCGGCGAGCAGTTTCAGGGCGGTGGACTGGCGACCGCTTCCCGGCTGCCCGGCGAGCACCAGGACGTGCTGCGTCGCGAGCCGGGACGCCATCTGTGCCTGCTGGTCGACGTCCTGGTGGGCGTCGAGGTGCTGGGCGACGGTCAGCGCGGAGACGCTCAGCACCTGGATCTCGATGCCGGTGTCGGCGCCGATGGTCAGCTGCTCGGCGTAGAAGGCGGAGCCGCTGCCGTTGGCGACGGCACTGCGCTTGAGCTTGTTCAGGGCGTTCTGCTGCCGGGCCTGCTGGTAGCGGGTGAAGTCGCCGCCGTCGCCGGTTTCCCGGCGGGGTGCTTGGCGGCCGGTCTCCTGGGCCGACGGGCGGGGGTCGCCGATCTTGGCTGCTGGGTGGTCGGCCGCGGCGCCCGCGGGGTTTGCTTCGGTGCCGTCGGACGGTGGGGCCGCGGCGGGCTCCACCGGCTCGGGAGCGCTCGGTGCGGGGTCGTCCGCGGCCGGAGCGGAGTCCGCCGCCGGGGAGAGGTCCTCGACCGGCCCCTCCGGCGCCTCTCCCTCCGCGACGGCCTGTTCGGTCTCGCTCACGGCCTGCCTCCGCTCTGTGTGTCGCGGCCCTCGTAGTAGCTGGGGTTGCCGCTTCCGTTGTTGACGGCGCACCGGTCATAGGTGGAGTTCCCGCCCGGCTGCGCGGTCCCGTCCGCCGGGGCCGGCTGCCGGTCCGCCCTGCTCACCGGTACATGGCCGCGCAGCGCGTCCGTGATGTCGGGGAGGTCGAGATGTGCGTACGGCACCCGCAGCTGCATGAACTGTCGCTCCGTCAGTTCTGCGATATCGGCGGGGAGTTGGTCCTTGGACGGCAGCACGGCCGAATCGATCAGCACGGGGAGGACGGTCTTGCGCCACTGGAGGGCCGCGCGGATCTCGTCGTGGACGTAGTCGCCCGGTACGTCGATCCGGCGCCGGCCGGCCTCGTCCCGCACGGAGAGCCAGTTCGGGCCGATGAGCACCAGGAGGACCCCGCAGTTTTCGAGGTGGCGCCACAACTCGGGCGGAAAGTGCACGCCCGGCGGAGTGGTGCGGCGGTCCCGGAAGACGTTCTCCGGCCCGAATACGTCCTTCAATTCCTCGTCGAGCAGGACAGCCGCTACGGCGCCGTCACCGGTCCGGTAGTTGATGAATACTCCGGCCATGATTGTTCTGCCTTTCCTCAGGATGACAGCGGTGGATTGCGGCAGCCGTGTGCTGCACGGGCCACTCGGGCTGTCGCGGGGCATAGGGGGATGAAGCCGAGATTCACAGGGGTTTCAGGCGTGGTCAACGCGTTGCCCTCGGCCTTTTGGGCGGGCAACGGAACACCACGGATACGTCGGGAGTACGGGTTCTTCGGGCAGCCTTCCGCGTGCGGCGGGCCGGTGGGTCAGCAGTCAGGCAGGAGTTTCCGGCCCGGTCCGGTTGGCGTGCAGACCCAGCGCGATATGTGGAAGGGTCCGTCGGACGGTGGGATTCTTTGGCCAACGATTGAGCGCGCGGCTCAGGCGCAGAAGATCGGCACGGATGGTCGCCGAGTCGATGAGGGCAACATGACCGGCGACCAATTCGGCGATCGCACAGGCCTGTTCGATTTCACCGACGTTCGCCAGTGCAAGCGCGAGCCGGGCGCCATATCGGGCCCTGGCCCGACGGGATTCCGGCGGAATGGCGTCCAGACCGTCCCCGAGCAGGGTGACCGCCTCGGCCGGGGAACCGAGGTCGTGCATGCACCAGCCGGCGACGAAGGCCGTCAGATCCGGCAGATGGATACTGCCGAGGACCGGGTCCACGCCGCCCGGGGGCGCCGCGCCGGAGGTCAGTTCCGCACCGCGGTCGAGAGCGCGGCGGCAGGCGTCGCGGTCACCCACCAGTGCGTGCCCCTGCGCCTCGCGCTGCGCGGCGAGTCCGCGGATGCGTGCGCTGCGGGCCTGCTGTCCGGCCCGCCGGGCCAGTTGGATGGTGGCCACCGAATCGCCGGTGTACAGGGCCAGTTCCGCCCGTCGGACCAGGGCGTACGCGGCCAGCTCGTCGTCGCCGCCGTCCGCGGCCAGCTGGACCGCCTGCTCGGTCCACCACAGCGACGCCGCGTCGCTGCCCGCCTCCTGCGCCATCCACCCGGTGTACTCGGCGAACCGGGAGGCGAGCCGGAGCACGACTTCACGGTGACCCGGCTGCGCCTGATGGGCCATGCCCCGCAGGGCGCTGGTGGCCGCGATGCAGAGCTGGGCGACCACGGACGGCCCGAAGAGCTGCCCCATCCGGCGGAACTCGTCGAAGATGGTGCGGAAGTACGGCAAGGCCGAATTCGTCTCCCCGCTTTCGAGGAGCGGGGGCGCCAGCGACCAACTCACGAGGGTGGAGGGCAGGGCCCCGGCGCCGAGCGACGCCTGGTCGAATGCCACGAAGTCGCTCCGGCCGCCGGCCTGCATACGTAATGTCCAGGGCGTGCCGACATCCGCTTCCGCGACGGGCAACACGACGGCGCTGCGCTCAGGTGCGGAAATCAGGCTGCTGAGTTGCCCTCCGGCATTGAGGGCGCTGTCGCATAACTGGGCAAGATCGTGGCTGGGCGCCTTCACACTGCGCTCGATCTTGCTCAAGTGCCCTTTGGAAAAGCAAATCAGAGTCGCCAGTTCCCCCAGCGACAACCCCGCTTCAATCCTTCGCCGACGTAACTCCGCCCCGAACCGCACAGGAATCCGCTGCACCCCGCCGCCCCCCTCATCGCTCGCGACCGGTGAGGGGAGTGTGCCACGCATCACACCGACTCTCACATCCTCCTCACACATTGCTTGCTATCGGTTTCATCACGCTCCGCTTCGCACGAGGCAAATCCCCTTCTCCGCAGGAAGGAGCCCTTGCGCAACGGGTCACTTCACTGCCTTCGTCCGTTCCGGAATCGTTGAGATCATTGGCGATGGTGGGGAGTTGGCACACATCTGCTGCCCCGGAATGGCCTGCCGGTCGGACCGGCCGGGCTGCCAGACTCAATGGGGCGACTGCGACCTCGAAGGCCATACGTGATCCTTTGAGGCGCCCCCTCCCCCGCCACGGCAGACGAATTCGGTTGCGGCGGTACCGGTGAGCCCGGTGAGGTACCCCCATGGACGGTGCCACGGAGCAGGCGCAACCGGCGAAGTCCGGGCGAGACCGTAGGGTCACGACGCAACTGACTACCTGGCACAGGTCCGCGGTACTCGTAGCCCTGATGCTGGGCGCCTTCACCTTCAACACCGCGGAGAACCTGCCGGTCGGCCTCCTGGACCTCATCTCCGAAAGCCTGCGGGTGTCGGTGTCGGCGGTCGGCCTTCTGGTCACCGGCTATGGCGTGACGGTGGCCGTCGCGTCTCTGCCGCTCGCCCACGTCATGCGGGCAGTGCCCCGACGGCATGTGCTCACGGGGCTACTGGCTGCGCTGGTCGTGTCCAGTCTGGTGGCGGCGTCGGCGACCTCCTACGGGCTACTGCTCGCGGCGCGACTGCTGACCGCGCTCGCCCAGGCGCTGTTCTGGGCCGTTCTGGGGCCGGTCGCGGCGGGCCTGTTCGCGCCCGAGGTCCGTGGGCGTGTGGTCGGCGCACTGTCCGTCGCCGGCTCGCTCGCCCTCGTGCTCGGTGTTCCCGCCGCAACCTGGCTGGGCCGGCGCAGCGACTGGCAGGTGCCAGTCGCCCTGCCGGCGGCTCTGGGACTCGTCTCCCTGGTGACGATCGCCGTTGTGCTGCCGACCTCGCGCCCGGACGAAGAGCACGCCGCCTACGGAACAGGTCCCGACGCCCGCCGGTTCGGGACCGTGCTGGCGGCCGGAACCCTGTCCGCTACCGGGGCGTTCGCGGGATACACCTACATCGTGAAGTTCCTGGGCGACGTGAGCGGGTTCTCCCCGGGCACGGTCAGCGCCCTGTTCGTGGCCTTCGGTGTGGCGTGTCTGGCCGGGGTGACCGTCACCGGGGCACTGCTGGACCGCTCTCCGCGCGCCGCGCTGACCACTGCCGTGGCCACACAGGCGGTGGGCATGCTCGGCCTGTACGCGACCGGCACCGATCAAGTGGCGGCGGTGGCGTTCCTGGTGCTGATGGGCGGTGCACTCGGGCCGGTGTTCATGACCACCCAGAACGAGATGCTGCGTTGCGCACCGGGCCGCACGGATATCGCACTCGCGGCGAACTCCGGCGCCTACAACGCCGGTATCGCGGCGGGCGCCGCGCTCGGAGGGCTGGTCCTGCCGCTCGCCGACGTGCGGGGCACCTTCCTCGTCGGCGGACTGCTGACCGTCGGGGCCTGCGCGGTGCTGCTCGGCGGGCGGCTGCTGCGCCACGGACCGGAGTCGGCCGCGTAAAGCTGCCTGTCCTCCCGATGTGAGACGGGGACGGCTCGGCGAGTGTGTTCAGTCGATGACGGCGCCGCCGGTGACATTGAACTCTGTGGCGGTCATGGTCGGCGCGCGGTCGGAGGCGAGGAAGGCTGCGGCGTGGGCGACGTCTTCGAGACGGGGCCGGCGGTGGAGGAGAGTCACGGTCGCCTCAGGGTCATCCTCGGGCGGGCTGGATGGATCGGGCGAGCCGGGAGAGAGCAGCCAGGCTGCCCGGATGCCATGCGGGCCGAGTTCGCCGGCGAGCTGGCGGCACAGACCGGAGAGGGCGGACCAGGCAATGTGGGAGCCGCCGAGGCCAGGGATGGCTTCCCGGCCGCCACCCATGGCCAGGATCACCCCCGTGTGGCGGGGGATCATATGGCGGGCGACGGCGGTGGCCAGAGTCAAGTGGGTGGTGACTGCCTTGGTGACGGGGCGCAGCACGTCTTCGTCGGCCATGTCGACCAGTGGGGTGCCGTGCAGGTCGTCGTTGGAAGTGGCGTTGAAGGCGATATCGATCCCCGCGGAGTGCCGGGCGACGGCATCGGCGTGCTGCTCGACCGCGGCGCGGTCGGTCGCGTCGAGCGTGGCGACCTCGACGCGACCCCCGGATCCGGCGATGGTGCCGGCCAGCTCCTCCAGAGGTGCGTGGGTGCGCCCGACCAAGTGGACCGTGGCGCCTTCACCGGCAAAGACGCGGGCGACCGCGGAGCCAATCGCTCCAGCGCCGCCGTAGACGATGGCGGTCTTGTTCTCCAGCAGCATGACAATCCCTACTTCATCGAAGTTCGATCACCTGGCCCCCGCAGCTGCACCGCGCCGCAAGCCAGTACCCATCAACCGCGTGAACAACCTTCCGGGCCAATGCACCTGGCCAGTCCGACCCGACCCCGCCTCCATCCGCTCTTGGAAGCGGTGCACCTGCCCCGGGGAGGGGCTGGGCTCCGCACCGGATTCGCCGACTCTCTGGGGGAACCGAGGGGCAGATGTCAGCGGCGGTACATCACGTGGAGCTTGCCGTTGTGGGAGGCGAGGGCCGGTTCGCCTTCCATGGCGCCGGCAGGGACAGTGGGAGCGCTCTGCCAGGTGTCGCCGGTGGTGTGCAGGAGCCACAGGTTGCTGTCGGTTCCGCGGGCGGCCAGCCACAGTTTGCCGCCGTGGACGGTGATCGTCGGCGAGTCCGGGGTGAGCCAGTTCGAGGGCGGGGCGAGTTCACCGGAATAGTGACCCTCGGGGATGTACCAGCCGGCGTGGTTGTGGCTGTTGGCTGTGCGGCAGGCGTACCAGATCTTGTCGTTGTATCCGGCGATCGAGAACGGTCCGTCCGCCGTGGACCAACGGCCGCCCGGGTTGCCCAGGGTCGACCAGTCGTCACCGTAGCGGGAGTACATGGTGTGAGCGGCCCCGCTGCCGGACCGGTGGACGACCACCAGACGCTCGCCGACGACGGGGACATTCGGGCCGTCGACGGTCAGGGACGGCGCACGTTCGGTGTGCAGGTCGCGCAGCTTCGTTTCCGCGCTCCACGCTCCGCTGCCCGCGTAGCTGCACACATACACCGCTCCGTCCATCCCGGTGTGCGCCATGTACAGCTTGGTCTTGAACACGGCCAGGGCCGGGGCGTAGTCGCTGCCGAAGTAGCGGACCTGCACGGGTTCGGACCAGGCGCCGTTGTCCAGCACGCTCCACATGACGGCTCGGTCGCCGGGGCGGATGTACGCGGCGTGGAGTTTGCCGTCGTAGGAGGCCAGTGCCGGGGGTGCGGAGCTGGTCCAGCCGAGCGCGACGGGTGCGCTCGTCCTGGTGAAGATGCCGGAGCCGGTGACAGTGACGTACTCCAGGGCCCCGGCGGGGAAGACCGGCCGTTGGCCGGTGTAGCGGATGCGCAGGGAGTGGTGGCCTTCGCCGTTGAACTCCCAGGTGTCCTGGCCGCGGTTGAACAGGGTGACCAGGGTGTGGCGGTCGAAGAAGAGCATCCGCTCGCAGGACAGGTCGTCCTTGTTGCGCAGGTACTCCTTGAGGAAGATGAACAGCTTCGTGATCTCCAGGGCGTAGCCCAGAAGATCACCTGCGAACGTGGGGTTGAAGTTGTTGAGGAGGTCGGTGACGTGCAGTCCGTCGACCACTTCTTGCAGGACTTCGAAGAGCTTGTCGTACCACTCGGAGCTGCTCTGGTCGGCCTCCCAGGCGGCGACATGCAGGCCCAGGTGCGTGCCGGCCTGCCCGTCGAAGACCACTCTGTCCGCACCGGTGAACGGGCGGGTGTCGCTCTTTTTGATCGCCCCGAATTCACTGGACTTGTAGGTGGGGGCCTTGTGCTTGTCGGAGGCGGCTGCGACGGTCCAGTAGATCTCGTCCTTGCCGCCCCACTGGTCACCTACCGCCCGGCGGACGTAGAAGCTGTCGAACTCCACCTTGGCCCGGTAGCCGGGCACGGGCCTGCCCCGCTCCTCAGGGGGCTGCGGGGGACGGTTGAACACGGTCGCCCCATAACCGAAGTCGCGGATCCCCTGCTTGAACTCCGCGGTGTCGATCGCCTCCCCGGTAGCGAGCACGGCGGGATCCACGAGCGCCGCGTTGGCCAGCGTGACCGCCTCCCGCCCGATGACCGGCAGGCGCTCCTTGAATTCGGTGACCGTGTACCCCGTCGACAGCGATCGGGACGTGACGGAGGCGGGCACGATGTCCAGCGACCCCAGGTCCGCGACAGCCGACCGGTACTCCTGCCCGCACGCGTGCACATCCGCCTGCGGCATCAGATCGCTCAACGCCTTGAGCAGCACCCGCTCCAGTTCAGTGAGGGGTTTCCCCAGCCTGGAGCGTTCGGCGGCGTGCAGCGCGGCTCCGACCAGCACGCCCTGTTCCCGCCCCTGCCGCAGCCCCCTCATGAACCGGCTCTCGCTCGCGGTCGCCGTGCCGCGCAGCATCTCCCTCAGCCGCACAGCGCCTTCCACCGGGGCCACTTCCTCGATTGCCATACCACTCCTCACCTGCGGTCATCAGCGACGACCAGGTCCGGCCAACCCTCTGGAGAGGATCACGGGGCGCTATGGGCATATCCATACCAAATGTTCCTTTATTGGCCAGATAGCGCCACTCACGCGAAATCCGAAATATGCCGCACAAGCCTCTGACTCCGTCTCCAGCATCGTGATTCGTCGCCGTCGCCGTCGCCGTCGGCTTCGTCGAACTCGTGAGTTCACCTCGCCTGCGTAGTCGGCGTGCTCGTCGCCTTACCCCTCGGTCACGTCACCACGCAGCGATCCGGCTCTGGCTCTGCGACGGACGCAGGAGAGCCCCCGTCATGAGACAGGGGGCAGGAGTCCGCCGGCCACCAGTACTCAAGCTGTCGCCGCCATCGAGGGAAATCGATACGCCCCTCGGTGGTTTGGGCGGCTTCGAGCAGGCATCCGAGCAGGCTTATGAGGCGACAGGGTCGTTGGCGGGGAGTGTGCGAGGCATCCACGACGAACGGCGGCTGGCGGATGGCTCGCCCGCCCGCCCCCGAAGTGCGGGGCCGGTTCTAGCTGATGAGGTCCTGGGGACGCAGGTAGCCCGCGGTGCGCTCGTGTTCGCCGAACCAACGGTGGGCGGCGCGGGAGCGGGCGGCCTCGAGCAGCGCTTGGCCGTAGTGGCGGGTGGCGAACACGGGGATGCCGATGCGGTAGCGGCGGTCGGACACGCCGGGCACCCCGGACTGCTCCTCGATGACGAACGGGGCCAGTGAAGGGTCGTGCTCCTGCACCCCGCCGGTCGGGCACAGTTCGAGACTCGCCAGCCGGTGCCCCGAGTTGTCCGGCCCTTGGTGACACAGGAAGAGACCCACGCTGTCGAGCGAGTCCCACGGGATGACCGCGTGCGCCGTCTTGTTGTGCCACCACCACACGCCGGTCGCGTCGAACGCCAGGTACGCGTCGCGGTCCGACCACCCGACCCAGCCCATGAACACCCCGACGCCTCCGAACACCAGGAACCAGAGCACCGCGAACACCCAGGTTCCGACGCCGTATCCGTAGACCACACAGGAGACCGGCATCGACAGACCGAAGGCGAGAGCGGCGAGGGCACCGGGCATGGTTCGGCGCATCCGCTGCTTGCCGAAGGGGAACATGGCGGCATCAGGGGAAGGGGTACGTCCGGGAAGCATGCAGTGAGTGTACGGAGCCGGGACGTCCCGTCCGGAGGCGGGCTCCGCGGCCGGACACTGATGTGACGGCGGGTCAACTAGGTCATCGAGACCCTGCTCATGTCACCGCCGGGCCCGCCCCCGCCCCGGTGGTGCGGAGACTTGGTCGTGGCTCGCGCTCGCCGCGCCCGGAAGTGCATGCGGCCGTCCCCGGACCGGTGCAGCCCCAGGCCGGCGCGGCGGCAGACCCGTCTCCGCTCGAACTGAGGGAAAACCTCCAAATGCGTCACTCCAATACTGTGGCCGCCAAGACGATCATGGGGAGGTATAGGGACGCAGACTTGCAGGGGCGGTGCGTGCTCCGGTGGCGGCCCGCCTCCTCCGCGACGACCTGAAGGACGTGCGTCATGAGCGAACGTGTCATCACCCCGCGAAGCCGGGGATTCCTCTTCCTCGACTCCCACCCGGCCGGCTGCGAGCGCCTGGTGCAGGAGATGTGGGAGGCCGCCCCCGCGCCCGCCCGCGTCCCGGACAGCGCTCCGGTGGCCCTCGTCATCGGCTCGTCAGCCGGCTACGGGCTGGCCGCGACGATCGCCGGACTCGCCCGGGCGGGGATCCGCGGCATCGGCGTCTGCTTCGAGAAGGCCCCTACCGAGCGGCGCACGGCCACGGCCGGCTGGTACCGCACCGCCGCCACCGCTGAACTCGCCCGGCGGCACGGCCACGACATGGTGTTCCTCAACGGCGACGCCTTCTCCGACGAGATGAAGGACCAGGTCACGGACCTCCTCCGCCAGCGCTTCGGCCGCCTGGACCACCTGATCTACTCGGTTGCCTCACCGCGACGCACCGACCCGGAAACCGGTATCACCTACGCCTCGGCCCTCAAGCCCATCGGCGAGGCCTACTGCACCAAGACCCTCGTCTTCGACGGGGACGGGACTCCCGAGGTCAAGGAGGTGGAGACGCAGCCGGCCGAGGGCGATGACGTCGAGCAGACGATCGCGGTGATGGGTGGCGCGGACTGGGAGCGGTGGATCGATCATCTCGCCGACCGCGGCCTGCTCGCCGACGGATTCTCCACCGCCGCTCTGTCGTACATCGGTTCCCCGCTGACGGACGGGATCTACCGGCAGGGCACCATCGGCGCCGCCAAGGCCCATCTCGAAGCGACCGCCCGCACGCTCGACGAGCGCCTGGGCAAGCTGGTCGGCGGCCGAGCGGTGACCTCCGTCAACGGGGCCGCGGTCACGCAGTCCTCCACCGCCATCCCCGGCATCGCCCTCTACGTCGGTCTGCTGCGCGGCGTTCTCGGCGAGGCTCTGGTGCCGCCGATTGCGCAGCTGTCCGACCTGTGGGACCAGCTGACCGGCGTCCGGCCGCTCGACACGGATGAGGACGGCCGGGTCCGTCTCGACGGCTGGGAACTCAACAGCGCGGTCCAGGCCGCTGTCACCGAAAGGTGGGACTCGGCCACCACCGAGACCATTACCCGCCTCGCCGATCTCGACTGGTTCCACGCCGAGGTCCAGCGCCTCTACGGTTTTGCGGTACCGGGAACCGACTACACGGCCCCGACCGCGACCCAGGTTCCCTGGCCGGACGCCACTTCCTGATCCCCGGGAAAACGACCACCGGATCCGGTGGTTTCGGCCGGACGCCACCTCTTTTCTGACGTCCCCTGACATCACCTGGCAGTAAGGGTGAGTTCGTCGACCTGGCCTGGCAGTAAGGGTGAGTGGTGAGTTCGTCACGTTGAGGAAAGAGCGCGCGCTCGTCTTACGGAAGTCCTGCCATGAGGAGGGAAGTTTCCCTGGTGACGAGGGGCGCGGCCAGGAGTGTGGGCGGACGTACGGTCGTTCGTCTTCTGCCTGCGCGGCGAATTAGATTCCACCGTCAGGGAATTCAGGCGGCCGGGCCTGGTTTCAATTGGGTGGCCGGCGTCGGGTCGACATCCACCGCGTCGTCATCAGACCGGTTGGCCGGCCCGGGTGTCCGCCGTGGCGGACGGCTGTGTGCTCAGGTCGTGGCTCATCGGCCACGGCCTGGCCGGTCACGGTGTGCCGCGCCCCTGGAGGGGGACGATCGCGGTCACGGTTTTACCGGCCTGTTCTCGCCTGATCTCCACGGCGGTCGCGATCCGGCAGACCATCGACCATCCAAAACCTCCGCCCTCTCCGGTGACGTCGGGGGTGCGGGGGCGGGGAAGAACAGGGCTGGAATCGCCTACGGTGACCACCACCGACTCCGGGCCGGCCCGCAGCCGCAAGGTGCAGGTCTTTCCGCCCGCGTGCCGTACCGCATTGGTAACCAGTTCGGAGACGACAAGGATCACCGCCTCCCTGGTGTCCCTTTCCACGGAGGGCTCCAACTGCTCCAGATAGCCGGATGCAAGGTGCCGTGCGGGCCCGACTGCTTCGGAATGGCAATCGAGTTGAAGCTCCAGCACCGGCGACGCCGTATTGGTGTGCGGAGCCTCGGCGGTGCTCATGATAAAGCTCACCTCATATCGCGTCGTCTTGCCTTCAGGCCGGAGAGCGTGCCCTCTTCCCGGGCCACCAATCCCCAATCTCCGAGGTGGGACGAAATGGTTTCTTCGCCGCAACGGTGGAAAGGCCGGCCCCGCGCCTGTCCCGAACGGACATGGCCAAGCGGAGTGCTGTGGAACACCTCACGCCGACCCGGCAGCTGGACGGCGAGTACGGCCGCCGCCACGCCCTCAGGCCTGCCCGCGCCCTCCGGCGCCGAAGTGCTCAGCGCGAGAGCGGCAGCGGCAAAAGCGGAACCACCGTCATCCTCCTCCGGACAGTCGGGTGCCCGAATCCGCCGCGAGCAATCGGGCATTTCCCCGGTTTCCTTCACGGGCCGATGGGTAGGGGCTGGCCCTTTCCAGTCGGTGCGCGGCAGGAAGGGACGCGTATCCGGCGGCCTGACGTGACGCGGCCCGGCGCCACTTTCCCGCGCCGGGCTCGACACCACATGACCGACCAGATCCATCCCTAATCAGTCAAATAGGGGCAAACAAACCTACAGCTGTCCCACCTCACCACGTCGAATGATGCGCGCCCCTCGGCTATGTGACGGCCCCTCCCGGCCGACAGCGGACGGCCACTCCCGTCCGGCCGGGACAAGTCGCGAGCCGACCCCTGTCCACGCGCCCGCGCTGTGCGTCGTCGCCGCGGACGGACGCCCCGGCCCACGTCGCTGCGCCCGCGCCCGCACACGGGACGACACGACCCGCGCACCGACGAAGACCATCGCGGTGGCCGCCAGATATCCCAGTTCGAGAACCGCGGCGTGGGCCGGGGCAACCTTCGCCGACCAGCCTGCGCCACGCTGCACGCCCTCGAACACGACGCGGTTGACGCTGAGGAAAGCCACATGGGTGCCGATCGCCACCCACAGGGGCGCGGACCCCGGCGCCGTCCGCGCGGCCAGCAGCGTGAGGCCGAAGACGGAGAGCAGCACGAGATAGGCAATCGGATCCTGACCCGCGGGAGTAACACCCATCGGCGGAGCCGCCACGCCCACGAGACGGGACACCCCGGCCTGCGCCACGGTGGATGCCGCCGGCACCAGCAGGAAGACCGCCGTCGTCCCCAGGGCCGAGATCACCCCGCCGAGCCGGTCGCGCAACGAGGCCCAGGCGTAACCACGCAGTGTCGCCTCCTCCGGCAGCGCCTCCAGCAGCACGGCCACCAAGGCATTGCCCACCAGGAACGAGGTGAGGACTGCCGGGTCAAGGGCGGACCAGTGGACCCACCCGAGGGCCGTACCCGCTCCGAGCGCGACGGCGGCACACGAGGCGGTGACGCCCAGGCCACGAAGGAACCCGAGGGGCGCCGAGGAACGGGGCCCCAGACCCATGGGGCGGCGGCTCGTTGACCGCATGGCCCGTAAGCCCAGTACGGCCGGGACGGCCAGCGCACTCACCAGTGCGGCAGGCAGCAGCTGCCGCAGGTATCCCTCGGCGCCGAGCAGCCGCGCGAGCGCCTCCCCCAGCGCATTGCCCGCCCCCAACGCACACGCCATCACCGCACCGCCGAGCAGCGCTCTCCCCCAGGCCCGCCATGCGGAGCCCCGAACCGGCGTCGTCGTGCCGCAGGTCGTAGCCATCAGCTCTCCCTTCACGATCAGCGGGAGGGACGTCCGGGTGCGTCCGCCGGAATCGTCCGTGCGCATCGAACCGGGCCCGGTGGCGGCTCGTCACCGCGACCGGACGCACCGGTCGGGCACCGGCCCGCCGTACCCCGCAAGCTCTTCGAGAGCTACGTGTGCCCGTGGCGTCGACGATGAAGCCGCGCCCCGGCGCACCCGACACGAACGGCCCGGCAAACCCTCCTGCGGCATGACGTGTCGCGGCCAGGGACTACATCCCTCGATCCAGATCCCTCGGCCCAGCGGTCGTACGCGAAGGGTTCAGGCGCCCGGCGCAGTCACGGCCGGCTCGGACGTCCGGGCCGCACGGGCCGCACGGGCCGCACGAGCACCAGCAAAACGCCGCAAAGGTGCATATACGGCAACAGAGACAATGAACGCGACGTAGTACGCAAAATCTGCGCCATGGAGCGCCGCCGCGACGGGGCCGACGAACAGGGTCGTGTCCATGAAGGGCATGGCCGCCGCGAACGCGACGACGAAGGCGGCACACGCGGGCCACCACGGCTGAGGACGGGCGAACTCGGCCTCGACGTCGATCGGCGCACCGCGGCGGGCCTTGGCGCGCAGCCTCGCGTCGACGAGGACGATGCCGACGAAACCGGGGATCCAGTAGCCCACGAACAACAACAGGTTCTGGAAGCGCGTCGTGGTGTCCGCGGCATGCATCCAGAGCACCAACAGGAAGCCGAGTACGGCCGCTGCCGCCGCAGCGAGCGGCCGGGGAACCCGTATGCCGGCCGTCTGGAGCGCCAGGGAGCCGCTGTAATCGTTCATGGCGTTGCTGCACACCGCGGCGGCCGCGATGGCCAGCAGGCCGAAGGCGCCGAGCACCCCGCCACCCAGCAGCCCGTGCACCCCGGCGGCCGTCTGGTCGGTGAAGAGCTCGGCCCCCCACAGCCCCAGCGCCTGCACCCAGGCGAAGGAGAGCACCATGCCGAGCACGGAGTACCAGAACATCCGGGGCCGGGATGTCGTACGGGGCAGGTAGCGGCTGAAGTCCGAGGCGTAGGGGGCCCAGGAGATGGCCAGACTGAGTGCGATGGTGCTGGTCAGGACAAAGGCGCCGAAACGGTCGGCACCGTGCGCGGAGCCCGACAGGGGAAGCGGCACGCCGGACAGCAGCTTGACGCTCAGGACCAGGAAAGCGGCGCCCAGCACGAAGGTCATCACCGTCTGGAGCTGATGGAGCGCTTCATAGCCAAAGACGCCGACGGCTCCCTGGAGGAGCAGGACCACCAGCGCGCCCAGCCAGAACGGCCAGCCGAGCAGCTGGGCCAGTGCCTCACCGCCGAAGAGGCCGATGAGCGCGTCCCAGGCGACGGAGGAGAGCCACTGCATGATGCCGGGCAGTGCCACTCCACGGCCGAAGGCCAGCCGCGACAGCGGCAGCTGCCCGGTCCCGGTCTGGCTGCCCCAGGTACCGAGGTACGCGGCAGGTACCGCGCCGACGATCGTGCCGAGCACCATGGCCGTGAGGGCCGTCCAGAAGTCCAGCCCCAGGGTGACGCCCACGGTGCCGGAGAACACTCCGGTCATGGTGAGGTTGGGGGCGAACCATACGGTGAAAAGTCGAGCAGACCTTCCATAGCGGTTGCTTTCGGGCACTGGCTCGATGCCGTGCCGCTCGACCGTCAGGTCACCGGGCCGGGCAGGCATCCGCCCTCGGAAGGCGGATTCTTCGATGGTCATGGCTCTCCAGGCTCAACAGATGCGCGCCCTACCGTAGGCCGGACAGCCGGCCCGCCCGCAACGGCCCCCTGACCCGGCACCACCGGCCGGTGCCGGACGAAGGCGGAGACGGAGACAGCCCCAGGGGCTCAGGGCTCAGGCCCCACGCCTCACGCCTCCCACCTCACCCCCCACACCTCACGGATAAGACACCACCGTCGACGGCACCGTCGAGGTACCCGTAGTCGGAGCGCCGATGCCGTTGATCACGTGCTCGTACTGGCCCTTGCCGCCCAGGGAGACCACGAGCAGATCGTGGAACTTCACACCCGGCTTGTCCGGCGCCTCGAAGCCGTGGTCCTGGCGGATGGTGGGATCCACGTTGTAGAAGCAGTAGCTGCCCAGGCCCCACCCCTCGTGCGTGGTCACGTCGTCAGCGATCTTGTACGCGGCGTACCCCTTGATGCTGCCGTTCTGCACCGCGGCCTGATCGGGAGCGTCGTACGCCTTCTCGTTCTGGAAGAAGACGGTGCGCCCGCGCTCGCCGCGCCACTCCACGTCGTACTTGTTGAAGTGCTCGACGAAGAGCCCGGTGGCCAGGACGTCGTCACCGTTGACACGGACCCCGTAGTCGGCCCGGTTGGTCTCCCAGCCCACTCCGTCCCCATGGTCGGCGCGCCAGACCCAGGTGTGATCGACGATGGTGTGGTTGCTGTTGATCACCATGCTGGTGGTCGCCTTGCCGGGGCCCGCCCCGCCGATCCGCAGGAAGACGTCCTGGACCGTGGTCGGGTTGGCGGTGTGGCTCGCGGAGGAGCCTTCGGGGCCCACCTCCAGCAGGGTGGCGGAATTGACCGGACCGGCATCGATCAGGAACCCGGCGAGCCGAACACCGTCGACGTCGGCCACCTTCAAGGCCGTCGCCCCCTTGTCCGGAACAATCGTCGCGTACCCCAGCCCCAGGACCACCGTGTTCGCGCGCTGCACCTCGATCGCCCGGTCGACGTGGTAAATCCCGGGCGTGAGAAGCAAGTTGAGGCCCTGGGCCAGCGCGGCGTTGAGGGTCGCCGCGTCGACGCCGGGCTTGGCCACATAGAACTGGCCGAGCGGAAGGGACTCGCCCCGTGGTGTGCCGTTTCCCCAGGTGGTGCCGCGGGCGTTGGTCCGCTTCTCGGGCAGGAAGACCTTGTAGTCGGCCCCGTCGAGATAGAGGAAGGGCTTTTCACGGGAGACCGGAGTGGTGTCGAGGGTGGTGTAGGGCGGGTTGGGGAAGCTCTGCGCGGGGGCTCCCTCGACTCCTGAGAACACCATGTTCCACACGGCGTTGTTCCAGCCGCCCACCGAACTGTCACGGGTATACCACTGCTGCTGCGAGTACGGGCCCACCGTGCCGTCGATACGGCTGTCGGCGATATAGCCGCCGCTCGCCCAGCCATAGCCGTCGGGCGACAGGTTCAGCCCGCCCTTGACGTGCATCCGCCGGAACGGTGCCGCCTGGGCCACGGCCCACCGGTTGGTGCCGTTGACGGGACGGAGCGCGAGGTTCTCCGCCGACCGCCAGAAGTTCTGTGTCGCATTGCCGTTGAGCCACCCGGCGTCGACGGTCACATCACCGTTGAAGGTCGTGTCGTCGGGCGACAGACCGAGGCCGGCGATCGCGGTGTAGAAGCCGAGCTGGGCGTTCAGGCCGTTGTATGTGCCCGGCTTGAAGAGGAGCGCGTACCTTCCGTTGCCGAACTGGGCCGACTCCTGCTGCTTGAAGATCTCGTCGAGTTTTCCCTGGATGTTGGGCGTGGCGGGGTCGAAGACCAGGACGTTCGGGCCGAGATCGCCCCCGCCCGGAAGTGCGGCGGCCGCGGCGGGCGCCGCGGAGGCCCGGGAGGCCAGCACCGGGAGGCCTGCGGCGGGAAGCGCGGCCGCCATCGCGGCCAGGACCCTGCGGCGCGAGGGCTTCGGCGTACGAGGGGACGTGGCACCTGTGGGGGGTGTGGGCATCGCAGCTCTCCTTGTTCAGGAAGTGAACGAGTGAAGTGCATGGGAGCGCTCTCTTGCCCGATGCATGTTCATCACATGTGAACGGCACGTCAAGACTTCTGTCGGGAATCCGCGAACTTGGACCTGACCAACCCTCAAGAGCCAAGCTATTTAGCCTAGTTACGGTGTTTCTGTGTAAGGCGCGCAAGTCTCGCGGAGCCCTCGCCGCGTTCAGTAGATGTCAATGGAGAGCAGGGCGAAGGAGTTCGTCAGCCCAGTGCCCGGTCGAGGTTGAACGCGGCGCTGATGAGGCCCAGATGGGTGAAGGCCTGGGGGAAGTTGCCGATCTGTTCGCCGGTACGGCCGATTTCTTCGGCGTACAGCCCGAGGTGGTTGGCGTAGGTCAGCATCTTCTCGAAGGCGAGCCGGGCCTCGTCCACCCGGCCGGCGCGGGACAACGCCTCGACGTACCAGAACGAGCAGATCGAGAAGGTGCCCTCCTCGCCTCGCAGTCCGTCCGGGCTGCGGCGCGGGTCATAGCGGTAGACCAGGGAGTCGGAGACCAGCTCCTCGCCCAACGCGTCCAGGGTGGAGAGCCATTTCGGGTCGGTGGGAGAGATGAACTTGGCCAGCGGCATCATCAGGACGGCCGCGTCGAGGACGTTGTCGCCCTCGTGCTGGACGAAGGCCTTCCGCTCGGCGGACCAGCTGCGCTCCATGATCCGGTGGTAGATCGCGTCACGGGCATGCGCCCAGCGGGGCATATCCGCCGGCAGGCCCCGGTGGGTGGCGATCCGCATCGCGCGCTCGATCGCGACCCAGCACATCAGCTGCGCGTACAGGAAGCGCTGGGTCTTGCCACGGGTCTCCCAGATCCCTTCGTCCGGCTGGTCCCAGTTGTCACAGACCCAGTTGACCAGGGTGCCTACCGTTTCCCAGTGCTCACTGGACAGCGGCTCTCCCCATTTGTCGTAGAGATAGAGGGAGTCGATGAGGGCCCCGTAGATGTCCAGTTGGAGCTGGTTGACGGCGTCGTTGCCGATCCGCACGGGCGTCGAGCCCAAGTGGCCCTCCAAGTGGAGGAGTTCTTCCTCGGGGAGTTCGCTGCGGCCGTCGATGCCGTACATGATCTGAAGCGGTCCGCCGGAACCGTCGTTGAGGCCGACGTTCTCGGACAGGAAATGCACAAAGGCCTTGGCCTCGTCGGTGAACCCCAGCCGGAGCAGCGCATAGATGCAGAACGCGGCGTCTCTCACCCACGCATAGCGGTAGTCCCAGTTGCGCTCGCCGCCGACCTGTTCGGGCAGGCTGGTCGTGGGCGCGGCCACGATGGCCCCGGTCGGGGCGTAGGTGAGGAGCTTGAGGGTGAGCGCGGAGCGGTGCACCATCTCCCGCCAGCGCCCTCGGTAGCGGGATTTCGACAGCCATCTGCGCCAGTACCGCACCGTGGCACCGAACAGTTCTTCCGCCTCCGTCACCGGACAGGCCCGCGGCTCCACCCCGTCGCCGATCCGGTCGAGCGCGAACACCGCGGTCTCCCCCTCGGCCAGTGTGAACGAGGAAGTGGCGTCCGGGCCGTCGATCTCGACCGGAACGCTGGAGGTCAGCGCAAGAGAGAGATCCGGGGAGTCGAACACGGTCTGCCCCTGCCGCGTACTCACCGTGTGCGTACTGCGCCCGTAGTCGAAGCGCGGTGCCACACGGACGGTGAACGGCAGCGCCCCGCGCACGCAGAGCACCCGCCGGATCAGCCGGTGGCGGTCCGCCTCACGTGAGTCGTCGACGATCGGCATGAAGTCCTGGACCTCGCCGACACCGTGGTCCGCGAAGAACCGCGTGATCAGGATGTTGGTGTCGGGGAAGTAGAACTGCTTCGTCCGCGCGGGTACGTCCGGGGCCAGCTCGAAGGCTCCGCCACGGTCGGCGTCCAGGATCGCCGCGAAGACACTGGGTGCGTCGAACCGCGTGCAGCAGTACCAGTCGATGGTGCCGTTGGTCCCGACGAGCGCGGCCGTACGCATGTCCCCGATCAGGCCGTGCTCGGCGATGGGGGTGTAGCGAAGTGCGTCCGCCCTACTGGGGCGGAGGCTCACAGCGGCGGTCATCCGACCTCCCCGGGACGGGGCTGCGGGAGCAGTGGATTCAGGTTACCTCCGCACGGTTGCGGACGCCGAGCCGGCGAGGGGCGGTCGGCGACGGCAACGATGGGTCACTGTGTGTGATCGAAGCGCGGGGTCCGGAGGACGTCGCCACCACCGCCGGGCACGGCCGGCTACGCCCATGACCTGGCGACATCCGGTCAGCCGTGCGTACCGCACGTTCCGCCCCGGCGCCGCACCAGCAGGCTCCCCAGGGCAGTGCGGCGGTGCAGGACCGCGCGCCCGGCGCGGACCGTGGTGATCAGGCCCGCGCCGCGCAGCGCGGCGGTGTGGGCGGACACGGTGGCATTGCTGACGGCCAGCCGCCGGGCGAGCGCGCTGGTGGTGTGCTCGTCCGCGAGCAGGTGCAAGATCTCGACCCGTGTGCGCCCGAGCACCCCGGCGAGCGCGTCGTCCGTGTCATCCGACTCGGCCGACGGGAGCGGCACCCCCGGACCGGCCGGGTGGGTCACGGTCAGCGGACGGCCGGGCAGGTGGGAGATGAGGGGCCGGCCGGTCCAGTGGAAGGTGGGCAGAAGCAGCACGCCACGACCGCGCAGCTCGATGTCCTGCTCGTACGGTGCGTCGAGCTCCCAGCCGCTCTCGTGCACCCGGGAGCCGGGAACGAGTGCGGCAAGTGCGGCGCCGATGCCGTGCTCCGCCACGGCCAGCGCATGGCGGAGGAACTCCCTCTGGTGGAGGTCCTGCACCAGAGGCCACACGGGCCGCAGTGCCGTATCGAAGGCGGCCCGCTGCGCCCGGACGAGGAGTTGCCAGGCCTCGGCGTCACCGCGGTGCAGGCCACGGATCCACAGCGGAGCCGGGGACGCCTGCCGGGCGTACACGCGCTCCATCTCGGAGCGCACCAGGTCCGGGCGTGTGGCCCGGACGGTGTCCGCTCCCTCCTTCAGCGTGTCGCTGAACACGTCGAGGAAGGCGGGGGCCGCCTCCGCAGGGACCACGTCCCTCAGTGGCAGGACGGCGGGAGGCAGGGACCGGAGCAGGCGTCGTCTCCAGCGGCCGAAGAGCAACTCGTCGTCCGGCCGGCACATTTTCATGAGCGCCACGTTCAGCTCCTGCAAGGGAGCCGGCCGGGGCGCGAAGCGGACCTGGGCGAAGTCGGCGGTCGTGAAATGGATCCGGATCACTACTCTCCCTGGTGGCAGCGCGCCATCGTTCAGGGCAGGGCCTCAACGATGGCCGGCCCTCCCCGCCGGCTGCCAGCATCCAGGTCGTGCCCCCTTCCCTCCACCCAGGGGGCGGCCGGAAGGCACAAGGACTGACGTCACAGCGGAAGAAGCCGCGGCACAAGGGAGAGCCATGTTGCGCAAGAAGGCGGTCGACGACGGGCGGGCGGGCCGAACCTCCGCTGTCGGAAAGGGGGTTGCCTGCACCGCGGGCGGCGGGGAGGTGGCGGCCGTGGCAGACCGACGAACCGTCACCAAGTCAGCGGTACTGGCGGCCGCGATGCTGTTCGCGGGCGCCGGGCGCGCGCAGGCACACCCCGCGCAGGCGCGACCCGCACAAGCACGACCCCAGGAACACCCCGCACAGGCGCAGTCCGGACAGGCGCAACCCGCCGGCGAGGTCACCGTACGGTTGCCGGCACCCACCGGACCGCACCCGACCGGGGTCACCACACTGCACCTGGTGGATCGCTCCAGGCGCGACCCATGGGAGCCGCTCCCCGTTCGGGAAGTGATGGTCACGGTGTTCTATCCGGCCCGCACCGTCCGCGGCTACCCGGTCGCACCGCAGATGACCGAGGGCGCCGCGAAGACTCTCCCGCATGTCGATCCCCTCTTCCACAGGGAGTTGCCGACCCGCGGGGTGAACTGGGCGGCCACCACCACCCATTCCCACATGGGGGCGCCCGCACTGCCCGCGCGACGACCGGTACTGCTGTACAGCCCGGGAGGCGGCGACCCGCGCACCCTGGGCACCGGTCTCGCCGAAGCGCTGGCGAGCCACGGCTACATGGTCGTCACCATCGACCACCCCGGCGATGCCAGTGAGGTCGAGTTCCCGCACCGGATGAAGGGGAGGAAAAAGGTCCGCACCACCGTCCTCAGAGGAGACCCCCGGGCGGATCCGGCACTCTTCCGCCGCCTGATCGACACCCGGATCGCGGACGCCCGCTTCGTGCTGAACCAGCTGGAAGCGCTGGCAGCCGGGCGAAACCCGGACGCGGAGGGACGCCCGCTGCCGCACGGCCTCGGTCGTGCGCTGGATCTGCGGCGGACGGGCGTCTACGGGCACTCGGCCGGCGGCACCACCGCGGCCCAGGCGATGTACGAGGACCGACGCATCGTCGCGGCGGTCAACCTGGAAGGGTTTCTGGACCATCCACCGGAGGCGCCCGGCCGGGAAGGGAAGCTGTACCCGGTCGCCCGGTACGGGGTGGACCGGCCGCTGCTCCTGCTGGGCACGGATGGCTTCCGCTACCAGAAGGAACTGGAACGTTCCTGGTCGGCGATGCTCGCCCATCCGCACGGCCGCACCCGCCGGCGTCAGCTCGACCACGCCACACACGGGGTGTTCACCGACTACGCCACCATCGCCCCCCAGCTGCAATCCGCCGGCCTGATGACCGCCGACAACCGGAACAAGCTGGTCGGCGCCATCGACCCCGCCGTGTCGGTTCCCCTCCTGCGCGGCTACGTGCACTCCTTCTTCGCCCGGCATCTGCCCGCGCACTGACCGAAGTCGGCGGGAAAGCGGAGGGCTGCGCACTTCGCGGTACGGCGGAGGCCTTTGCCGTACGGCTAAAGCCTTCGCCGTACCGCGGCGGTGTGCGCAACCCCACGACCGGAACTGCGACAGTGCGATAGGAAGAACGCATGAGCTTCGTCCCTGTCTGCGGTCCCGAAGGCCCCCTCCGCGTCACAGCCGCCTCGGTAGCACGGCGCCCGGCCGCCGTTCGCGCCGTACTCTTCGACTTCTCCGGCACGCTGTTCCAGATAGGAGCGTACGAGGACAGGATCCGGACAGCACTCGCCGAGCCGGTGGACGACGCGATGATGGACCGTCTGCTGAACGGGCTGGAAGCCAACCTGTCCCACCCTGACGTCGTCGAAGCCCAACGTGCGCGGGACGTCTCCTCGAAGGCCCACCGGCACGCCTTCACCACTTGGTACGCCTCGGTCCCCGAGCTCGCTCCCTGCGCCGAGGCGCTCTACGAACAGCTGCGGGCCCCCGAGCAGTGGCTGCCCTACGCGGACACCGCGTCCACGCTCGCCCGCCTCACCCAAAGCGGCCTCCCCCTGGGAGTGGTGAGCGACGTCGGCTGGGACCTGCGGGCCACCTTCGCCCACCACGGCCTCGACCGGTTCATCTCGGCCTGGGTGCACTCCTACGAGCACCACACGGAGAAGCCCGACCCGTTGCTGTTCCACCACGCCTGCCGGGAGCTGGGCGCGGATCCGTCCGAGACGCTCATGGTGGGGGACCATCCCGCCAAGGACGGCGGCGCGGCAGGGGCGGGCCTGCGTTCCTATGTGCTTCCTGCGGGAGCCGCTCCCGGTTCGCTACGAGGGCTGGACGCGGTACTGCGGCTGGCGGGGCTGCTCTCGGCCTGAACGTGGTCGGGATGCCCGGAGCCATGGCCGACCCCCGGCAGCCACCGGCGGACCCGTCACGGGCATCCCACTGCCCACTCGGCGCCCACCCGCTCCACCACCAGCGGGAATTCCGGCCCGGCCTCTCGCCATCCGCCTCCCCGGCGTAGGACCATGGCTCGCTCGCCTCGCATCTGTCTCCCGTTCCGTACGCCGTGCCCTGGGGAGGACCCGGATCATGAGCAGACCGATTGCTGCACGCGGCCGCTTCACCCTGCTGCTCACCCCTCTGCTTCTCGGACTCGCGCTCACCCTCCCGCCCGGACCACCTGCGCACGCGGCGGCTGCACCGGGCGGCTCCGGCCGCCCGGCCGCGTCGGCCGACTCGTACTGGAGCCCGCAGCGGATGAGGGCAGCGGAACCGGCCGTCGTGACCAGGAGTGCGAAGACGCCGCCCCCGGCAGCGGGACCCACTCCACCGAGCCACCCGTTCGACGGCCTCCCCCAGGTGGGAACCTTCTTCTGGACGGACGGCAGCAGCACCGGCCGGTTCTGCGGCGGGACGGTCGTGCGCAGCCCGCACCGCGACCTCGTGGTCAGTGCCGCACACTGTCTCCGCTCCCCCGACCCGAAACGGCATCTGTCGTTCGTGCCGCAGTATCACGACGGCCTGAAGCCGCACGGGATCTATCCGGTCGACCGCATCTACCTCGACCAGCGGTACTACGACCTCGGAACGAACGCGGGCGCCCGCTGGGACTACGCGGTGGTACGGCTCGCGGCGCGGGAGGACGGAGCCGAGGTGGAGACGGTCACCGGTGGCTTCGACCTCCTGCCGTACCCGGGATATGACCACCGGAAAGTACGGCTCATCGGTTACCCCGGCAACAGCGACACCAGCCACCCCAAGCCCCTGGACTGCGCCTCCGCCACGCACCGGTACACCAGTACCGACCCGGCCGCCCCCGGCGACTTTCTGGAGATCGCCTGCGCGGGCTATATCGGCGGCACCTCCGGCGGGCCCTTTCTGGTACGGGACTTCACCGGTTACGCTCTGATCGGCGTCATCGGCGGCTACCACACCGGGGGCGACTTCCCGGACGTCTCCTACAGCTCGTACTTCACGCGCGACACGCTGGCGCTCTACTTGCACGCCGTGCGCGGCGATACGCCCGCCGGACCGCGCCGGAGTCCGCCGTCGAAGTGAGCGAAAAGTGTCGATGAGTGGACGGCGGATGAATAGACGGTGGAGGAACGCCAGACGCGTCATCGCCCTCCACATATCCGGGCATTGCCTTGGGCCCTGTTAATGTCAGCAATGTCAGCGATGACTAAAAGGCTGCTTGCCCACCAGGCCCGCCCGCAGTGGAAGGTGACGCCCGTTGGTGCCGTCATTTCTCTTGTCCGTACTGAATCGCCTCTTCGGCAATGAATCGTGGCGCCGACTCCATGCACAAGCGGCGCTCTGGGTCACCGTCGTCATGACCGCGGTACTTCTCGGGGGTGCCGCGCTGGTCGTGGTCGCCGAATCCGGCGCGCCACACGCCAATATCACGTCCTACCCGAGGGCATTGTGGTGGTCGATCGAGACCGCTACCACAGTGGGTTACGGGGATTTCTATCCGGTCACCCTGTGGGGCCGCGTCATTGCTTCCTTCTTGATGCTCAGCGCCATTACGGCGTTCGGCGTCATCACGGCGGCCCTCGCCACCTGGTTCGTCGGCCACGCGGAGCAGGACATGATCCGCCTGGGCAAGTCGGTGGGAAACCACGCACGCGAGGACGCGGAGGCGATGCGTTCGGAACTGCGCATGCTGCACGCGCGCTTTGACCATGTCGAGAATCTGATCCGGGACAAAGGTACGCACTCCGCCCCTTGAGCAAGGAGGGCGGCGGCTCTTGGCCGAGCAGGGCCGAGGAGGAAAGGATTGGCGGGCCCTGGACGTGGGCTCCGTACCGTCCGGCGGGGGGCGCCGCGGCCTCCAACGGCGCCATGGCTTCACCGTGCGGGATGCCCGAGGAAGGGCTGGGAGGCCCGAGGAAGCTTGTGTGCGGGGAAGCCTGTCAGCTCATTCCCTGTGTGTCTAAGCTGGTGAGCGTGATCGATTCCGCTGATGTCCGCCGTATCGCCCTTTCCCTCCCCGAGACGGTGGAGAAGGAAGCCTGGGAGATGCCCACGTTCCGGGTCGCCGGAAAGATGTTCATCACGATCCCCGACGATGAGACGTCGTTCGCCGTGAGATGCCCGATACATGAGCGGCAGGAGTTGATCGCCGCGGAACCTAGAAAGTTCTGGGTGCCGCCGCACGAGGCCGGCTCCGCCTGGGTGCGGGTGCGGCTCGCCGAGCTGGAGGACATGGACGAGCTGCGGGACATCCTCGTGGACTCCTGGAAGCAAGCTGCTCCGACACGGCTGGTGGAGGCTTTCCCCCGGACGGAATGAGCCGGCCGGCAATTGCTGCCCGATGCCACTCCCCCGCCGGAATCGCTCACCACGGTCCCGGCGCGACGTCCGCAGATATCAATGCCGGCGGCGCAGGTCACTCCAGTCGAGCGCTTGGGACGCCGTCTGCTGGGAACGCTCGGCGGCCTCGCGGGCTTCGGCGAGGATATCTCCGTGCTCCTCGACGAGCTCTTCATAGATCGGGGTGGGGCTGGAGGTGTGCGTGGAAGTAGTCATGTCAGTGTCCCGTTCCCTTGTGATTCTTGGATTGCGGCTTGGTAGGTTCTCGCCGCCCTGGGAAGTAGGGAGCACCGCAGTGGAATACTCGGTGCACTAAGGGAGGTTGTCCCCACTCGTCCGCCGCTCCCCCGTGCGGCGCTGGACATCGTGTCATGAGCGCGGCGACCACGCAAAGATCACCCCGCGCCTGAGACCGTTGATGAGGGAACGTCCGTTTCGCGTAGGCCTTTCCTGCTCTTGCTCGGTCTCACGTGCCACGTTAGTTCGGACTTGCACTACTGGACTACGGCATCCTGCCCGCTCTCCCTCCCGGCGGAACCCCGAAATCCATTCGCCCGTGATGTGGCGACCTGCACACCGAGCACCCGGACCCCGTGCAGATGAGACTGCTTCGGGAGGGTGAGCTGAATTACCCGAGCGGCAGCAGGTCGCCGAAAACCGATGGATTCCGCCGCCGGCACAGGCAGTTCCGACAGTGAGCCTTTCCCCACTTGTGTCGGGACTTGTGTCGGGTCAGTTCGTCTTCTGCTCCGGCGGCCCCTCCGCGCCGTACAGCTTCGCCGAGGCGTCCACATGGGCCAGCCTGCGCAGCGCGCTGAACACCGCCTCACCCAGTACGGTTCCGATCACCACGCTCTCCACCATGTCCTCGACCGACACCCGCCGGTCCACGTACGCGAGGTCGGCGCGGGCGACCTGCTCGGCCGCGTCGGCGTAGTCGTCGAGCACCTCGACGAACGCTTCGTGCCCCAACCGGGCCATGGAGGCAAGGGCCTTGGACAGATCGGCCGCGGCGGGGTCCGACTCGTGCGTCTGCCAGCCACGCCGGGAGATGAGCTCGGCGACGACGGCATGCGCGGCCGCCGACTCGGGCTCGTCGTGCTCGACACTTGCGTCGCCGAGGCGATCCGCGGCGACACCGAGCACTTTGTGCAGCGGACGCGCCGGATCGTCGATGGCGGTCAGTACGTCCGCGATTTCGGCCACCTTCATGCCGCCCACATCGAGCAGGGCGCGGATGAGCCGCAGCCGGCGCTCGTGCGCCTCGCCGTAGGTCGCTTGATTCGGGCTGGTCAGCTCACCCGGAGGCAGCAGCCCTTCACGGACGTAGTACTTGATCGTCGGCACCGACACTCCGGTGGTTCGGCTCAACTCTCCGATGCGCACTGCCGGTTCACTCCTTGACCTTCGCCCTGTTCACCTCGCCGGCCTTGCCAGCTTCGCCTCCATCATAGATAGTTGGGCTATCAGATAGCAGATAGTGCTGCTATCCATGAGGGGGGTTATCCATGTTTTCGTTACTTCCGTCTTCGCGGTCCGTGCCGTCGTGGTGGTCTTCGGCTCCATGGCGGTCGTGGCATCGGCCGCTGGTGCTGTTCTCGGCGGCAATGGTGGTGATGGCGGCCGTATCAGCCGTGGGGCTCGTCGCCGACGACCGCGTGCTGGTGGGCGCGCCGATCTGGTTCAAGCCGTTCAAGTTCTCGGTCTCCTTCGTGGCGTACTGCCTCTCCCTGGCCTGGATGCTGTCGCTTCTCCCCCGAGGCCGGCGCGTGGGCTGGTGGGCTGGGACGGTCGTCGCGCTGGCCGGCCTCGTCGAGATGGTGATCATCGCCGGGCAGGTGATGCGCGGAAAGCGCAGCCACTTCAACCACGAAACGCCCTTCGACGAAGCGCTGTTCAACGCGATGGCCGTCACGGTCGTCATCTTGTGGCTCGGCACGCTCGCCGTCGCCGTGCTGTTGCTCCGCGCCCGAATCGCCGACCGTGCGTCCGCCTGGGCAATGCGCTCCGGCATCGTCCTGGCGCTGGCCGGGGCTGCCGTCGGCTTCCTGATGACACAGCCCGCGCCGGGGCAGCGGCGTGGCGTCTCCAAGGTGGTCGGCGCGCACAGCGTGGGCGTGCCGGACGGCGGCCCCTCCATGCCGCTGACCGGCTGGTCGACGACCGGCGGAGATCTGCGGATCCCGCACTTCGTCGGCATGCATGCCCTGCAACTCCTGCCGCTGCTGGTCATGGTGTTGACCGCCCTCGCGCCACGCTTCGCCCGCCTTGCCGACCACCGGGTCCGGTTGCGCCTGGTGCTGCTCGCCTCGGGCGTGTACGCCGCCGCCTTCGCTCTGCTCCTCTGGCAGGCGCTGCGGGGTCAGCCGCTGATCCAGCCGGACGGCATGACGCTGGGGGTGGCCGGCCTGATCCTGGTGTCCGTCATTCTCGGGACATACGGATCCCTTCGAGCCCCCACTCCCCTTGCAGGCAAGACAATTACTGAAGACGTCAGCGCCTCGGACGTCCGTGCCTCGAAGGAACTCGCGTCATGACCGAATCCCTCTTCGAGCTCTCCTTCTGGCTGGCCGCACCCGTCTGGCTGCTCATGATCTTCGCCCCCGGCTGGGGCCCGACCGCCCGCATCGCCGGGTCACCGCTGACCGTGGTCCCCGTACTGCTCGTCTATCTCGCGCTCGCCGTCCCGGTGTTCCCCGAACTCTGGACCGCGGTCAGCAGCCCGGACCTCGGCACCTTCCGCGAACTGACGGCACTCGCGGACGGCGCGGGAGCCATCTGGTCGCAGGTCATCGCCTGGGATCTGCTCATCGGGCAGTGGATGTACCGGGAGGCCAGACGGCTCAAGATCCCCGCCCTGCTGATGGGGCCCCTGCTGGTCTTCACCATCCTGCTGTCGCCCTTCGGGCTGCTGGTGTTCCTGGGGCTGCGAGCGGTGAGGGTACGGCGTTCGACGCGCGACGACCTCGCGGTTGCCGCGTCCCGCGGAGCCACGCAGGCCGAGCACGGCCCCGCCTCGCCCGCCACGGACGGCTGATCAGCAGCGCGAGCCCACTTTGGACTCCGGAACGGACAGTGGCTTCAACCTGACGGTATACAGCGGGAGTTGAGCGCAGAGGCGACGGTGTCCAGATATGGAGAGGCTCCTGGTGGGCGGGTGATTATCGAGATCAGCTGTCCAGCCAGGAGCCTCCGCGCGCTCGTCAAGAACTGGCGCCTTCTACGCAAACCCCGATGCGGCACCACCCGCATCACCGCCATCGCCGTCCAAGCGATTCTCGCCCTCCGCCTCGCGTCAGCCTGAGGCAGGAACGGGCTCAGCGCCGCTCAAGGGTTCTTCTGCTCGTGGGCGGCAAGGATGGCGGCGACGGCGCTGCCGATGTGGGCTTCGGAGGTCGCCTTGTCGACACCGAGGCCGGTGAGTACGCCTGCACCGTCCTCAAGTTCCAGCAGCGCGAGCAGTATGTGCTCCGTCCCGACGTAGTTGTGGCCCAAGCGCAGGGCTTCCCGGAAGGTGAGTTCCAGTACCTTCCGCGCAGCGGCATCGAACGGGACGAGTTCGGGCAGTTCGTCGACCGCCGGCGGCAGCACCCTGGCCACTGCCTGGCGCACGGCGTCCAGCGGCACATCCTGCGCGGTGATCGCCCGTGCGGCGAGTCCGTCCGGCTCCCACAGGAGCCCCAGCACCAAGTGCTCGGGCCGGATCTCGTCGTTGCCTGCGGCACGGGCTTCGTTCTGCGCCGACACCACCACGTTTCTCGCCCGGTCGGTGTACCGGCCGAAACCCTGGCTGGGGTCGAGGCCTGACGGTTCGCCGGAAGCCTTGGGAACGAAGCGCTTCTGTGCCGCTTGCCTGGTCACCCCCATGCTCTTGCCGATGTCCGTCCATGACGCGCCCGAGCGCCGCGCCTGATCCACGAAGTGACCGATCAGGTGGTCCGCCACATCGCTGAGGTGAACCGCGGCGATCACCGCGTCGGAGAGTTGTTCCAGTTCATCGGAGTGGACCTTTTTGATGGCTTCGATCAGGTCGTCGAGCCGGACCGAATGGGTCATGCGAAGGGGATTCACCATGGGGGCAACCCTAGGTTGACAGCTAGGGGTCGTCAACCCGGGGTTGACACCCATCTGCCCCGCCACGGCCTCCAGTTGGGCCCCGCGCACGCCACCGTAGCGACATGGCGGGAGCCGACATGGGGTGACATGGGGGGGGTGACATGGCGGGATCCCAAATCGGCGAAGAAGCATGAGGCGCCGCTGCTTCCTCGACGAAGATGAGCCCGGCGACTGCTTGGGCCGTGGCCGGTCAGCTTCCTTCCCGACACATCAGCTGGAGGACTTCTCGTGGGTGAGGCGTTGTACGTAAGGTTTCAGGGGACCCGGCGCAGTCCGAGGGGCCACTTCCCCGGCGTCTTCGGCCTCGCCAACAACCTTGCCCGGCAAGGAACGTTGAGCGACGAGCAGTACCGCCTCTGGCGCGCCGGCAACGACTGGTATGACGCCAACTACACCAACCCGTCGCACATCGACCCCACGATCTACGATCACGACCTCAACCCGGGAGCGGTGGCGTGGTTCAAGGCCACCGCGGTGCATCTCATCGACCGGGTGGAGGACTACTTGGAGATCCTGGCGGTGCATGACGTGAGCTGCGAGCGGGTCGAGTCCACCAACCCCGGGAAGATCATTTATGAGGACAGTGAGCAAGTCGTCGTCGTGCCGTGGGAGAGCGGAAAGCCAGGGGGCCACGAACTCTGACAGCCCAGGCGCATCCGCAGGTTCGGGTGCGCATACGTTCCGCGTCGATCTCGTCGACTGAGACAGCTGCGTGCGGCTGGGCGGATCCCGGACGGTGCCGGAGAGCAACGCTGGTGCGAGTGCCGCGTGTTAGGCAGGATGCCTGGTGTGGCGAAGTCGCAGGGATGTGAAGCATGTGGTGCGCCGCTCCCGACGCCCTCACGGGCGACAAGCGGCGGCAAGGCTCCGGGCGGCCGGCCCGCGCGGTACTGCTCCCGTGCCTGTCGGCAACGCGCGTTCCGGCAGCGCGCGGAGCGGCACGCCCCGGCGCAGGCGGAGCCGGCAGGTCGTGGGCTGCCGCCCTCGCTCGATGCCTTCGTGGGGCGCGAGCGAGAGCTGTCCCGGTTACGTACGCTGCTGAGGTCCTCGCGACTGCTGACGCTGACCGGACCCGGCGGAGTGGGCAAGACACGCCTGGCACTGGAGCTCGCCGGCAGTGTGCGGGGCGCGCGGGCGGGCCGCGCGCAGTGGGTGGCGCTGGATTCACTGCGAGAGGGCGAGCTGCTGCCGCAGGCTCTTGCCGCGGCCCTCGGGGTGCGCGAGCGCGGTGGCCGGGCAGGGGTCGAGGCATTGGTCCATGCGCTGGGCACCCGCACCATGCTGGTCGTGCTGGACAATTGCGAGCATCTGGCCGACGCCTGCGCACAGTTGGCTGCCACGCTGCTCGCCCGTTGCCCCCGACTGCGAATTCTCGCCACCAGCCGGGAGACGCTACGGGTCCCCGGCGAGGTCGTCTTCCGTGTCGCCGAACTGTCGCTGACGCCCACAGGCGAGGACCACGACCTGGCCGGGCTGCTGCGCTCGGAGGCGGTCAGGCTGTTCCTGGAGCGCGCCCGGACGAGCGACGCGACGTTCGAGCTCGGGCGCGGCGAGGCTCGTACCGTGGCCGAGATCTGCCGACGGCTGGACGGGCTGCCCCTGGCCATCGAACTGGCGGCGGGCCGCGCGGGCTCACTCTCGCTGACCGGCATCCTGCACGGCCTGGACGACCAGTTGTCCCTGCTGACCGATGGCAGCAGGACCGGACCGGGCCGGCATCGCGAGTTGGGGGCGGCGATCGACTGGAGCCATCGACTGCTGGATCCGTTGGAGAGAGTGGTGTTCCGGCGGCTGTCGGTGCTCGGGGGCGGCTTCCACGCGGAGGGAGCGGCCGCAGTCTGCGCCGACGGAGAGGGAGGCGGTGACGGGGCCGGGGCCGGGGACAGAGTTCCCCACGACATCGTCGGCCCCCACGACATCGCCCCCCGCACGGACGGCATCGGTCACCCGGACGCCCACCACCTCGTACGTCCCGAACAGGTGTTACGCGTGATCTGCGCGCTGGAGGCGAAGTCCCTGATCGTCCGGGTACGCGGGGACGAGCCGCGGGGCGCGGCGAGGTTCCGGCAGCTGAGTGCCATCCGGGCCTATGGGATGGACCGGCTCGCGGAAGCCGGGGAGTTGCACGACACCTGGAGCCGGGCGCTCGACTGGCTGGCCGGGCAGGCTGCCGGCGCCGCCGCGTCAGGGGCGTTCCCCGACACCGCGGAGGGTCCCCTCATCGAGGAGCAGGAGAACCTCGCGGCGGCCGTCGCCTACGCCGCGTCCCGTGCCGACGGACGGCATGTCCCGCTCGCGTCCGCGCTGGCCCGATTGCAGTACCGGCAGGAGCAGTTGACGTCCGCGCGCGCTCTGTTGTCGGGGGTGCTGGAGCGGGTGCAGGACTGCGAGGACCGGGGCGCGGCGCTGGCGCTGGCCGCGCGGTCGGCCTGTCTTCAGGACGACCATGCCGCGGCCCTCGACCTCGCCCGGGAGGCCGTCGCCGTCGAGCGCGCGGGGCGGCATCCGGCCAGGCTGGCCAATGCCTTGGATGCGCTGGCGGCCGCTCGGCTGTGCCGGGGCGAGTTCGCCGACGCCGTCGCCGTCTTCGCCGAGTGCCTCGCTGTGGTCCGTACGCTCGGCCGTCCGCTGGATCTCGCGCTCTGCCGGCACCATCTGGCCTGGGCGCTGCTCCAGACGGGCAGGACCGAGGAGGCCGAGCGGCTGATGCAGGAGTGCCTGCCCGAGCTGGAAGCGGGCGCCCCGGCAAACCAGTTGACGGCCGCCCTGCACACCGCAGGAGCGATCCGGCTGGCGCAGGGCGACTTGGCAGCCGCCGAGCGGCGGTTCGCCGAGGTGCTGCTCAAGACGCCTGCCGGCGAGAGCTTTCATGCGCTCTATCCGCTGGAAGGGCTGGCCATGGTGGCAGCCGAACGTGGGGAGCTACAGCGGTCGTTACGGCTGTACGCGGCGGCCGCCGCGATACGGCGGCGGATCGACACGGAGCCGGAAGCGCACTGGTGGGGTCAGGTGGAGTCGGTCGTGGCACGGGTCAAGGAGCGGGTTCATCCGTCCGGAGTCAGTGCGGCGATGGCGGCCGGCCGCCGACTGCGCGGCGCGCGGCTGCTCGCGTATGCGCTGCGCGGCACTCAGGTCCGTTCCGTGGTCCACGGCAGCGATCACGACGAGATCCGTGGCCGGGCCGCCACGATCGGCCAACCCCCGCTGACCGGGCGGGAGTCGGCCGTCGCCGAACTCGTCGCCGAGGGCATGACCAATCAACAGATCGCCTCCCATCTGGGCCTCTCCAAGAGCACCGTGGCCGCCCATCTGGACCGGGTGCGGGACAAGTTGGGGGTCAGGTCCCGTACGCAGATCGCCGTCCGGGTCGCGGGACGGCCGGGAGACCCCGAGCCCGGCAACTGAGCCTGGCTCGGGCCGCCGCCCCCGGCCCGGCCGGCTCGTCCGGTCCTCCGAGTGCCGGGAGAGAGCCATGGACGCGGCGGCTCAGTAGGTGGGGAACGCCCAACCTCCCGGGTAGAACGGTTCCCGCTCTCCGCGGAAGGCGCTCGTTGCGCGGGCCAGGGCACCCGGTTGCAGTTCGCTGACTCGGCCGGCGACCGCGAGGGAGGCGAGAGTGGTACCGCCGAGGAAGGCAGCGCCCAACTCGGTTGAGGTCAGCCGGAGATCGGCGGGGTCATGGGTGCGCTCGCAGGAGACCTCGTCGCCGTCGGCCTGAAGCCGGTAGCGCCCGGTGTTCCAGGGGCAGAAGCTGTCTTCCACGTCCAGGACGAGGTCCAGTGGCGTTGCGTAGCGGCGCCCGGCCAGCGCCCGGTCGACGTCGACCAGGCGTACCCACAGCCGGTCCACTTGCGTCGAGCGCACCGCACGGGGATCGGTCAGCAGGTGCGGCAGCGGCTCGTCGACCGCCGCCTCGTACCCGATCCATGGCACGAGGTCGATACCGGCGAGGAAGCGCCACAGCGCGGCGTACGCCTGGTGGCAGGTCGTCTCGAACTCCATGACCTGCACCGCGCTTGCGTTGTTGCCGAGGACGTCGACTGCGCTCCTGATCCTGTAGAGCGCGTACCCGGTGATGTGACCGCCAGGATCCTGGTGCACGGCGAAGCGCAGAGACGTCGCGCCCGCACGCGCCTCAGGTTCGTCGGACAGGCGGCTGTCCCAGGAGCGGTCGGTTCGGTCGGGCCGGCCGACCGCGCCGGTGCGGACCTGGTCGTAGACCTTCTCGATCAACGGACGGGCCTCGTCGCGGCCCAGGAGCCGGATGGTCCCGTCGCCGAATGCGGTCCCGGGCCGGAAGACCATCGAGCGCTTCTCACACTGGAGCTGGGCCCCGCGCGTGGCGGGCCCGTAACCGAAGCGGCCGTAGATGGCGGCTTCGGAGGGGCGGAGCACAGCGATCGGCTCGCCGCCGCACTCATGCAGGTCGGTGAGCTGCTTGCGCATCATCGCGGTGAGGATGCCGCGGCGCCGGTGGGTGGCGGCCACGCCGACCCAGGTGACGCCCGCGACCGGGAGGACGGCGCCGGGGACGGCCAGGCAGCGGGCGTAGGCCGCGGTGCCGCCGACGGGGGTTTCGCCGTCGAACGCACCGATCGTGCGCGCCAGTTCAACAGTGGCTCGATTGTCGGCCAGTTCCTCGTCGGACCGGTCCTCGTTGTAGGTGTTGGCGACCATGCGGGCCCATGGTGCGAACTCGTCATCGGTCACGGGACGCAGCAGATACGGATCAGTCACCGCTTCTGTGTAGCGGACATCGCGCCGCCGCACGATCGAATTAACCGGTCGAGACGCAGACCCGGCGCGGCGCTCTGCGCGGTCGCCGGGAACCAGTCCGCCTCAGCCCACCGATTCCGGTTCGTCGGAGTAGATCACCAGTGTCTGTTCCGGCTGTTCGGCCAGGTGGAATGCGGTATACGCGTAGTCGATCGTGCCGCGTCCCGGGCGTCGCAGCCGTTTCCGTCCGCCGCGCCGGGCCTGTACGTCGTATCGCGGCCACCAGTCACGCACTTCCGGGCTGCCCGCGTTCAGCTCGTCGATCAGCCGGGTGTAGCGGGGGTCGCCGGGGTGGCGTCCGGCCAGCGTGCGCAGCCGGGCGAGCAGGCCGCGCGCCTCGGGCTCCCAGTCGACCAGAACGTCCCGGGCCGCAGGTTCGAGGAACACCCAGCGGGCGAAGTTCGGCGGTCGGTCAGCGGCCGCGGTGAGCTGCGGGAACAGTTCGTCGGCCGCCTGGTTGTAGCTGAGCACGTCATAGTTCCCGCCGATGATGTACGCCGGGTGCGGCTGGATCAGCAGCGGGACGGCCGCCACCTCGGCAGCGAGCGGCTCCTGTTCCTCAGCCTCGGCTGCCGGCGCGTGACCGGCGAGCTGGAAGAGGTGTCCGCGTTCGTAGCGGTCGAGCCGAAGCGCCGAGGCGAGGGCGTCGAGCACCTGGTCCGAGGCGCGGATGTCCCGGCCCTGTTCGAGGTAGGTGTACCAGGTGGCGCTGATCCCGGCGAGCAGTGCGAGTTCCTCGCGGCGGAGTCCCGGCGTCCGGCGGCGACCGGTCTGCGGCAGACCGACCTCGCCGGGAGTGATCCGCTCTCTGCGGCTGCGCAGGAAAGCACTCAGCTCACGGCGTTGATCCGGCTGTTTCGGCATGGTGGATGGCACCTCTGGTTCCAGAATAAACGCGCTCTGTATACCAGGCTAAAGCCGGCGCAGACTGGTGTCTGAGTGGGGGTCGCAGCCCTCACCGAGAGCCGGTGGACGGCTCATCCCGGTGGACTCATCCCGGCGTCCGGAGCGCCTGGCGCACGGACGGGTTCCGGCGCTTGCGCGGATCCCGGTAACGACCGGCCCCGGTAACGGCCCGAACCCGCGGTAACGAGAGAGAAGAGGAAGTCATCATGTCGGAAACAGGCATCAGGTCGGGGATCGACGGCAAGGTCGTGGCGATCACGGGGGCCAGCAGTGGCATCGGCGAGGCGACCGCTCTGCTGCTCGCCGAGCGAGGCGCGCGGCTCGTTTTGGGTGCACGGCGGTCCGAGCGGCTCGCGGATCTGGTGGCCCGGATCGAGAAGGCGGGTGGCTCGGCCGTGCAGACGCGCACGGACGTGACCCGGCGGGACGACCTGCACGCCCTGGTCGCGCTGGCCGGTGAGCGATTCGGCCGGCTCGACGTGCTGATCAGCAATGCCGGGGTCGGTACGATCTCGCCGCTCGACGATCTGCGCGTCGACGAGTGGGACCGGATGGTCGACGTCAACGTCAAGGGTGTGCTGCACGGGATCGGCGCCGCGCTACCGGTCTTCCGGGCGCAGGGCGCCGGACACTTCATCACCACTGCGTCCACGGCCGCGTTCCGCATCGTGCCGAACATGGCGGTCTACGCCGGTACGAAGTTCGCGGTGCGCGCCCTGTGCGAAGGCCTGCGCCAGGAGGCCGGCGACTCCCTGCGGGTGACCACCGTCTCGCCCGGCATAGTGGGCACCGACTTCGCCGATGCATCGACGAATCCGCAGGTCAGAGCGCAGATCACAGAGACCCGGGACCGGATCGCTATTCCGCCTGAGGCGATCGCCCGGGCCATCGCGTTCGCGATCGAGCAGCCGGCCACGGTCGATGTGAACGAGATCGTCGTCCGGCCCACCGCCCAGGGCTGACACTCCTCGCCTGTGAGCGGTTCCGAGGCCCGGACCGTTGCGGGGAATGAATCCGCTACGGCGGGACTCCCCCACCGGCCCGGCCATGACGACGGCCCTGGCCGTGGCCATGGCCCTGCCCCTGACCCTGCCCCCCGTCCGAGGTTTCGTCACGCGCGCAACTCACCGGTCATCCGACCGATGTGGGGACTGGCGCGGCACCGGAGGCTGAACCGGAGAGCGCACCTCACGTGGGGCGGCCGTACCGCGGTCCTCCGCCATCCCCTTGAGGGCCGTCCGGCACAGGGACGTCCGTCAGGAGGGGGTGTGGGCGTCACAGGCATGACTGTCACCAGGACACCGCCGAGGACAGTCATCGTCAGCCGTTCGTCACGTCATCATCGCTGACCCGGCCGTCAAGGACGACCCACACCCGTGGGGTGCCCCGTCAACGAGTTCCTTCCGGCAAGGAGATGCGATGCGGTACGCCGACGATACGAGCCCGGGGGCTGCGACCGGCCCGCAGCCCCCGTCACGGGCAGGCAGCGAGCAGGGAAGTTCGAGGAGGTCCTTCATCCGATCCACTTCCGTCGGCGTGACTTCGGTCGCGCTGGGGGCGGGCGTGGCTTCCGTGGCAGGCCCTGCGGCCGAGGCCGCGGAGACGGGCCGGCCCTCGTCGCCACGCCGAGCGGCGCTCCCCCTCGCCGTCACCCCGGCCTGCTCGGGCCAGGAAACCCCGGCGTCCATCGAGGGCCCGCTGTTCAAGCCCAACTCCCCCGCACGCGGCGATCTGATCACGCCGGCGACTCGCGGAGTACGGCTCGACCTCAGCGGAGTCGTGTACGACACCGCCTGCACACCGCTGCCCGAAACACTCATCGAGTTCTGGCAGTGCGATCAGAACGGCGACTACGACACTTCGGGGTTCTCGCTCCGCGGGCATCAGTACACGGACAGCAGGGGCGGCTATCGGCTTCAGACGATCATTCCCCGGGACTACTGGGGCCGTTGGGGCCAACGGGCACCGCATATCCACACGCAGGTGCAGGCGTCGGGCGGTCCCGTGCTCGTCACCCAGCTGTACTTCCCCGACGACACTCAGGCGTACGGCAGGGACTTCGCCGCCCTCAACGCCGCCGACCGGCTGCTCAACCGCGCCTGCGCCATCGGCCTCACCGGCCCGAAGGACGGCGGCTACACCGGCACCTTCGACTTCGTGATCACTACCAAGGTCTGAACAGCCGGCGGTCGAGCGCTCCCCAGTCGCCGCCGCCGCTCGGATCCGAGCCCCCCCGACAAGAGGAAGTCCGTATGCCCTCGAGTACCTCCCTGCCCCGGCGGCGTCCCGGCCGGGTGCCGCTGCTGGCGGCACTGGCCGCCACCGTGGTCACCGGAACGCTGGTGCTGACCGGCCTCAACGGTGAACCGGCCGCATCCGCGGCAACGACAAGTGCTGCCTCGTCCCACACCGCCCCCGACTCGTCCCCCGCATCCTCCGGGTCACGCGCCGACCGGTGGCAGACGACGCCGGTGCCCGTGGTGAAGGGCGATCTCACCGCGATAGCGGCGCTGAGTGATCAACAGGCCTGGGCGGTGGGCTACCGGCTGAAGAGTGCCACCGCTATCGAGGCCGTCGCGCTGCGCTGGAACGGTACGTCCTGGGCCCAGGAGTCCACCCTGCCGGAGAACAGCTTTCCGCAGGCCCTGGCCGTCCGGACGGCTTCCGATATCTGGGCGGTGGGCAGCGCGTCGGTGCACTGGGACGGCACCAACTGGACCACCCACCAACTGGACCGCGACCCGGGCGGCCGGGTCGTTCCCGACGCCGTGACGACGACGTCCGACGGGAAGGCCTGGACGGTGGGCCGGGCGATGAACCGGTCGGTCAAGGACGGAGTCCCGGCCATCCAGTCATGGGACGGCAAGAGCTGGCACCGGCAGACCCTGCCCGATGTCGGCAAGGGCGAACTCAGCAGCGTCACCGCCCTCGCTCCGGACGATATCTGGGCGGCCGGCACCGCGTACGCCGCCGACGCGAAGTCACCGCAGACGGCACTGCTGCTGCACTGGGACGGCACCAGCTGGAAGCATGTCACCGTGCCCGGCCCCGAGGACTCCCACACCTGGCTCGGCGGCATCACCGCGTTCGCCGCCGACGACATCTGGGCGGTCGGCGGCAGCACGTCCGGCAGCGCGGAACGTCCCTTCGCCGCGCACTGGAACGGCACGGCCTGGACCACGGCCACGACGCCGAACGTGCCCGACGGGCGGCTGCGCGCCGTCGGCAAGGCGGCAAACGGCGAACTCTGGGCCGTCGGCGGTAAGGGCGCCGCTCCGGTGGCCCTGCGGTGGGACGGGCGGAACAACCGGTGGGACACGGCTTCCGCCCCGGACATCGTCGTACGGAGCTTCACCACGGTGCCCAAGAGCGCCGATCTCTGGGCCGCGGGTATCGCCGAACACGGAGACCTCGTGCCGACGATCACCCGGCTGAAGGGCTGAGCCCAGGGCCACCGCCGGGAGGGGGCGGGGGAGTTCGTTCCCTCCCGGCGGCCGGCCCCGGTCCCTCAGGCCCGATCCGACCACACCTAACTGAGCGTCGGCCGAGCAGACCGCCGGGCGGCCCGCTCGGCTGCCGCAAAGGCCCATGCCCGGATGACCGGATGGGGCCGCCTGCCGTCGCCGGCGAGTTCCGGCTGGAACAGGGTGGCGAGGAAGAAGGGGTGGTCCGGCAGCTCGGCGATGCGTACGTCGCCCGCCTCGTCGACGCCGCTGAAGCGCATTCCGTGCGTACGCAACAGGTCCGGACACGCCGGGTCGGCGCCGTACGCACAGTGGTAACGCTCAACGGTCCGCTCGGCCCCGAGCACGCGCTCCGCCAGCGATCCGGGGCTCACCTCGACCGCGCCTTCATGGCCGACGAGGGAGCAGGCCAGCGGGACGATCACCAGGTCCTCCGCTTCGGGCCGGTTCTCCGCATGGGCCGCACCGGAGCGCCCGCATACGTTGCGGGCGAACTCCAGCAGCGCATGCTGGAATCCGGCACAGGTACCCAGAAACGGAATCCCCTGCTCGCGGGCCGTGCGGACGGCCGCGAGGGCCCCTTCCTCACTGCGGTACGGGCTCCCCGGTACCAGCCAGACGGCGTCGAACCCGTCGAGCGCACCAGGGGATTCCGCGTCCGGGGTCGGGATCCAGTACGCGTCCAGGATCAGCTGATCGCGCCGGGCGAGCGCTTCGAGGAGGCCGGGAATCCTGGTGTGGGAGCGGACGCTGGGCGAGCGGTCACCCACGAGGGCAATACGGGCCGTCGGAAACTTCTGCGGTTCGGGCATACGGGCATCCTGACCCGGCAACCGAGTTCAGCACCAACGATGATCCATGACCCTCCCATTAGCGATACTGATGACAGGGGCCGGGCCGAAGCAGGCGGCGGTGGCTCGATACCGGTAAAGCCATCAGGACTTGAGGGCAGGGCATGGATCCGCATCTTCTCCGTACGTTCGTTGCGGTGGCCGGCCACGGATCGTTCTCCGCGGCGGCCCGCGAGCTCGGCTATACGCAGTCGGCGGTCTCCCAGCACATTGCCGCGCTCGAAAGGGACCTCGGAGCGGCCCTGCTGCAACGGCGGCCGGTGGCCCCGACCGGCGTCGGCGTCCGGCTCCTCGAACACGCCAGGCCCCTGCTGCTCCGATGGGACGCCGCCCGCGCGGACATGGCCCGGCTGACCACGGCGCCCGCCACCCGGATCGTCCTCGGCGTCGCACCGCTGGCCATGACGGCCTGGCTCAGCAGCACGCTCGCCGATCTACGCGGAGCACAGCCCGGCCTGGACGTGACGGTGCGCGTCCTCGGCCGCGAGGCCCTCACCCGCGACGTCGCGACCGCGGCCGTGGACCTCGGCCTGGTCGACGGGATGGCCGCCCCCGCCGATCCGCTCCAGCTGCCCGATACCGGTCCCCTCACGACGACGGCCCTCGCCGAACAGCCACTTGCCGTGGCGCTGCCCGCAGGGCATCGGCTGGCCGACCGGGCCGGTCTCCGCCTGGCCGACCTCGCCGACGCCCAGTGGATCGAGGCACCCGACACCGCGATTCCGCTCGCACAACTACGGACCGCGAGCGGATCCGACGGCTACCGCACGTCTCTGCGCTACGAAGGCACCGATGTCCGCGGACTCACCGCACTCATCGCCGCGGGACACGGCCTCGCCCTGCTCCCCCAGCGGGAGTTCGACGATCTGCCCGGCATCCGAGCGGTTCCCGTCCGCACACCACGTCTGGTCCACCGCATCGAGGCACTGCACCACGAGATGCCGGACGGACCGACGGCTCGGCTCGCCGCTGCCCTCGTGGCGGCTTCCTGATGGTCGGCCGGTCCCGCGGGGACGGTGGGCCAGGTGCGTGAGGGAGGCCGGCCTGGCGCGCGAGGGAGGCAGGACGGCATCGGCGCGGGAGGGGACTGGGCACATGCCGGCAGCTGCCCGGGCTCTCGCAGCCGATGCCGGGCCGAAACACAGAGCCGGGGTCCGGAGAGCCCGGAGCCCGGAGCCCGGAGAGAGCCCGGAGCCCGGAGAGCCGGTGCCGGCTACCGACCGGGGAACCAGCACTCCGGGAAACGGACTTCAGTGCGCGATGCCGTCGATCAGCTCGCGGGCGCCCTGGCGCAGCAGGGCGACGGCCACGGACGTGCCGAGCGTCTCCGGGGTGAGCGGCCCGGCCCATTCGTGGGCGTTGAGGACCGTCTTGCCGTCCGGGGTGAAGACGCAGGCCCGCAGGGACAGTTCGCCGCGGCGGTCGGTCCTGGCGTAGCCGGCGATCGGGCTGTTGCAGTGGCCCTGGAGAACGTGCAGCAGCATGCGTTCGGCGGTGGTCTCCTGGAACGTCTGGGGGTGACCCAGCCCGCTGACCACGTCGATGGTGTCGGTGTCGTCCTCGCGGCACTGGAGAGCCAGCACGCCCGCGCCGATCGGCGGGCACATCTCGTCCACGGACAGGATCTGGGTGATCACATCAGTACGGCCGATGCGCTCCAGCCCCGAGACGGCCAGCAGCAGCGCATCCGCCTCACCGGCCGCGAGCTTCTCCATCCGGCGGTTGGCGTTGCCGCGCATCGGCACGCACTGAAGGTGCGGGTGGGAGGCGGCGAGCTGCGCGATCCGGCGGACCGACGAGGTGCCGATCCGGGTGCCTTCGGGGAGTTCGTCGAGGGTGAGCCCGCCAGGGTGGATCAGCGCGTCCCGGACGTCATCGCGTTCGAGGAAGGCGGCGAAGGTGGTGCCGGCCGGCAGCGGGCGGTCACCCGGGATGTCCTTGACACAGTGCACCGCGAGGTCCGCCTCACCGGCCAGGAGGGCGGCATCCACCTCCTTGGTGAACGCCCCCTTCCCCTCGACCTGGGAGAGAGCGCCCATCCAGCGGTCGCCGGTCGTCTTGACCGGGACGACCTCGGTGGCGATGCCGGGGTGGAGGGCGCCGAGCTCGGCGCGGACCCGCTCCACCTGGGCCAGGGCCATCGGCGAGTCGCGGGAGACGATACGGATCAGTTCAGGGGCGGACATGCGCCCACGATAGACCGTCAGATCGGTGCTACGGCCACCAGCAGGCCCCGAGTCCACCGGCACTCCGGTACGGTCCCAGCATGTCCCGATCAACCGAAACCGAACTCCCGCCGTCCGCCGTAGCCGCGGACGATCTGGACCGCGCCGTACAGCTCGCGGTGACCGTATTGCGCGAGGCGCCCCCGACGGCATGGGACGGCAAGGCGGGCTCACTGGAGTGGGACTGCTGGGAGACCGTCGAGCACCTCAGTGACGACCTCTTCGCCTACGCCGTCCAACTGGGCCCGAGGAAGCCGCCGTTGGAGGGCAATGTGCCCTTCGTCTGGGAGAGCCGACGCCCCGGCGGCCCCGCCAATGCCGTGCACGCCGACCGTGCGGCGGGTCCTGCCGGCCTGCTCCAGGTGCTGGAGGCGAGCGGCGCGCTGCTGGTGGCCATGGTCCGTACGATGCCGCCGCAGGTGCGCGCCCATCATGTGTTCGGGGTGTCGGATCCCGAGGGCTTCGCCGCGATGGGCACCGTGGAGACCCTGGTGCACACGCACGATCTGGCGGAGGGGCTAGGGCTCGCCTGGAATCCGCCCGCCGATCTGTGCACACGGGTACTCGCCCGGCTGTTTCCGGACGTGACGGAGGCGGCCGACCCCTGGCGCACCCTGCTGTGGGCCACCGGACGCGCGGAACTGCCGGGGCGCCCTCACCGCACCACGTGGCGCTGGTACGGCGAGGTCCGGGGATAAGGCCGGGCGGCGACGGTTCGGTTCCGGACGAAGGGTCAGTCCCGGGCGAAGGATCGGTCCCTGACGGACATCAGTCCTGGGCGAGGACCGGTCCCTGGCGAAGGATCAGTCCGGGGCAGTTGCGCCGGCCGGGTGAGCGTCGGGCCTGGCCGCGCCGTTGAGCCCGCTGCCCGTCGGCATGCTCAGTGCCGCGCCCATGGGTGCCGCAGCCGCAGCCAGAGGTCCCTGGCCCGCCGCCCGGCTTCGGTACGGCTCTTGGCCACCAGCTCTTGGGCCTGCTCCTCGCTCTCCACCATCGGGCCGGAGCCGCGCAGCGGCTTTCCCGCCGTCTCGTGCAGGAAGAAGGTGGCGATGAGCCCGATGACACCGGCGACCATGAGGTAGTAGGCGGGAACCAACTGGTCGCCGGTCGCCTGCACCAGCGCGGAGGCGATGAGCGGTGTCGTACCGCCGAAGAGCGAGACCGAGATGTTGAAGGCGATCGACAGCGCGCCGTAGCGCAGCCGGGTCGGGAACAGTGCGGGCAGTGTCGAGGCGGACGTACCCGCGAAGCACACCAGCAAGAGCCCGAGGATCAGGCATCCGAAGGCCGGCAGCAGGATGCCGCCGCCGCGGATGAGGAGCACGGCGGGCACGGCAAGGACGATCATGGCGGCGCTGCCCGCCATGAACACGGGCCGGCGGCCCCACCGGTCGGAGGTGCGGCCCACGGTGGTGATGGTGAGCACTACAACGATCATGGTGCCGAGCACGAGCAGCTGGGCGGTGAGGGCGTTCTGCCCGAGCGTCTCGGTCATGAACGTCGGCAGGTACGAGGTCACCATGTAGTTGGTGACGTTGTAGAGCAGCACCAGCCCCATACAGATCAGCACGGCCTCCCAGTGCTGGGTGAAGATCTCCTTCAGCCGCCCCTTACCGGACTGGCGGGCCTCCTCCACCGGGTCCTCGCCGCCCGTGGCACGGGTCTCCTCCGCGTCGTGGTGTGCCTGTTCGGCCTCCCGCTGGAAGGCCGGGGTCTCCTCCAGCCGCAGCCGCATGTACAGACCGATCAGCCCCAAGGGTCCGGCGACGAGGAACGGCAGCCGCCAGCCCCAGGCCACCAAGCCGTCGTCGCCGAGCACGCCCGTGAGCAGGGTCACCAGACCGGAGCCGAGCGCGTAACCGACGAAAGTGCCGAAGTCGAGCCAGCTGCCGAGGAATCCGCGACGGGTATCGGGGGCGTATTCGGCAATGTAGGTGGTGGCTCCCGCGTATTCCCCGCCGGTGGAGAACCCCTGGACCAGACGGCAGATCAGCAGCAGAATCGGCGCGGCGAAGCCGATGGTGTTGTAGGTGGGCAGGAATCCGACGGCGAAGGTGCTGATCGCCATCATGATCATGGTGGCGGCGAGTACGCGTTTACGGCCGATACGGTCGCCGAGCGGGCCGAATACCAGGCCGCCGAGCGGCCGGACGAGAAACGCCGCGGCAAATGTGGCGAACGTCGAGACCACCTGGGCCCCGGGGGAACTCGACGGGAAGAAGACCTTTCCCAAGGTGCCGGCCAGATAGGCATAGACCCCGAAGTCGAACCACTCCATGGTGTTGCCCAGTGCCGCCGCCGACACCGCCTTGCGTACGGCGGGCCGGTCGGTGACCGTCACATCCTCGGCACTCAGCGGCCGTTTGCGGCGGCGCAGCAGAATGCGGAGCATGCGGTCGGTGGCGGGAGTGCCTCCGCGGGCCGGCTTCCGGCCCCGGCGCGGATTCGACGGTCCTTGGCGTCCAGCGCTCATGTCATCCCGTCAACAGGCCGGAATCGGGTGCCTCATGAATGCCTCTCGGCAGATCAGCGGCGCGCCAATGGTTTCATTGACGGTTCATTATTCCCCTGGTATCCGTATCGGCAGAATGCCACGGCACCGCGTGTCGCACCGGCTGACAGCCTGTCGGCTTCATGGGGTGGGAGAGGCCGGGGCGGGAGAGGCCGGGGGCCGAAGGGATTGTCGGAATCCCGAGGAGTCGGCACCACCGCCGTTCATGGGCCGTGGGATTCCTGATGATCGGCCTCAAGCGGTGACGGCCGGTCTCGAACGGTCACGGTCTCCAGAAGAAGGCCTCCGTGGTGCACCTGGCGCCAGGGTCAGCCAGGGTCCCGCTTTCCCGGCGCTGCCCGCCCCCCAGCGGCGAGCTGTACTCATTTCCCGTGCTCCGTCCCAGGTGGCGGAGCACGGGATCTGATAAGGCCATGGGTGCCGGACCGCGAAGGGCAACGCGAACCGGAAAAGTTGCGCGCCCGGGGCATCACCCCGTTCGCGGAAGACACCGTTCAACGGACAATTCATACGGGTCACGGTCGCGCATTGCGCTGGCCGGCCGGCCCCGGATTCGGGTGGAGTCCCGCCAGGCTCGGGCGCGCCCGACCGCGTGGTCCGGCCGGAGCGCCCCCTCACCGAAGCGGGTCCACGCCTGCCCCCTCCCCCGCCCTCTGTCTCGTACGCGAGTGAGTCGGCCGATCGCGGCCGCTTCAGCACACCGCCACATCAGCACACCGCCGCATCAGCCCGTCACCACGCGCGGCCGACGGCTTTGCCCGGCGGGACGCCCGCTCCTGGCCGCGCCCGCTACCCGAGCGGGCTCGCCCCGCTGCTCCGGTCCGGTCCGGCGCCGACCATGACAAAGCCCAGGCTGACCGGAGGTCAACCTGGGCGTGCCATGGAGTGCGTGGTCTGCGTGGTCTGCATGGTCTGCATGGTCTGCGGGATACGAAGCGAGCCCGGCCCGGCGCGTGGAAACGATTCAGGGCGCGGGGCGCGTCAGGCGAGTGAGGTGAGTCCGATGGCTCAGCCGTGCCGGACGACTCAGGCGCGTCGCGGGGATCAGCCCTGTCTGAACGAGGCGAGGTGGGCGAAGACCACAATGTTGTCGACGTAGTCCTTGACCTTCCTGTCGTATGCCCCACCGCAGGTGATCACACGGAGCTGCGCGGTGGAAGCATCGGCGTAGACCCGGTCGCTGGGGAACCTCGCCTTGTTGAAGGTCTCGACGGAGTCGACCTTGAAGGTCGCGATGACGCCGTCTTCACGAGTGATGTTGATCGTGCTGCCGGGCTTGAGCGATTCCAGTTGCAGGAACACCGCGGGGCCGGTCTTGGTGTCCACATGCCCGGCGATGATCGCCGAGCCGCGCTCGCCCGGCGCTGCGCCGTCCTTGAACCAGCCGACGAGGTTCTTGTCCGCCGCAGGCGGCGCATCGAGCTGTCCGGTCGAGCCGATGCTCAGCTGGGTGAAGGGCGCGTCGACGGCGATCTGCGGAATCCGCACCCGCTTCGGCGCGGAACGGGGCAGGGCCAGATCGGGGAACGCCGGGGAGGCGGACGACCTCGGCGTGGCGGAGGAGGCCACGGCGGACGGGGACTGCGGCTTGGGGTCTGCCGACGTGTCCACGGAGTTGTAGACGAGCAGGGAGCCCAGCAGAAACGCTCCCGCAGACCACAGCAGGCCGCGGCCGACGGGGCGGGACGCGGAGGCGGTCCGAGGTGGGTGCGAATTCGGCTGGGGCGACTGCTGGGCGGTCATGTGAGGTGCCTTTCATGAACGGGGCGGGGAGGCGTGAGGAGCGGCGGTAATGCCGTCGCCGCGGCCACCGTCCGCGAGGAACGGTGGCCGCGACAGCACAGCGGCTCCCGCATGGGGCAGCCGGGTCAGGCCGCCGCAGCGCCCGAGGTGTTGCGACGACGCAGCATGTACGCACCGGCACCGAGGCCACCGAGCATCAGCACCGAGCCGGCGGCCATACCGCCACCGGTCGCCAGGCCGCCACCACCGGTGTGGATGCCGCCGTGGGGCTTGCGGTGGTCGCCGTAGCCACCGTGGTCGCGGTCGCCGTAGCCACCGTGGTCACGGTCGCCGTAGCCACCCCGGCCGTGGTCACGGCCGTGGTCGCGGTCGCCGTACCCGCCGCGGCCGTGGTCACGGTCGCGGTCGCCGCCGCGCCCGTGCTTGTCGTGGTCGTCGCCGTAGCCGCTGCTCTGGTCCCAGTCGGCGAGCACGGTCTTGGCCATGGCGCCGCCACCGGTGTGCATACCGCCGCTCGGCCTGCGGTCGCAGTTGTCACCCCAGTGGCCGTGGCCGTGGTCACGGTCGCCGTATCCACCGCGGCCGTGGTCACGTCCGTTGTCGCGGCCGTTGTCACGTCCGTTGTCGCGGCCGTTGCCACGGCCGTTGTCACGTCCGTTGTCGCGACCGTTGCCACGGTCACGGCCGTTGTCGCGGCCGTTGTCACGGCCGTACCCGCCGCGACCGTTGTCGCGGCAGTTGTCACCGCGGTGGTCGCCACGGCCGTTGCCCCGCCCGTGGTCACGGTCGCGGTCGCCGTTCCTGTCGTGGTCGTTGTTGGTGGCGGAAGAAGCGCTGTCCGAGGCAATGTCCGCCGTGATCATGGCGTTCGCAGCGGGAGCGGAGATGGCAAGCACCGCCGTAATGGCGGCTGAGGCGAACAGGGTGCGAGCAGTGCGCATGGGGACATGTTCCTTTCGGCGCGACTGCGAAGGCTGACTCTTTGTCGGCTCATCGGATCGCAGTGGCGACGTGATCACCGTCAGCCGGATCGCGGCCTCGCACCACCGGAGAACGTCGCATTCGAGGGACGCCATGGGCTCTTCGGGTGGCCCAAGGCGGTGGATTCACCCATTGGATGGCGCGCGTCGTCGGCGTGTCGCGCAACGGTTGGGCTAGAGGCACTTTTGCGGCCCTCCACGGCGGTGCAATTCAGCCGTGAACGAGCGCGGCGAGCGGGGCTTTCCGCGACACGCCGACGGTACGACAGCCCCGTGCCCGTGCCGGGACGAGAGCCGGTCGGCGAGTGAATTTCGACGGGGAACCCGACGCGATGGATGCGGGGCAAGCCCACGGGCCCCGCCCTGCGCCCTGCGCCCTGCGCCCTGCGCCCTGCGGACACCGGCTCTGGCGGGCTGCCGTCACTCCGTAGCACACGTGGCGCACATAGCGCACGTAGTGCACGTAGCACACGAATTGAGGCGAACTCCCGTACAGCAAAGGTCCGTTCAGCAGGAGTCCGTTCAGCGGACCGCCCACGCGGACCGTGGTCCGGTCCGGGGGAAGAACCTCAACAGCCCTTTTCCACTGCGTCGTTCAGCCGCGCACCACAGGTGCTCTCACCCACCCGCATTGCGGAATCCGTACGCCCGTGGGGCCGATCCGGCAGGCGGACTCTGCTTCTCCTGAAGGCACCGAGGGCCACACGTCCCCTCGTCTGACCTCACCTCAGGTGGCGCTGTCCCGGAGTGCCTCTTCGACGATTGCCTCCAGGCGGGCATGGTGCGCCCCCCGCCAGTAGACGCGGTCGCAGGCAGTGCACTGCGCGAAGACGTCATACGTGCGCTGAGTGCCGTGTTCGAGGTGCTCCCGGACCGAGTTCTTGTCCGCGTCCGCCAGCCGGCCGTTGCAGGCGGTGCAGCGCGTCCACGGGGCGAGTGCGGGAGCGAAGCGGCCCAGTACGTCCCGGAGTTGGTCCTCGGGACGGTCGCTGTAGACGAAAGCGCCCGCCCAGATCTCCCGGCGTCGCAGCAGCCCCCGGTCCCGGGAGAGCAGTACCCGTCGCTCCTTCGCCGAGAGCGCCGCCAGCGCCGCGTCGCCGGGGTCCTCGTTCGTATACGCCGCGTCGACGCCGAGCAGCCGCAGCCTGCGCGCAAGGGTGCCGAGGTGCACATCGAGCAGGAAGCGCAGGGGGGCGCCGGGGATCCGCTGCGGGCGCTCGACGGCGTGCACCGCGATGGTCTCGCCCGCTCCCGGGACATGGGAGACGGGAACTTCCGCACCGTCCACGACGAGACGCCCGACCTCGGTGAGCGGAACGCCGAGCGACTCGACGACATGGCCGAGCGTCGACGCCCCGTCGGTCACCACGAGCGCAGGGGCGGTGGTGGTGTGCTCCGACGCGATGAAAAGGTGCAGCTCAGGGGCGAAGCTGACATGAATCTCAGGACCGTTCACGCCGGACAGCATGCCATCGTGCGGACCGGGCCAGCCAGCGCATTCTGGCCGGTCACAGGGGGAGAACCAGACTCCCGTGCCCCACCTCCGACCTTGATCCGCCGGACCGGTCCCGAGCCTGTCCGCAAAATCCCGCCTGACGGCTCGGGTGCGGCGCGCCGCGGTCCGACCGCGGCTGCGGCGGATCTGGCTACGTACGGACCGTAGCGATCGGCGTCCCGGATTGTTCACGATGGAGCGGGACCCGCTCCCCCGCCGCCCCTAGCCTCACTGCCACCACATCACCAACATCACCAACATCACCAATGAGGGGCGGTACCGGTGAACTGGCTCATCCACGACTACCGCGAGAACGATCTCGCCGAAGTGGTCCACCTGATCGACTCCACGGCCGAGCTCGGGCAGGAGTCCGTCTTCTCGCTCGCCGAGTGCATCAGCGCGCTGACCTCTCGGCAGCCGGCTGTGGTGGCCGTCCACCAGGGCGCGCCCATCGGGGCGGCGCTCGCGTGTGTCGCGGGTGAGCGGGGCTGGGTGATGCGGATCGCGATCTCTTCGGCCTGGCGCGGCCGGGGGCTGGCGAGTGCTCTGCTGGTGGAGCTGGAGCGGCGGCTGATCGCCGCCCGGGTGAGCCGTATCGCCTATGTGCTCCCCGAGGAAGATCTTCTCGGGGAGGGACTGCTCAACGCCGGCTATACCCGGCAGCCTGCCGTGGCCTACTTCGAAAAGGTCGAGCCGCATCACGGGCCCGCGGCCAGCCTCCTGGAGGACCTCGGCGGACGGTTCCTGCCCACCGACCTGTGGGCCAAGGTGGCCGGCATGGAAGCGGAGAAGGACCTGATCGAGCGGCGTGTCGTGCTGCCGCTGGCGGAGCCGGAGCGCGCCGCCCGGCACGGGGTCAGGCCGCCGCGGGCGATCGCCCTGTTCGGTCCGCCGGGAACCGGGAAGACCACCTTCGCCCGCGGTATCGCCGCCAGACTCGGCTGGCCGTTCGTCGAGCTCCTGCCGTCCCGGCTGGCCGACGAGGGCAATCTGGCGGCGGCCCTGCGCAGCGCGTTCGCCCGGATCGCGGAGCTGGAGCGGGTCCTCGTCTTCATCGACGAGGTCGAGGAGATCGCGCCGCTCCGCAGCGAGCCCGCACAACCGGGCGGGCTGCACGGCGTGACCAATGAGCTGCTCAAGCTCATACCCGGCTTCCGGGAGCGGGACGAACGGCTGCTGGTGTGCGCGACCAACTCCATCCGCTCGCTCGACCCGGCCTTCCTGCGCCCCGGCCGGTTCGACTACTTGATCCCGATCGGTACGCCGGACACAGCGGCCCGAGCGGCCATCTGGTCCCGGTATACGGACGGCCGGGCCGATGTGGATGTGGCCGCGCTGGTGGCGGCCAGTGAGTTGTTCACCCCGGCCGACATCGAACACGCCGCCCGGGTGGCCGCCCAGACTTCCTTCGAACGGGATCTGGAGGCGATCGGCGTCGGCGCGGGCGCGCAGGGGCGGCTCGGAGCGAGCACCGAGGACTATCTCGCCGCCATCGCCCAGTGCCGGCCGACCGTCACCCCCGCAATGATCGACGAATTCGACGCGGACATCACTGCCCACGCTCGTTGCTGACGCCCGTTGCTGACGCCCGTACGCGGCGCAACGCTCCTGGCGACGGCCTCCGGTGGCCCCGCCCCGCCCCGGCCCCTGGCCTGGCCTGGCCTGGCCTGGCCGTGGACGTCTGCCTCGACGGCCCCGTCCAGTGCACCGGAATACTCAACCGGGGAACGGAACACCTCCCGGTGCACTGGAACGACCGGCCGGCAGGACGCGCCACCCACCACCGCTTGCGGCGTCAGGGACCGCCCGGTGCCGGCCCCACCCGACCACTCCCTCCTCAGCAGCTCAAGTTGCCGCCAGGCGTGGTCCCCAGGATCTGCACAAAGCTCTGGTAGGCGTTGATCCTGCTCTGCACCTGGCCGGGGTTGCCGCCGTTGCACTCCAGGGAACCGTTGATGCTGCGGATGGTCTCACCGAACCCGGCGCCACTGACCATCGCGTGGTGTGGGGTCATGGTGCCCGGCCCGGTTTGCGTGTTCCAGTACCAAAGCGCGGTCTTCCAGGCGACGGCGGCGTCCTGCTCCACCAGGTAGGGGTTGTTCAGCAGGTCGATGCCGAGCGCCTCACCCGCCGCCTTGTAGTTGAAGTTCCAGCTGAGCTGTATCGGGCCACGGCCGTAGTAGGCGGCCTGCCCTGCCGGGCACCCGTACGGCTGGCTGGCATCGCAGTAGTGGGGGTAGTTCGCGGTGTTCTGCTCCACGACGTGGACGAGGCCACCGGTCTCATGGCTGACGTTCGCGAGGAAGGCCGCGGCCTCCTGGCGCTTCACGGTGTCGCTCCCGGTGTTCGCGAACTCCGGATAAGCGCTGAGCGCCGCGGTCAGCCCGCTGTAGGTGTAGAACGCATTCCGGTTCGGGAACATCTGGTTGAACTGCGCCTCGCTGACGACGAATCCGTCGGCGCGGGTGTCGGTTCCGGCCGGGGCCACGTCGCAGCCGGAGCAGGCCGGCGTGGCGGCCGCGGGCATCGTCGGCCCGACGAGGGCCACGCTTGCGGCTACGGCGGCGGCGCCCAACAGTGCGGCAATACGCGATCTCATGTGCGGTGACTCCTTCGCGCGGCCGGCCTCCGGACAGGAGCGGCCACTGCATGTGGGGGAAATGCCGAATGAGCGAATCGCCTTACAGGCCACGTGAGTTGACGTAGGTCGACTTGCCTCGGCGACAAATCCACTCCTCTCCCCCGCGGTACGAGTGAGAGAGCGCGGATCGACCAAGCGGCACGTTCAGGGACAGGTACGGGCACGACGCAGCTGCGACGGACTGGGACCGCGAGAAGCTGCGGTCTAGACCAACGCCAGGTTATGGGCAGCGCGTTGAACATGTCCATACCAATGCGCCGTCCCATTGCCCCTCTCCGGAGAGCCCCCTGGAGGCACGCCCCCCGGCGGAGCGGTCGTCGTCAGCCCCCCGCGAAAGATCGGGACCGCGCCAAGGCCGACCACGGCCCCGGAGTGCTGACGCAACAGCCCGCGTCCTGTGCGAAGGTGGCCCGATGAAGACGATCGGGTTGCTCGGAGGCATGAGCTGGGAGTCCACGGCGGAGTACTACCGGCTGCTGAACCAGTTGACGCGCGAGCGGCTGGGCGGCCTGCACTCCTCGAAGTGTGTGCTCTACTCCGTGGACTTCGCAGAGATCGAACGCCTCCAGGTCGAGGGACGCTGGGAACAGGCCGCCCAGGTGCTCGCCGAAGCCGCCAGGGCACTGGAATCGGCCGGCGCGGACATGCTGTTGCTCTGCACCAACACCATGCACAAGGTCGCCGACGAGGTATCCGCTGCCGTGACCATCCCGTTGGTGCATCTCGCCGACACCACAGCGGACGCCGTACGTTCCAGCGGTCTGCGCCGCATCGGATTGCTGGGCACCGCCTTCACCATGGAGCAGGACTTCTACCGCGGGCGACTCGAAAGCCACGGTCTGGACGTGCTCGTCCCGGACACCGCCGGGCGGAGAACCGTCCACCACGTGATCTACGAGGAGCTGTGCCAGGGCATCGTCCACGAGACATCCCGGCAGGCATTCATGGCCGTCATCAGCGATCTCGTCGCCGCCGGAGCCGAGGGCATCGTGCTGGGCTGCACCGAGATCGAGCTGCTCATCGAGCCGGAGCACAGCCCGGTCCCGGTCTTCCCCACCACCCGGCTGCACGCCGAAGCAGCCGTCACACGCGCCCTCGCCGACGCCCCGTAGCCCGTAGCCCGTAGCCCGTAGCCCGTAGCCCGTAGCCCGTAGCCCGTAGCCCGTAGCCCGTAGCCCGTAGCCCGTAGCCCGTAATGCCGTCGCGCATCACGGGTTACGGGCACCCGCGAGCCGCTATTCGGCGGGTTCGGCGATCAGTGCGGTGGCCACGGGGCGGAAGCCGAGCCGGGCGTAGATCCGTGCGACATCGTCGTCGCCCGCGGACAGGAAGAGCGTCTCGACGCCTCGCGAGCGTGCGTCCGCCACCAGCGCCGCGGTGACCGCGAGCCCGAGACCACGGCGGCGTGCGGTGGGCAGAGTCCCCACTCCGACGATCTCGCTGACCTTCCCGACCGGCTGATGCTGACCGGCGCACAGCGCCGTGCCGTCCTGCACCGCGGCGGCGACACACGTCAGACCGGCCCGCATGCGCGCGGCCGAGCGTTCCACCGACCCGTCGCCGGCGCTGCTCCGCACCGCCTCGTCCAATTCCGCGACCCCTGCCACACCCACACCGGTCCCGGGATCGGCGAAGGCCAGGTGAGGGACGGCCAGCGCGCCGGGCAGCACCGGGTCGTCCGGCCCGACGGTCCGCAGCACCACACCGTCGGCCACCTCGGGCACCTCAGGGGTCGGAGCGTCCGGGCCCAGCACCATCAAGGGGTGCGCGTGCACCGCAAGCCCCGTCTGCTCGACCGCGGCCTTCAGCGTGGGCGCGGTCTCGGCAACCCACTCGAAGCTCTCCGGGATGCCCAACTCCCGCTGCCGAGCGCGCACTCGGGTCACCTCGTCAGCGCTCGCCGCTCCTTCCCACTCCAAGGTCGGGCGGGCATAGAAGGGCCACCCCTGCCCCTCCCGGACGAACAGCGTCAAGGGCCCGAAGTCCTCGGCCCGGGCGCCGGAGCGGGGGACAGCGTCGTAGTACGCCTCGAGCTGGTCCAGCAATGCACGACGATCATCAAGATCTACAGAATTCACACCGCGCATCCAAGCAGCAGACCGCGAACCACGGCCACGGATTAATCCGGCCCACTACCGGCAGCGGCGTCCCGCCCCCATGAATGCCCGGCAACGACCAGCTCTTGGACGGAGCGCTGATCAACTGCCGATCAACTGCCGATCGCCCTCTCGCGAACGAAGCCGTAAGGTGGAGCTCCCTAAGGCCTGTCCTCAAAGTTGGGATCGCCCGGGTTGAGCGCAATGTGACCGCCAACTCCCCCATCGTCACGGAATCTTGGGTCATGCCGAGGTTTGAACTCGCGGCAGGTACGCTGACGCGGTGTCGCGTACCGAGTTAGAACGACTGGCCAGGATCCGGATGCAGGTCACCGGTGAGACGCTCGAACGCGCCATGGCCGCCCTCGAAGGCCGGACCACCGCCCCCGGGCCGCAATCCGAGCCCCAGGCCGATCCCGATCCCGATGCCGGCTCCGCTCCCACCGGGAACGGTGAGGCCAACGCAGTCGACGTGGTCGACGTGGACAGCGCGCACGGCGAGAGCAATGAGGGCGGCGAGAACGCCACCATGCCCGACGGTCGACGGACACCCAAAAGGCGAAATCATCTGCGCGGGCTCTGATAACCGTGCAGGTGTGAGGGCGGCGGAGACAAAACCTGACGGGCGGATCGGGCCGGGCTGCGCGCCTGTGGCGCTCGCGATGGCTGATCGATAAAAACCGCCCCGCGAAATGCACGCAACGGAAATGGGTGATTACGCTACGTGAGCGGAATTGCCCGTCCAACACTGCCAGACGTGACTCCGGAAACCCTCACGGCGTGAGAGGTCGCGCCAGCAGCGGCGTCCGGAGCATCTGATGTCCCCCGCTGGCCAGCATGCGGACCTCTCCCCGGTCGCTGATTTCCGCGCGCACGATCCCGGACTCGTCCTCGTAGACCGGATAGCCTCCCGCTCCGGCCCGCTCGGTACGACGGACGATCACCACGTCGTCCTCGACCGCAGGAGCTTGAAATACCAGCTCATAGCATTCCGGATAATCCATCGAGGCCTCCGACAAGACTGGGCAGGTGCTCCGGGCGTCCCCCGCCGCCCCTGTACGCGCGCCACTGCACCTCGGCCCTTCCATCGTCGCCCACACGGGCCCGGCGCGCCTGAGGAGGAGGCGGACGGTGGCTTCGTCGCCTGGCGGGCGTATGCCGCCTGGCGGGCGTATGCCGAGCTGCCCGCCCAGGAGGCCGGCCGGCTGGGCTCGATCTACGGCGGACCGATCGGCTGGCGCCGCGCTGCTCGTATTGCCCGCACTGTCTGGGCTGCCTGCGCTGGGCGGACTGGGCGGGCCCCGGGGGCCCAGCGGGCCCGGCTCGACCGTGCGGGCCTGGGCGAGACGCTCAAGGAATTCCATGAGCTGGGTGGCACGGCGCGCTCTTTGCGGTGCGGGGCGGTGCACGGCGGTGCGGGACAGCTCGATGCCGGGCGGGGCGGGGCCGGACGGCACCGCGCAGCGGCAGGAGTACGGATCGGATGTGTGGCCCCGCTCCCGTGCGCTGTCACAGGAGCGGGGCGGGTCCGAGTAGCGCCAGCAGCTCGGATATTTACGGGAGCCACCGTACGGGGCGCCACTGACAACGGCGGGCTCGACGGAACTCGGCGGTGTGCTCATGGAGAGCCATCCCGCCCGAGAAAGATGAGGGGTGGCGGACGCACCCGCATGCGATGAAGCGGGTGCGAGCCCTGGCCACCGGCCGCGACGGAAGGTGTGGGCCGCCGGCGCCAGCCGCGAGGGCCCGGGACGAGCGTCACCCGATCGGGCCATCCTCCGCGCAGCCATCGCCCAGCCACCGCGCCATCTTCATCAGCCTCGACCAGGACACGGCCATGAGCCCTGCCGCCGTATGGCCAGCCACGGTATTGGCCGGCCACCGTATGGACAGCCGCCGACGATTCCGAGTCCCCTGGGTTGTCGCGTTGGCTTATCGAGGCGGCGTTTCCAGTTGATGTGTCAATTCGGTCTGTTGATAGGAGCGATGGTGGCGGAGAAACCTCGGTTCTCGCTTGCGACGGTGGTCTTGGATTGCCCGGATGCTCATGTGCTTGCGGACTTCTATGGGCGACTGCTCGGTTGGGAGGTGACAATCAGCGAACCCGACTGGGTGCTGCTCAGATGCCCGGAGGGGGGAACGGGGCTCTCCTTCCAGTCCGAGCCGGGATATCAGCCCCCGGTGTGGCCGGAACTGCCCGAGGAGCAGCAGAAGATGCTGCATCTCGATATACGCGTCGATGACCTGACCGAGGCCGAGGCGTATGCGGTCGCAGCGGGTGCCACGTGCGCCGCACACCAGCCGCAGGGCGATCTTCGTGTGCTCTTCGATCCGGCGGGCCACCCCTTCTGCCTCTTCCTCCATTGAAGGACGGGGAAAGGAGAAAGAGGCGAGCGGGGCTTGCCGGACTACCGGGCTACCGGGCTACCGGGCTGGCGGGCCGGCGGGCCGGCGATACAGGCCTGGTTCCGGCGACCGGGGCTACCGCCGCTGAGTGACCGAGGGTGACCGCGGAGCGTGTGGGAATGGACACATGCAGGCAGCAAAGGCCGAGCGAAGGGCCGACTGTCTCTGCTGGTCAGGAAGTTGAGATGGCGCAGGGGCGTCGGCCGGGGCACCGGCTGCGACCACCGGGAGGCCGCGAGCGGGGCCTCGTTGTCAGTGTCTGCCCCTAGCATGGCTCATATGTCCCCAACTCCTTCTGCCCCTACGGGGGCGCCCGTTCCTGCTTCCGAGGCGAACGAATCGATCCGGCGATTTGTGCGCGCCCGCCGCGGCGTGGCGTGGTCGGCTCAGGACATGGCGGAGTATGCGGTGCTGCTGGAGATCTGGACGTTGGCGGTGCGCTCGGAGGTTGTCGAGGCGGCGTAGGTTCGTGCACGGTCAACGCAACGGCCGCGCCCGGCCTGCGAGCCTCCCGCCTTCGCCCGCCTCCCGCCTGGACAGTGTCTGTGACATCCCCACGCTCCAGGCTCGGCTTGCGGTGAACAAGCGGCTGCGTAGACCGCGTTAGTGGTGCGTTAGTAGATCGGCAGTGGCCGGCGCCAAGCTGGCGCTTGTACCGCTCACACAAGCGGAACAAAGGCCGTACGCATCCTCCATCGCCCGAACCACACGCACACGCACGCGCCTGCGCCCATGCCAACACAGACTCCACGCGGCAAACGGCGCATTCCCCAGAGAAGCTGTGCGGCACCTTGCACATAAAGGGGTTTCATGTCCTGGAAGAAGGTCTCCGACGTCGACGCAGACGCCCACAGCGCCACCGGATCCGCCGGCTCCGCCTTACGCCGTGGGCGCCGGGTCGCCGCCGCTTCGCTGGTCGCCGTGGCCGCACTCTCGTTGACCGCCTGCGGCAGCGGCGGTGACGACACGAAGGCGAGCACCAAGGTCTCGTCGAGCCCCGACCCTTCGCGCGTGGCGGACGAGGCAGCGGCCCTGGGCGATGTTGCGAACGAACCCCGCGCCAAGGACAAGTCGACGCCGAGCCGGAAACCGTCTGCGCCTGGGAAGACCGGCGGTGCCAGCGGCGGGGCGAGTGACGACAAAACGGATCGCGACGGCGGGACGGACGGCGGCAAGGGGACGGGCGGCGCCGACCACACCGGCGGTACGGACTCAGGTGGCGGCTCGGCGGCCGGGTCCGGATCTGCGTCCCAGGGCAAGGGTGTGAGCGGCACCTGGAACGGCGTCCTCAAGTACCTGGCTCCCGGCAAGATGACCGTGGCTCCGGACTCCGGGCCCGAGCAGGGGTTCTTCGTCGGCTCGCAGACAAAGAGCCTGGGTGCGGCCGCGATGTGCGCGTCGAACGGCAATGTCACCATGGACGAGAGCGGTTACGGCACCTCCCCGTGCACCGAGGCGCAGCTGGAGGAGGCGGCCAAGATGAACTCGCTCGACGTCCGGGTCACGGTCGAGGGCGGCGTCGCGACAAAGATCGTCGAGCACTACCACCCCTGAGGGCGTCGAAGACAGGGCTCAGCACTCCTGGTTACGCCTGGCCGTGTGACGGCACCCCTCCCTGGCTGACGCCGCCGCCACGGACACACCCCCGTCCGCGGCGGCGGCGTCGTCAGCGCAGCCATCACGGTGCCCAAACCGGCCACGGCCCCCTCGTGATGGCATCAACTCCCTTAGTGGACACGGCAGATAACGCCCACCCTCCAGCCTTGACCCTCCCCCCGAGGCGCAGTAGTTTCCGGGGCCGAAACAACAGGAAACTCTCCTATCAGCTCGGCGCTACTGATGCTCGTCCCGAGGGAACGTCTCGTCGCATCGTCCTGACTGGAGGACTCCATACGCATGCGCACCAGACCCGCGCACCGCACCACTTGGACCGTGGCCGTCCCTGCCGCCCTGGCTGCCGGACTTCTCCTCTCGGCCCCCGGCACAGGCCGCGCCACCGATATGAACCACGTAGCCGGTCCGAGCCACACCGCCAGCACGGGCCCCACCGCCGGTACGGACCACACGGCCGGTACCGGCCACATAACCGCTCCGAGCCACACCGCCGGAAGCCCGGCCCCGGCCCCCGCCCCCACCTCCGCCTCCGCCTCCGAGCCCGGCTCCCCAAAGACCGTCTCGTCCGGCTGGTCCATCCCCTGGGGCCTGAGCTGGCTGCCGGACGGCTCCGCCCTCCTCACCGAGCGCGACTCGTTCAAGGTCTACACGCTCACCCAGAGCGGTACGAAGCGGCAGATCGGCGAGGTCCCGAACGTCGTCACCACGGGCGGCGAGGGGGGACTGCTGAGCATCGCCGTATCGCCGTCCTGGAAGAACGACCATTACGTGTACGTGATGCACACCGCCGCCGACGGCAACCGCATAGTCCGCATGACCTTCGACGGCAGTGCCCTCAGCGACTACAAGGTGCTGGTGGACGGCATCAGAAAGAACACGTACCACAACGGCGGGCGCATCAAATTCGGTCCCGACGGCTACCTCTACGCCACCACGGGCGACGCGCAGTCGCCTGATCTCGCCCAGGACAAGACCTCCCTCAACGGCAAGATCCTGCGGATGACTCCCGACGGAATGCCCGCCCCCGGCAACCCCTTCGACTCACTGGTCTACTCCTACGGCCACCGCAACCCTCAGGGCATCACCTGGGACGCCGAAGGCCGCCTGTGGGAAGGCGAGTTGGGCGACAGCAAGTACGACGAGCTGAACCTCATCGAGCCGGGCAAGAACTACGGCTGGCCCATATGCGAGGGCGGATGCTCGGCCACCGGGATGACCGACCCCAAGCGTCAGTGGCCCGTCGCGGAAGCCTCGCCCAGCGCGGTCGCCTACGCCGACGGGGCGATCTACATGGCCGCGCTGCGCGGCGAGCGGCTGTGGCGCATCCCAGTCGCCGGCACCAGCGCGGGAACCCCGAAGGCGTACTACACAAACCATTACGGACGACTGCGTACGGTCGAGTCCGTACCCGGTCCCGGCACGAAGTCTCTGTGGCTGACCACCACCAACGCCGACAACAACGGCGATGGCGAGGCGGGCTCCGACAAGGTGTTCCAGATCGACCTCAGATAGCTCCCCCACGGAACGTGGTCGGCGCGTCGGCCGCTACCCGGGCGACGGGTGGACACGCCGATGGCCAGAGCGCGGGTAGGGCGAGTGGGGGGGAGCGAGTGATCGGTGGCGGTCGATGGGGAGTGGGTGACCGACGGGTGGTGGCGAACCGGCGGACCGCGGTCAGCGGTCAGCGGTCAGCGGTCAGCGGTCAGCGGTCAGCGGTCAGCGGTCAGCGGTCAGCGGTCAGCGGTCAGCGGTCAGCGGTCAGCGACTATGACTGTGACTGTGACCGACCAGCGCCCACCGTGACGTCCGTTTTCCGCCAGCCGAGGCGAGGACGACCCCGCAGACTCGAAGAGTGAAAGCAGTGAACACGAACGAGGAAGCGCCATGACCTCCACCGCGGCGACCACCGCCACCCCCACCATCAGCTACACCACGCTCGACAGCCCTCTGGGTGAGCTGCTGCTCGTCGGCGAAGAATCGCCCACCGCGCCCGGCGGCACCGCCCTGATCTCCCTCTCCATGCCGCAGCAACGGGGCGCCGCCACCGTGCGGCCGCACTGGCGTCGCGACGCCCGGCCCTTCGCCGAGGCCCTCCGCCAGCTCCGCGCCTATTTCGCCGGCGAGCTCACCCGCTTCGCGCTCGAATTCCGTACGACCGGTACGGAATTCCAGGAGCGCGTCTGGGCCTCGCTGGAGACCATCCCCTACGGCACCACGACCACCTACGGACGGCTGGCCGAGGCCCTCGGCGTACCGCGCAGCGACATACGGGCGCTAGGGGCCGCGATCGGCGCGAATCCGCTGCCGATTCTGCGCCCGTGCCATCGTGTGATCGGCGCGGATGGCACGATGCGCGGCTACACGGCAGGCGTCGAACGCAAGACCGCGCTGCTCACCCACGAGGGCGCACTCCAGCCCACACTCATCTGAACCCGCCCCTCCCCCGGGACATCCCTCACCCATGACCTCCCCCATGCCCTCTCCCCTCATTGCCCCGGCGGAGGCGGCCGCGTACGGCGACCTCCCCTCCCCCGCCCCGCACTCCGACGCCGAACTCGCTGCCCTGCTGGCCCTGTTGACCACGCCCGGCACTCGTATTGCCACAGTGGTCGTCGGGCACAGCCGGGACACCGTGTCGCGTTCGGCCGCGGCAGCGTTCGCCGAAGCCTGGCGCGCCCTTGGACGCCTGCCGGTACTCTCCGTGGTCGACTGGCCGGAGTCCGCCGCGTCCTGGCTCCGGGCGGCCAACCGCTTCACGGCCGAGGCCCCTGATGCCTGGGTGGTGGCCGCCGCGCCTCTCGGCTGGGCCCAGATGAGCCGGCGACTGCGCCACAGCACCGACTGGGACCCGGCACGTACGTACGGCCTTGCGGCTCTCGGCGACTCCCGCGTCCCCGCCCTGGCCGGCCCGACGACGCTGCAAGGTATGCGCGGTGTCACTGCGGACGGCGGCACCTGGACCGTCGACCGCGGCTGGGTGACCCAGCAACTACCGGCCCGTCGGCCGACGGCTCATCCCCGTGGCACGCTGTAAACAGCGAGCGATCAGGCAAGGCAGGAGCACATGAGCACGCCACTTCCCGGCTTCGAAGATCTCGGGGAACCTGCGGGCGGCCCGAGAGGATCTGAAGGATCTGACGGACCCCACGGAGCTGACGGCCCTCATACCGCCGGGCGCTTCCACCCCACCGCGTCCGACCAGGGCCACGCCCGCGCAGGCCGCCGAGAAATCGCCCCCGGTGCCGTCCACCTCCCCGGCTGGCTGACGGTTGCCCAGCAGCGCGAGCTCGTCACCGCCTGTCGCGGCTGGGCCCGCGGCCCGGCCCCGATCCGGCACACCAAGCTTCCGCGCGGCGGCGTGATGTCCGTCCAAACCGTGTGCATCGGCTGGCACTGGCAGCCGTACGCGTACACCCGCACCGCCGACGACGTGAACGGCGCCCGGGTGGCCGAATTCCCGCGCTGGATGGTCGAGTTGGGCCGCCGCGCGCTGGTGGAGGCGTATCAGGACGCCGCCGCGGGCGACGACTACACACCGGATACCGCGCTGATCAATTTCTATGACGGCCAGGCGAAGCTCGGCATGCACCAGGACAAGGAGGAGCGCTCCGACGCGCCGGTGGTCTCCCTCAGCATCGGCGACACCTGCGTCTTCCGCTTCGGCAACACCGAGACGCGCACCAAGCCGTACACCGACATCGAGCTGGCCTCAGGTGATCTCTTCGTCTTCGGCGGGCCCTCCCGCTTCGCGTACCACGGCGTGCCCAAGGTCAGGCCGGGTACCGGTGACCCGGCGACCGGCCTGACCAGCGGGCGGCTCAACCTCACAATGCGGGTGACCGGCCTGGAGGGATAACTGCCACACCGCGAGGCAGACTGGACTCATGTGCCGCAGCATCAAGACGCTCCGTCCGCCCACCACCCCCGAGGTCACCGACGAGGACATCCGGGCCGCGGCCTTGCAGTACGTCCGCAAGGTCTCCGGATTCCGCGCCCCGGCCGCCCACAACCGCGAGGTGTTCGACCAGGCCGTGGACGCCGTGGCGGCCGCGACCCAGGAACTCCTCGACGGCTTGCAGATCCGCGGCTCCGCCGCCCGCCGGCACACACACGCCTGAAACGGGCAGCGCCGGCCTCGCCAGTACGGACAGCCCCACAGCCCCCGGCAGACCTACGACCCGGCCGCCGCCGCGCCCTGCATGGGCTTGGCCCACCCCGCACACAATCGGACGGCGATCGTCCGGAAACCCTCCGTACGCGGAAGAGGAAGCCCCAAGCCCACCGATTCCGCGGGCCCCGTGCCCCCTATCGGCCGCCCGCCGGCCCCCGCCAGTCCGCATGCCGAATGCGCGAGATCTCCCGCACGCCGCCGACCGTCCCCCATTCGTCCTTCCCCAGCCGCGACAGGGGCTTCAGCCTGGAGATCTCGGGGTGCCCGTCGACCAGCACGTCCTGCGCTATGACGGCATGCACCACGCGCCCGAACACCACGGTGGAATCCCCGATGCCCAGCGTGCTGTGCACCTCGCACTCCAATGCCACCGGCGAGGCCGCCACCCGCGGCGGCTTGACCCGCAGACTCGGCTCGGAAGCGATCCCGGCCGCCTCGAATTCACTCACCCCGTGCGGGAAGTCGGTACCCGTGTCATTGATCTGCTCAAAGAGCGCCTCCGATCCGAGGTTGACCACGAACTGCCCGGTCGCCTCGACGTTGCGCAAGGTGTCCTTGCGTCCGACCGAGCTGAACTGCACAACGGGCGGCGCGACACTGGCGATCGTGAAGAACGAGTGCGGGGCCAGATTGGCCGTGCCGTCGTGGGACATGGTCGACACCCAGGCGATCGGCCGCGGAACAACCACCGCGGTCAGGAGCTTGTAGAACTCGTTGCGGGACATGGCAGCGGGATCAAAATCGGTACGCATGGTGATCAGTATCCACACGGACGGCCGCGGATCCTACAGCGGATCCACGGCACCACCCGGCCCCTTAATGCGACAGAAAGTACCTGGTAGCGGAGCCACCGAGCACCAGGAGACCACACCGTGCCAGCAGCAGCCCCCACCCTCTGAGGGGACTTCGAGGCGCCCGCCCATGCCCGCGACGGCCAAGCCACCCTCACCCTCCACGACCACCTTGCGGCCTACGCCCCCAAGCGCCCAGGTGCTTACTTGCGCACCTCCTCCGACCGCTTCGGTCTCGAAGCCGGCGTGGACCGTCAGCTCGAAGACGCCCAAGACACCGGGTCCGACGGCAATGGACCCTTTCACCAAGGTCTACCGGGAGCGACACCTCAGCCTTCAAGAAGCGCAAGGTCATCAAGCCCGACGGCTCCATCGACTGGATCGTCCTGCGCCCCGAATTCCGCCAGCTCCTGGCCGGCTTGGCCCTACCCGCCTCTTGCCCTACCCGGCCGCCTACGTTCCCGGTCCAGCCGTTTCGTACGCCCCCGCGTGCCGGCGACGCCGTCATCTGTGTCAAACGACCTGTCGCGGACACCGGGAATCCCTCCGACCCGGTGCCGTCCGTCCCCTCACCACCGGGGGGGGGGAGAGTCATGTCGGATGCCCGGGTGGGTCAGCCGTTGGCGAGCAGTGCGAGTTTGCTGAGCCGATGATGCGGCTCCCGTCGGGCGCGGCCCAAGTACTCCTCGCCGCTGACGGGGTGGTGACATGTTGTGCCGTTTGGTGGCACGCTCGAATGCCGACTTGCAGCGCATGATCGACCGGATGGTGGGGTTCGATGGCATCGTGCGGGCCTCGACGGCGATCACGTTGGAGAATCCGGTGCCGCTCCGGATCACTCCACTGGTGCGCCAGGCGTCGCGGCAGGCGCCGTATGGACCGCTGACCGCTGGAGGACCGGCCTTGAGGGAGGGACCGAGAAGTGACCTTCTGGGAGTACCTGGGCACCCGCTGCCAGCAGCTGCTGGTGGGCGCCTATCAGCACGCCGGCGCCGTCTTCCCGTCCATGGTCGTCGCCACGGTGCTCGGGGTTTTGACCAGCGTCCTCACCTACCGCACCGAGTGGGCGAAAAACCTCGCGATCACCATGACCGCAAGCATCCTCACCGTCCTCTCCCTGGCTCTCCTCGGCCTGCTCGTCCCGGTCGTCGGCCTCGGCGTCGCGCCGGCCGTCATCGCGCCCACGCTGTACGGACTGCTGCCGGTGGTCCGTAACGCGGTCGTCGGGTTGCGCGGAGTCGACCCAGCCCTCGTCGAGGCCGCCAAGGGCATAGGGAGGTCACGTTCGCCCAGCTGCTCAGGGGCGGACTGCCCCTCGTCCGGCCGCCCATCCTCACCGGTGTCCGGGTGTCGGCCCAGATGCTGACAGGCATCGCGGCGATCGCGGCCTTTGCCTCAGGGCCCGGGCTCGGCAACCAGATCTTCCGTGGGATTTCCAGCCTGGGCAGTGCGAACACGCTCAACGAAGTACTGTCGGGGACGCTCGGAATCGTCGTCCCAGCCCTGCCGTTCGACGCCGGGTACGTGCTGATCGGACGGCTCACCATCTCACGGGGGACCCGTGGCTGACTCTGCCGAAATCGTCGAACCGACCTCCCCGACGTCCGGCGCCGCGGGCTCCGGCGGATCCGCCCGATCCGCCGGGCCCGACCGGCCGGCCGCCGCCGGCGCGAGTATCCGGCTGGACAACCTCACCAAGCGCTATCCGGACAGCCAAGCCCCGGCCGTTGAGGACGTGACCCGGAACGAAGCGGCCGGCGAAACCGTGATCCTTGTGGGGCCCTCGGGCTGCGGCAAGAGCACCACCCTCAAGATGACCAACCGGCTGATCGAGCCGGCCTCGGGGCAGATCACCATCGGCGGCGAGGATGTCACCGGCGTCATCCCCGTGGCGCTTCGCCGCACCATCGGCTACGCCAACCAGGCCACGGATCTCTTCCCACACATGACCGTCACCGAGAACATCGGGCTCGTAGCGGAGACGGCCGGCCGGTCCCGCGCGAAGGTGCGGGACCGGGTCGAGGAGATGAGCAACACCGTGGTCGGCCCGAGGGCCACCGACCCGGCACTCGTGGAGGCGGCGCGCGGCATCGGGGTGTCGCCGCTGCTGATGCTGTTCCGGGGCGAACTGCCCCTGGCCGTCCCGCTGATCCTGGCGGGCGTACGGACCGCGCTCGTGCTGCACGTCGGCACCGCGATGTCGGGCCGTCTTCGGCGTAGGCGGAGGAGTCGGGGACCTGGTCTCCTCCGGCATCACCAAACAGCGCATGCCGGTGCTGGTGCTCGGCTCCGTACTGACGCTCGCCATGGCGCTGATCATGGACTGGCTGGGGACACTCGTCGAGTTACTGCTACGCCCACGCGGCCTGGAGGTGGACTGATGCGCCTGGCCCAGGTACGGACGGCCGTCGCGGGCGCCCTGCTGCTCGCCGCCGCAGGGCTGAGCGGCTGCGGACTGACCAGCGGCAGCCCGCTGGCCGACTCGGTGCAGCCCGGCTCCATCGGGAAGGGGCGACCGCTGGAGGGCGCCCAACTAACCGTGACCTCAAAGGAGTTCACCGAGCAGATCATCCTGGGCCAGATCATGGGGCTGGTCTTCAAAGCGGCCGGCGCGGAAGTCCTGGACCGGACGAACATCCAGGGCTCGATCGGTGCCCGCGAGGCGGTCAAGTCCGGTGCGGCGGACGGGATGTACGAGTACACCGGCACGGCCTGGATCACCTACCTCGGTCACACCAAGCGGGTCGTCGACCCGTACGAGCAGTGGGAGGCCGTACGCGAGGAGGACCGCCGCAACGGCGTCACCTGGCTGACCGCCGCCCCGCTCAACAACACCTACGCGCTGGTCGCGAACCAGGCGAATGCGCAGAAGTACCGGCTGCGCACACTCTCCGACGTGGCACGTCTGACGAAGAAAGACCCGGGCGCGGCGACGATCTGCGGCGGAAGCGAGTTCTCGGTGCGCGAGGACGGTCTGCCGGGCGTGGCGAAGACGTACGGATTCGCCCTCCGGCGCGGGAACTTCAAAAAGATGGACGACGGCGTCGTCTACACCCAGGTCGCCGAGGGCGCGGCCTGCGCCCTCGGCGTGGCGGCCACCACCGACGGCCGCATTCCCGAACTCAAGCTGAAGGTGCTGGAGGACGACCGGCACTTCTTCCCCAACTACAACGCGGCACCCGAGATGAACAGCGCCACGATGAGGAAGTACCCCGCCATCGCCGACCTCCTCTCCCCGATCACCAAGCGGCTTACGGGGGCGGAGGCCCAGCGGCTGAACGCGCGGGTGGACGTGGACGGAGAGGACCCGCACGAGGTGGCGAAGGACTGGCTGGTGCGGGAGGGCTTCATCCGGGAAGGCTGACAGACGGATTCGCACGAGCGCCCGACGAGCAGGAGGAGAGCGCCCTGCCGCTCACGTGGACGCTGCCGTCCGGAGGGCCGGGACCACCACGATCCGAACGACGCGCCCTAGTGCTCTGACCGGGAAGGTTCACCGGGGCGCGGCTGAGGTCGATGGGACGGGGCCGCAATCTGGCCGGGGTATGCATTGGCCGCTGTGAAAACCGTTGGACATCTTCTGGACGCGCCACGAAGATTCCCGCTGTGTCAGACGAAGCCGAGCGCCGGACCCCAGCCTCCACGAGGGGGAAGTCCGTGCGATTTGTTGAGTTAGCGAGCACGACCATGGTCGCCTTGCTCAAGGACGATCTGGCTCAAGCCAGTGCCGAAGCAGGTGTCGCTCTCCCCGAGTACTTCGTCACCGACACGGCAAAGTGGGTGTGGCAGTACCGGGTGAATCAGCTGATCTCGGACCGGGGTTGCGCGGGGTGGCTCACACAGATCGTGGTAGCCGAGCCGGCAGGTGCCGTCGTGGGCTATGCCGGGTTCCATGGGCCACCGGATGAGGCGGGCATGGTGGAGCTCGGCTATTCGGTGATCCCCGTCTACCGTCGTCAGGGCTACGCCAGAGCGATGCTGAGCGCATTGGTACGTCGGGCCGTTGCAGAAGCCCGGGTCAGGACCGTGCGGGTGACGATCAGTCCTGACAACACGGCATCCCTGGCCACGATTTCTGGATTTGGCTTCGTCGAGGTCGGAGAGCAATGGGACGAGGAAGACGGCCTCGAACTCATATTTGAAGTACCTGTCTGATCAAGCTGCTGCTGGAAGCGGGCGGCCTCCCCAGCGGATACCTTTCTCGCCGCGGATGCGGGCGCGTTCCTTGCGGATGTCTCGCGCCGGGTCTTGCCCTCCGCGATGCGCCGCTCGTAGTGGTTACGGGTACGTGCATCGAACCGGAGCCGTGACTGCACGATCCGATACAGGGCGGCATTGGCTCTTCGGTCGCCCCCGCGGTTGAGCCGGTGGTGACGCTGACGGCCGGAGGAGTGCTCGACGGGGCTGACCCCGCAAAGCGCCGTGAACGACGCCTCGCTGGACAGGCGTTCTGGGTTATCCCCCATCGTGATCAGCAAGGCGGCGGCACCATCCGGCCCGATCCCCACCGGGACAAGTAACTGCGGAAAGTGACACTCCACCAACCCGGTCAGGTGCCGCTCCAGGTCACGAATCTGCCTGGTCAGCTGATCGATCCGCTGGGCCAACAGGCACAGAGCGATGCGGGTGGCCTGCGTTGATGCGGGGGCCGCGGGCCGCAGCCCCCGCGCGGATCGGGTGGGGCTACCTCGGGCTGATCGTGACCCTGTAGGTGGCTCCGGCCCTGCCGTGGGTGCTCACGGTGACGGTCTGGCCGTGGTCGTCCCAACTGGCCTTGTTGCCTTGGATGTCGACGCGGTAGCCGCCTGGGTAGGTGTCCCTGGGCACGGTGATCCGGGTGGGTCCCTCTGCGTTGTCGCGGGTGCGGAAGGTGAGCGTGTAGGTGCGTGTAGCCGGCTCGTACGCGAACTTGAGCGGGTCGCCCGCGACGGCCCGCGCGTACGGCTGGACGAGCAGCTGGGCGTTGGGCTTCGCGGCGCCCGTCTGGTCGAGGAAGCAGTAGCCGCCGCCCCGGCACCACTGCCACCACGTCCAGCCACTGGCGAAGCGGTCCAGGGAGGCCGTCATGTCGGTGACGAACTGGCTTGCGTGCGGAACGTAGGGGTTGCCGCCCCACTCCCCCACGATCACCGGCATCCGGTGACGGGTCGGGTAGTCGCTGATCGCGGCCTCGTAGGCTGGGATGAAGGTGCCGTTGGGGTCGTAGTCGGCGCCGGTTTCCATCGCGGTCTCGTAGAAGTGCGGCGCGTAGCCGGCATGCGGGTCGTCGATGTGGCCCATCTGGGTTGGGACGCCGACACCGACGATGACGGTTGGTTCGACGAATACCCACGACCTGTGGTCGACCAGACGGATCGCCTGGGCAAGGCGGTTCCACAGCTCGGTGAGCTCGGTGGCCTCGAAGCGGGCCGCGGCGGCGGGGAGGTCTTCGCCTTCGAGGAACTTCGCGAACGGCTCATTCATCAGGTCGTAGCCGAGCAGCGCCGGGTGCCTGCCCAGGGCGGAGGCGACCGTCATCCACATGCGAGCGTGCGCGGCGCGGAGGTCGGCGTCCTTGTACAGGTGGTCAAAGGCGGTCTGTACGGATGGCTCGAAGTACTCGGAGAACCAGTCGTCGGGTATCGGCCAGAACGGTAACCCCTCGTCGCGGGTGGCCCAGTCGGGGACGCCGCGGGAGCCGAAGTGGGGGCCGTATACGTCCTGGTGGGCGTCGAGGATGACCTTGATGTGGTAGCGGTTGGCCCAGTCGAGGATGCGACGCATCTTGGTGAGGTAGCCGCGGTCGTAGTGCCCGGGGGTGGGTTCGAGGTCGTCCCAGAAGAACGCGAGGCGCGCGAGGTTGAAGCCCCGGGCGGCCATGTCTTTGAGGTCGCTCTCGTGAATGTCGGCGAACGCGTGGGTGCCTCGGCTGCTCTTGTCGGCGAGGTTGAAGCCGCGCCACTGGAGCGCGCGGCCTTGGCCGTCGGCGATGAAGGTGCGGTCACCGACCGTGACCCGGTCTGGGGCACGGTCGGGGGCGCGGTCGGGGTCGGCCTGGGCCTGCGCGGGGAGGACGCCGAGCAGGAGGGCGGCCACGGCGAGGGCGGCGGGGGCGACGCGGGAGGTCAAGCGCATGCAGGAGCCCCTTTCGAGGATGGCTGCTTGGGCGGCGTGCTACTGGCCGGCCGGATGCTACTGGCGGGTGGGTGAAGTTCCCATGACTTCGCGGGAGTTGGCGGGTCTTCCTTCTTCAAGGGCTTCCCCGGCGTCATCGCCGGGGGATTCCCCAGGGTCTTCGCCTGGGTCTTCGCCTGGGTCTTCCTCGAGGCCTTCGCTGGGGTTTCCTCGGGCTCTTCGCGGCGTCCGGCCCGCGCCAACCACCTCAAACCCAGCTACCCGCACGGCTTCCTCAACGGCTCGCCGAACCGGTTCGGCAAACCCCGCCTCGAACGTCTCGCGCTCCTGACCGGACACTCTCCAGAACTCCTGCAACGAGTCCTGACCCCTACGCGTGCGTCTCATCGGCACCGCAAGGCCGACGCTCAGACGTTACGCCGCGTTACATGGGCGTCACCGTGCATAGCCTGTTCCGACGCCCCTGGACCACCCACCACCGGGAAGACCACCCCGCCCGCGACCCTCTATCCGGGCGAGCCCCTAATATCGCTTGGCGTCCTCCGACGGACGCTGACGCCCGCTGGGTCGTGCCCGCCGCCCAACGCCCGGCACGACGACTCCGCCCCATGGCAATGGAGTCCAGCACCGAGGAGAGGAACGTTCATGCGCGCCCGGACCATCGCCACGGCCACCGCAACAGCATTGGCAGTGGTGGCCGCTCGTGACCTTGTCCAGAAGAAGCACGCTTTGCTCCGGAACTTCCCCGTGCTCGGGCACGCCCGGTACCTGTTGGAGACGATCGGGCCTGAGCTGCGGCAGTACATAGTGACCTCCAATGACGAGGAGCGCCCGTTCAGTCGTGACCAGCGCACCTGGATCTACGCGTCGGCGAAGGGGGAGAACAACTACTTCGGGTTCGGCACCGACAACGACGTGGAACACACGCAGGGGCACGCCTACCTGAAGCAGCGCACGTTCGCCGGCACGCTGCCCGACATGCACGACCCGCAGGCCCCACTGCCGTCAGCCAAGGTGCTGGGCGGGCCGCGCGGGCGCGCCAAGGCGTTCCGACCGGCGAGCGTGGTGAACATCTCGGCGATGAGCTTCGGATCGCTCTCCGGCGCGGCGATCACGGCGCTCAACAAGGGGGCGGCGCTGGCGGGCACCCTGCACAACACGGGCGAGGGCGGTCTCTCGCCGTACCACCGCAACGGCGGCGACCTCGTCCTGCAAATCGGTACGTCCTACTTCGGCTGCCGCAACGAGGACGGCAGCTTCAACATCGACAAGCTCAAGGATGTGGTCGCCGGCGCCCCGGTCAAGGCGATAGAGATCAAGCTCTCCCAGGGTGCCAAGCCCGGGCTGGGCGGAATGCTGCCGGGCGCGAAGGTGACCCCGGAAATCGCCGAAATCCGCGGCATCCCGCTCGGCGAGGACTGCGCCTCCCCGTCCCGGCACACCGCGTTCGGCGACGTCGACTCGATGCTCGACTTCGTCGAACTGCTCGCCACCGAGACCGGCCTGCCGGTCGGGATCAAGAGCGCGGTGGGCGAGATGGAGTTCTGGCAGGAGCTGGCCGCGCTGATGGCGCGTGGTGACCGTGGTGTCGACTTCGTGACCATCGACGGCGGCGAGGGCGGCACCGGGGCGGCGCCGCTGACCTTCTCCGACTCGGTGTCGCTGCCCTTCCGGATGGGCTTCTCCCGGGTCTATGGCGCCTTCGCCGAGCGGGGGCTGACCGACGACCTGACATTCATCGCCTCCGGCAAGCTCGGCCTGCCCGAGAACGCCGCGGTCGCCTTCGCTCTGGGTGCCGACATGATCAACGTGGCCCGTGAGGCGATGCTGTCGATCGGCTGCATCCAGGCGCAGAAGTGCCACACCGACAAGTGCCCCACCGGAATCGCCACCCAGAGCCCGTGGCTGGCCCGCGGCCTCGACCCGGCCTCGAAGGCCACCCGGGCCGCTGTCTACCTGCGCACCCTCCGCAAGGAGCTGCTGAAGGTCTCGGCGGCCGTCGGCGTCGCCCACCCGGCGCTCATCACGGCCACGGACATCGAGATCATGAACGGCGACTACGAGGCCCGCACCCTGGCCGGCGTCTACGGCTACAAGGACGGCTGGGGCGAGCTCGGCCCGCACCTCGCCGAGGAGATCACCGCACTGCTCACCACCGAGCAGTCCTCCGACCAGAAGCCGACCGCCTGACGCGCCGATCACGGCCGGCACCGCGCTCGCCGCTCCCCTGCCCGGAGTGCGCGCGTGGCGCCGGCTGGTGGCACCCTTGTCTTCCCTGCTCCACGAACAGCCCCTGCCTAGGTGATCAGAACATGAGCGAAAAAGTAAGATTCCCGAGCGTCGTCGGCCCCGAACTGGCCGGAGCGATCGACCTGCCGGACGGCGAGATCCGCGGCTGGGGGATCTTCGTGCACGGATTCACGCTCGGCAAGGGCTCGCCGGCCGCGTCGCGTGTCAGCAAGCAGCTGGCACGCGAGGGGATCGGCATGCTGCGCTTCGACAACCTCGGGATCGGGGACTCCGACGGCGACTGGGGGGACGGTTCCTTCACCGTCAAGGTCCAGGACACGATCCGTGCCGCAGCCATGATGGCGGAGCGAGGGACTCCGGCAGACCTGCTGGTGGGGCACTCATGGGGAGGCGCCGCCGTCCTCGCCGCGGCGGCCGAGGCAACCGGCGTCCGCGCGGTCGCCACGATCGGGGCGCCGGTCGATCCCAGCCACGTCGAGCGACAGTACGACGCGGTCGTGGATCGCGTCCTCAGCGACGGGTCGCACGAGTGGTTCGTCGGCGGGAAGACCCTGGTCCTCAAGCGCGCCTTCGTCGAAGACGTCCGCCGTGCCCACCTGCGGGACCGGATCGGCGAGTTGGACCTGCCGCTACTCGTCCTGCATTCGCCGACCGACAACACCGTCGACATCGACAACGCCGGAGAGATCTTCCGCGAGGCACGACACCCGCGAAGCTTCGTCTCACTCGAAGGAGCAGACCATCTCCTGACCGCCCGCGGACAAGCACAGCGAGCCGCCCACATCATCAGCGCCTGGGCCGACCAGTACATCCACGGGTCACAGCCCGCAGGAGAGGCATCTCAGGTGGTCTAGTGCCCGCTCGGACAGGTACGGGGGCGCAGGGTCGCGGGTGGGGCGGTCTTCCCAGCGGTGGGTGGCCCAGGCGCGTCGGAACAGGCTGCGCACGGTGTGACGGCATCCGCGAGGCCGAAGAAGGCGTTGTGACGCCGGTGCGGTGTTCGTCAGCAGCGTGCGTGCCGGTAGAGGGCGTTCTGGTCCGGAAGTAGCGCCTCGATCCGCGCCCACTGCACCTCAGTCAACGACACACCGGGACCAACGTCCCGCTCCGAAGGAAACTGCCCAGCTGGGGAGCATGGAGATCTACGGCTCGGCTGTTCCAGCCCTATCCGTCCATGCCAAGCGATGCCGCGGTGATCGGCTGCGCTGAGCTGCGCAGGCGTCGGAGGCCCGGCGTGATACCGCACGCCGGGCCCCGAAACACTCGCCGGCCTCCACGGGTCAGCTCAAGCAGTTGGCGACCTTGTCGGGTAGCTTTCCCCCGACCAGATACGTGTCGACGGCACGGTCGGTGCACGTGGACGGATCCTCCGAGGCGTACGCCCCGTGTCCCTGGCCCTTGCGTACGAGCAGCGAGCTGTTGTCCAACTGCCGGTGCACCGCCTGCGCGTTCGTGAGCGGAGTTCGCGGATCGTCGGTGTACGAGACCAGCAGCACCGGTGCGGCCCCGGATCCCTTGATCGGCTCGACCACACCGGTGGGGGCGAGCGGCCACGTCGCGCAGTCGATCATCTGCCAGGCGAGGGAGCGACCGAAGAGCGGCGATCGTTCGGCGAACGCGTCCGCGGTGTGGAGCATCTCCTTCGGGGACTTCGGCGCTGACGGGGAGTCCAGGCACAGCACCGCCGGCATGCTCAAGGACATGTTCTCCTCGGCCTGCTCCTCCTGCGGTGTCGGCCTCTCGCCGCCAGTATCGGATTCGAAATGCTCGAAGGCGCTCATATCCCCGTCCAGGGCGGCCACCAGCGCGTTGGTCAGTTGCTTCCAGCTCTCTTCGTCATTCAGGGCCGTTCTCAGATACCCGGACAAGGCGGCATCGGTGAATTCCTCACCGTCGGCCGCTTGCAGCGGCTTCCGCTCCAGCTCCTTGGCGAACCGGGCGAGCCTCCGCACGACCTCCCCTGCCGTGTCCCCCAGCCGGTCATCGCCGCGCGCGACAAGGTTTCGGGCGTACCGACGCAACGCGTCTTCGGAGACCTTGACGTCGAGTAGGGAGACCTGCTGCATATCGGCGGCGGGATCGACCACACCGTCCAGCACCATCCGCCCCACCTTCCCGGGAAACAGCTTCATGTACTGCTGGCCGAGGAAGGTGCCGTAGGAAACGCCGGTGTAGTTCAACTTGGCGTCGCCGAGGACCGTACGCAGCACGTCCAGGTCGCGCGCCACGCTCACGCTGTCCATATGCGCGAAAACGGCGCCGCTCGCCCGTTGGCAAGCCCGGGCCCGCTGGGTCGCGTCGGCGAACGCCTTCTCGGCCTCCGCTTCGGTACGCGGCGGATTCTCGGGCTCCTCGGGGGCACCGTCGGGGCACCTGATCTGCCCGGAACCGGCTATGCCTCGCGGATCGAAGCCGACCAGATCGTAGCGGGCCCGAGCCTTTTCACCGGCTTGCCAGTTTCCATCGGCCACGAAGCCCGCACCGCCCTCGCCGGGCCCGCCGGGGTTGAAGATCAGCGACCCCAGCCGACGGCTGGGGTCTTTGGCCCGCACCCGCGACACTCGCAGTTTGACGGTCTTCCCGTCCGGGTCTGCGTAGTCGAGAGGCACCTTCACCCAGCCGCACTCCGCACCGGGCACGGCCTTCGGGGTGACGTCCACGCCACAGGACGTCCACCGGACCTTCTGCTGCGCGAAGTGCGCGGGCAACGCCGGGACGGAAGTGTTCCTGCCCTTGGCGTCGTGGGGCTGGGACGCCGCAGCGCCTCCGACACCGCCCACCGTCACCACAAAGGTGGTGACGGCCAGCACACCGGCCGTCAAGGATTTGGACTGGCGGGGAATGGGCATCTCCGTTCTCGCTCTCTCGCTGCCCCCGGGGAAGCATGCTCACAGTCACCGCTATTGCGCTGTTTCCTCCGTCACAGTCGGATATGGGGCCTACGCAGCGTCGATAGACGAACACGTGGAGCCATCGCCTGGGAGGCGACACAGCCGGCGAAGACCCAGACCGCTCCGGGCCGTGACCGACTGTGGTCACGGCCCGGCGTGACGGGGACGAGCAGCGACACGACCAGAGTGACCAGTGCTCGGCGAGCAGTCGCAGGACGCGAGCAGCGGGGATCGAGGGCGTCCGACCTTGTGGCCTGCTCGACGCACCCCTCGTCTGCGGCGATCCAGGGTGTTTCGCTTGGATCGTCGAGCGGACCAGCGGAAGATGCCTGCGATGTGGAGTCCGGCCAGGTACATGGTGGCTGTCTTCTCGCAGCGGGTGGCGATCCCTCGCCACTGCTTGAGCCGGTCAATGCACCCCTCGACGGTGTTGCGCTGCGCGTAGACCTCGCGGTCGAAGGCGGGTGGCCTGCCGCCACGGCTGCCCCGCCGCGGACGGTGTCCCGCTGATCAGCGGGAACCGGAATGACTGCTCGGACTGTGTGCTTGCGCAGGTGCTCGCGGATGGCGCGTGAGGAGTACGCCTTGTCGGCCAGGGCGACCGTTGGGCCTGGTGCGGGGACGCCCTCGGCGGCGGGGTTGGCCTCTGGGCCCCGGCCGACGAGCGACCCCGCCGGGCGAGCCCGCCCCGTCACCCCGGCGACCGACGCGACGGCCCCTTGCCCGCCCTCAAGCAAGCTTGCGACCAGGAGGGTGCTTGCCTCGCTCTTCACCAAGCCGTCGGCCGCTTCTTGGTTCAAAGGCGCGGCAGTCGAGGACAACTGCGGCAACAACCGGTCGAAGGCGTCCACGATCTTGTGGGTCGCCTCGCGGACGATCTGTACGTCAACTGTCATGCGTCATGAGCTCCGCCTTCCTGAAGGCGTCGCGAGTGGTTCGCGAGCGGGACCGCAGGGGGTGGGTGATCTTTCGGCGAGAAGCCTGCCTCAGCCCAGCCGGGGTGGAGGGGGCGTGCACTCGTAGGGCGTGCACTCGTAGGGCGTACCTCGCAGGACGGCTGCGACGAAGCGGCTGCGTGGGACGGAATTGTCGGCGAGCCAGGACCCGAGCCGGTGGTCGGCTCCGGGGTGGACGAGCCGGGTGAAGCGCGAGCGTGACGTGCCGAGGGCGGAGGCGATGGCTTCCGTGACCGCTGGAGGGATCACCGCGTCGTGGGCCGGTGTGGCGAGTACCGCCCGGGTGGACAGGGAGCGGAAGACCTCAAAAGCAGGGGAGGTTCGCCAGTGCTCGGGTATGCGGATGATCTCGGTGAAGCCCGCGCCGAAGGGCACGGTCCAGGCGTCGGCTGCGTAGACCGCCGGTGCGCACAGTCCGATGGATGCCACGCGTGAGCCATAGTGCGCGGCGAGGTCGGCGACGGTCTGCCCGCTCATGCTGAATCCGATCAGCGCCAGGCTGGAACCGGCGGGGACGCAGTGGTCGATCACGGCGCGGGCCTGGCGGAACCGGCGTTGCAGGCTGAGCTCCCCGAGCTGACCGGTGCTGTCGCCGTGCCCGGAGAAGTCGCAGGCGAGAGCGTGGTGTCCGCGGGCGGCGAAGTCGGCCATCAGAGAGGTGTGGCGTGTCTTGTCACTGGTGCCCGCGCCGTGCAGAACTACAGCCGCAAGGGGGGTGCGTGGGCTCGTGGGTGTCCTCAGCGGTTCGATTGCCGCGCAACTGAGGATTTCACCGTCGCAGTCGATGGTGAACGAGCGGGGCATTTCGTGGTGCGGGCTCAGGTGACTGGTGCCGGTCATACCGCCTCGGCCTCCAGGAGTGCAGGGGTGTGGCGTGATGGTCGGACGATGCCGGCCGTGGCGGCGGCGATGACGCAGCACGACACGGGGAGGAAGAAGGTGAGGTTGAGGGGCAGGACGTGGGTCAGCGGTCCGATGACGGCGGGCCCGGCGAGCATGCCGAGATAGCCGAGGCCGGCGACGCGGGAGACGTTGGTACCGGCGGCACCCTGGTCGGTATGGCCGGCCGCGGAGAAGAGTTGGGGTACGCATCCCGAGAGCCCGGCCCCGAACACGGCCCAGCCGATCAGGGCCAAGGGGGTCCAGGGTGAGAGGGCCGCCGCGGTCAGACCGAGTGCGGCGACGGATGCGCCGTGGCGGAGGATGGCCACCGGGCCGAAGCGTGCGGCCACCCGGTCGGCCAGCAGGCGGCCGAGGGTCATGGTGGTGGCGAAGGAGCCGTAGGCGAGCGCGGCGGTGGCGGCGGGCGCGTCCAGGACATTGCGCAGATGGAGTGCGCTCCAGTCGTTGGCCACGCCTTCGCACAGCATGATCATCAGTGCCAGGGTGGCCAGTGCCCAGATGTGACGGGGCGTTGTGCGAGGGGCGTTCACCACAGCGGCAGCGGCGTCCATGGGGCGGTGGGCAGCGGCGGGGCGCAGTAGCGCGGGGGCCGCGAGGGCGGTGACGGCCAGGCCGACGAGCGCCACCGCGCCGAGGGTCGTCACCGGGCTCCAGTTCCAGCTGAGCGTGCGGGCGCCGACCAGCGCGGCAAGGACCCCGCCGATGGAGAAGGCTGCATGGAAGGCGGACATGACGGGCCGCCGGTAACCATGCTCGACCTGGACGGCATGGGCGTTCATGCTCACATCCAGGCAGCCGTTGCCGACGCCGAGCGCGAGAAGTGCCGCCCCCAGCGCCCAGGCGTTCGCGGCCAGGCCGGGCAGGACGACCGCGGCACTGCACAGTGCCGCACTGAGCGGTACGACCATCCGGGACCCGAAACGGTCGGTGAGCGGGCCGGTGGCCTGCATGCCTGCGAAGGCTCCCGCACCGAGCAGCAGCAGGAGCCAGCCGAGCAAGGCGTGGCTGATCCCTGCGCGGTGCTCAATGACCGGGATGTGGACGATCCACATCCCCATGAGGAAGCCGTTCAGGGTGAAGTACGCGAAGGTGGCCAGACGGCCGGCCCGTAGGTATCTATTCACGCTTCGAACATAACGAACATTGTTGAGTTGCGAAAGATTGCGTTTCGAACGCGATGAATGTTCAATTGGGGTATGGCTAGCACAGATCGACTGAGGCAGATCACCGAGGCCGTACGGGAGGCGGGCCGCGTCGGCGTCGCGGAACTGGCAACGCTCACCGGCACATCGGAGATGACTATCCGCCGCGACCTCGAAGTCCTTGCGGACCAGGGCGTGTTGGAGCGTTACCGCGGAGGAGCCAGGAGTCTGCTGCTGCGGGGCGAGGAGCCGCCCTTCGCGCTGCGGGCGCAGGAAGGGACGGACGTCAAGCGGCGTATCGCCGCCGAGGTCGCGGACCTGATCGCCGACGGGGAGTCCGTCGTTCTCGACAGTGGCACGACCTGCCTCGAGGTGGCTCGTGCGCTGGAACACCGCCGCCTGACCGTCGCACCTCTCTCCCTGCACGCGGTGAACGCGCTGGCCGGAGCCCTGAACGTGACCCTGCTGGTGCCCGGTGGCCACCCACGATCGGGGGAACTGGCGCTCACCGGCCCGCTGACCCAGGCCTCGCTGGCCGCGCTGCGCTTCGACACCGCAGTCATCGGCTGCTGCGGACTCACCGCGGCGGACGGCCTGACCGCCTACGACCTGGACGACGCGGCGGTCAAGCGCGCAGCCATCGCCTCCGCCCGCCGCGTCATCGCCGTCACGGAGTCCGCGAAGCTGTCCCGCACCGCACTCGCCTTCGTCGCGCCCGCCTCCGCACTGCACGCCCTGGTGACCGACGACGCCGCTCCGGAGGACGAGACCGGCGCGATCACGGCCGCCGGCGTCACCGTACGGAAGGTGTGACCACGTGACGGACACCGTGCTCTTTGACCTTTTCGGCGTCATCGCACGCCATCAGTCCACCGAGGGCAAGAACCGGCTTACCCGGACGGCAGGGGTGGCGGGGCCTGCCTTCTGGGACGCCTACTGGGAGCTGCGCCCGCCCTACGACCGCGGTGAGGTGAACGGCCCCGGCTACTGGCGTCAGGTGGCCGACGCCATCGGCGCCTGCTTCGACGACCGCCGGATCACCGACCTTGTCGAGGCCGACATCGCGAGCTGGAGTGCGGTCGACGACACGATGGTCGCCCTGGTCGAGGAACTCGCCGCCACAGGCCGGCACATGGGGCTGCTGTCCAACATCCCCGAAGAGCTGGCCTCGCACTACGAAGCGCATCATGCCTGGCTCAAGTGCTTCCCGGTGCGGGCCTTCTCGTGCCGCATGGGCCACGCCAAGCCCGAGCGCGAGGCCTACGAGTGGTGTCAGCACGCCCTGCGGACGGAGCCGGGCCGCATCCTCTTTGTCGACGACCGCGCAGACAACGTACGTGCTGCCGAAGCGCTCGGCATGCAGGGGCACCTCTTCACCACCCCGGGCAGGCTGAGGCAGGCTCTCATTCAATGGTTCTGACCAGGCTCTTCCATCCGACTGAGGGGGGTGTGGGGTGGAAGCTGCCGATAGCTTGATCAATGTGGATGGATCAGCGGTGTGTGCCTTGAGGCATTGTGCATTGAGGCACTGCGCCTTGAAGCCGTGAAGGTCCCGCGCGTTTCCAGGAGTGCCCAAGGCCCAGTGGGATCGGCCGATGAGGGGTGAACCCTGGTCCGTGCATGAGCTGTTGGGGCATGTTCGGGTGGTGATCGCGCGGTGCCGCAGGTGCTGGACGGCCTTGCTCCGGACAAAGTCGAGATCACTTCGGTGGAGTACTACCGGCCCGACGGTCGGTTCAGCCCGCAGATCAATGCCGCCCGCATCGGACTGGACTGGCCTGGCCCGGTCCGACGGTGTGCGCGCCGCATTTGGCTCGGCGTGCGGGCTCTTGGTCCACGCAACGTTTGCCGCGGTCGGCCTGTCTGCCCTGGTCATGTCGTCAGCTCGGGCGCTGACGGTGGTGAAGCTCCTGGGCGGCAGCTATCTCATCTGGTTGGGCGTGACCACGTGGCGTTCAGCGCGTCGAGGCGCCAAACCAACAACACGCGGGCGATGGCGACTGCCGTGGACTCAACTCGGGGGCTTTGGGCAGGGGCTGTGGTCCAACGTCCTCAATCCGAAGGCCGCGTCGGTCTATCTCACCCTGGTTCCGCAGTTCCTGACTTCCAGCCGCCCCATCGCGCCACAGATGGTCACGCTTGCGGTCGCACACATAGCCGTCGTGCTGGTGTGGTCGCTGTTCTGGACAACTGTGGCCGCCGCCGCACGCACGGCAATCGACACACCTCGATTCCGGCGTGGGATGAGTCGCCTGGCGGGAGGCGTTCTCGTCGTCTTGGGGGTTCGAACAGCGACGGCGAGCTGAGCCCGCATGTCCCAGCCGTCCCCCAGCTGTCGGTTACGGTGAAATGATCTTGGCGTGGCTGGTGTGCTCACGGCGTCGGAGCCGTCCTGGACAGCGCCGGTCGCGGGCTGAGCCCGCGACCGCTCGGCAAGCTGATCACCACGCTGCGGCATGACGGCGCGGGACCCGGTCCCGCAAGGGCCGGCCGTGGGGGCGGCGTCTGGAGGACCGGGTTCTGTTGGTCGCCGCCTACTGGCGCGGGGTGCGCGCCTCGATCCGGTGGTCGAAGGCGGCACCGCCGACGCCGACCGTGGTCACTCCGCCGTCGACGTTGAGGACGGCACCGTTGACGTAGGACGCGGCGGGCGACAGCAGCCAGTCGATGGCTTCGGCGACCTCCTCCGGATCGCCCGGCCGCCGGGCGGGAGTCAGCCGGTTCGCCTCCTCGTACGCCGCCTCGGCCCCGCCCGCCAGCCCTGCCTCCGCCGCGAACCGCGCCATCCGCTGGTCGGCCATCTCCGTACGCACCCAGCCCGGGCACACCGCGTTGGCCCGCAGCCCCTGTGGCCCGTAGTCGACGGCGAGGGAGCGGCAGAGGTGGAGCAAACCCGCCTTGGACGTCGCGTAGGCGGCGTTGCCGGCGCTGTTGCGGAGCGCGGCGACCGAGGCGACCGCGACCACTGCGCCGCGGGCCGCCAGCAGATGCGGCAGCGCTGCACGCAGCAGCAGGAACGGGCCGGTGAGGTTGGTCCGTATCAGCTCTTCCCAGTCCTCGACCTCGGTGTCGCCGACCGCGCCGCCCCGCCCGATTCCGGCGTTGAGCACCACACCGTCGAGTCTCCCGTAGGCCGTCACCGTCGTCTCCACGAGCTCGCGCACGGCTTCGGGGTCGGCGACGTCGGAAGGGTGGGCCAGCGCTCCGGTCTCCTCGGCCACCCGGCGCAGTGGCTCGGGCCGCCGCCCGGAAATCACGACCTGGTGCCCGGCGGTGCGCAGCAGCCGGGCGGTGGCGGCCCCGATTCCCGTTCCGCCGCCCGTCACCAGGACAACACGCTGTTCCGACATGGTCGTTCGCCTCCGAAGGTGGTCCGCTTCCGGTTCCCCGCGCTGTGAGCATACGAAGCGCCGTGGCCGTGACGCCATCGAGCACCAGCGGGTCGAGACCGGCCAGCTCCTGGACGAACTCATCGCATGGCAGGCGAAGTCCACGGCACGGCCACCGCCCACGACGACGCTGTCCGAGCAGGCCGTCGGATCACCAGCAGAAAGTGAATAATCCTGTCCAAGTCCCCGATCATCATGGGCCGGCCCATTGACGGTCGGGTAGCTACTCCAACGCCGGACGCAGCGGTGCGCCGCAGGCGTCTGGAAACCTGGAACTGGCGCGCTGTGACTGAGTACTTCAGCGCGCCGCTCTGCGTCGCGGCGAAGGCTCGGTCCGGCTCGGTCCGGCTCGGTCCGGCCCGGTCCGGCTTGCTCGGTCTGTGCAGTGCGGTGGTGGCCGGATGCCGGGGTGACGTCGTGACCATGGTTACTGGGGATGATCGTCAGGCGGCGCGAGCGTGCTGGTGAGCGGGAGGGGCCGGGCGCCTGTCCCTGCGCTGGTCTTCGGCTTCTGGTGGGCAGGGTGCCGAGCGGTGCCCCTCGGAGATCACGGGCCATATTTCGCGCGCCCTGCGCGACACCCACACCCTACGATCACCCGGTATGGCTACGGGAGGGGGCGGGAATGCTTGCGGGCATCGAGGGTGGGACAGCGGCAGCGGGGCGACTCGTGGGAGGTGCGCCGCTTCGGGGAACGCTTGATGTCGCCGACCCCAATGACTGGCTCGCGCTGGATGCCGGAGTGCGTGAGGTGGCCTGGTACCGCCCGCAGTTGCTGCCGGAGTGGGAGCACTTTGCCCCGCTGCCCGCCGATCCGACTCAGCTCGGCGAGTCTCGGCTCGCACTCGCTCTCTGCCACCGCGACGGGCGGATCCGTCAGGAGGCGGTCGGTCAGGCGGCCCGATACCCCGGTCTGCTGCCGTTGGTCGTGATCCGCTGCGCCGACTGGGTCGGCCCAGTACGCGAACGTGCCCGGCAACTCCTCCGCGAGGCCCTCGATGTGGACTCTGCCCGCGGCCTCGCGCCGCTCATCCTCCGCGTCGGCCGCCGCGACAGAGGTGCCTTCGGCGGGCGGTGGCCGGACTGCGGACACTGGACTGCGCGGATGCGAAGCAGTTGCGGCCGCTCCTCGACGACCCTGGCGCCAGTGTGGTCCGCGAGACCGCCGTCGCCCTGCTGCCCTCGGCAAAGGAGCTGCCCGCCGACTGGCTACTGGAACGCACCGGCTCCGAGCGGCCGCGGCACGTCCGCGTCGGCGCATTCCGGCTGCTCGACGCACGTGGCGGCATCGTGGCGCTACGGGCGGCGGTCGGTCTGTTGGAGGACCCGGATGTGAAGCTGCGCACCTGGGCGGGGCAGTCCGTGCAGCGCTGGCATCCGTCGGCGGACGTGCGGTGCTGCGCCGCGGAGGTGGGGGAACTGCTCGACCGAAGCCGACACCTCTTCAGCCACCACGTGCTGCGCCGGCGCAAGTGGGAGGCCGGGGTGGGCAGCTGAGTACGCTGGGAAACGGATCAGCGCTGCCGGTGATCGAGCTGGGTCTGAACCGGGCTTTTGCCCGCCAGGCGCCTTGCGCGCGGGCCCGTTGGGAACGAGGGCGCTGACGCGGCCCCCTCCTGAGCAGCATGGCCTGTCCTGAGCGGCATGGCCTGGGGTTGATCATGGGGCCGTCTTCGTGACGCGCACCGGAGTGTTCAGGCCGGCGCGGTGCCGCAGGCAGGGTGCGTCAGCCCCCGAAGACCTTCACCACCGGTTGTTGTGGGTCATAGGCGGCCCAGCCCGGGTCGCCGTCGCGGGCGAACGCGATCCAGGCTCCGTGCATCGCCTCGGCTAGACCCACCTGCGCCGCGTCCGGGCCCAGCAGGCCACTGTCACCGTGCAGCCACGGCTCGTCGGCAAGGTCGAACACGTAAGGCAGCTCGACCGTGTGCGCGGCGCCGAGCCGGCCGTCGAGGGCCGTCGAGCGCTGGGCGAACGAGTAGACGTGCGTCCGGCCGCCTGAAATCCGGGAGTGCGCCCTGGCCATCCGGGTGCTGCCGGCGCCGAACAGTGCTTCGCCGAGCAGTGCCGAGCGCAGTTCGCCGGGCGGAGCGCCTGGGCGTGCCGCTCTACAGGCCGCGACCGCGGCGGCGGGTTCCGCGTACCCGGCTGAGGCGAGGGCGAGGACGTCGGATTCGGTGGAGGATTCCAGCTTCCCCTGAGGCACGAGGTACAGGTTCCCCTCCTCGGTGTTGTTGCCGATGAGCACGGCGACCTCGGCGGCGGTCCTTCGGTCAGCGCGTCGGCGGGCTGGACGGGCAGGACCAGGCCGAACGGGCTCAACCCGAGCAACGGGTCCCTGGCGGTGGCGGTGCGCAGGTCGAGTCCGGCCAGCTGCGGCAGGATGCCGAGGAAGCGCTCGTCCGGGACCGCGGCGAACTGCTCGGCGGTCGCCTGGACGCCGAGCGCTTTCGCGGCCGTCTCGGTGACCCGCTGGGCCTGTTCGGGGGTGAAGGCGCCGGTGCCGGTGCCGCTTTGGATGATCGCGCGGCGGAACAGGCCGTCGGCCTCCGGTGTCGCGAGCAGCGCGCCGGTGATCGTCGCGCCCGCCGACTGACCGAAGACGGTGACGTTGCCGGGGTCGCCGCCGAAGGAGGAGATGGTGTCACGCACCCAGCGCAGCGCGGACAGCACGTCGAGCAGTCCGCGGTTCGGCGGGGCTCCGGGGAGGTCGAGGAAGCCGGGAATGCCGACCCGGTAGTTCACCGTCACCAGGACGACACCGTCGCGGGCGAAGGCCTTGCCGTCGTACAGCGCGGCGCGGTTGGAGCCGGTGACGAACCCGCCACCGTGCACGAAGACCATGACCGGGCGCCGCTCGCCGTCTGCGGCCGGGGTGCGGATGTCGACGGTCAGGTACTCGTCGCCCGGCACCCAGCCCGGTCCGAAGTAGGGGGTCATGTCGAGACGGCCGAAGGCGCGGACCGGCTGTGGTGCCGTCGGCGAGGGCTGCGTGGCGTTCCTGACTCCGGACCAGCCGGGGTGCGGTGCAGGTGGGGCGAAGCGTCGGGCGCCGTGCGGGGCCCTCGCGTACGGGATGGCCCGGTACAGGTCGCCGAACCGGTCGCGCAGACCACGCACGGCGCCCGAAGTCGTTTCGACGACTGGGGATGAGTGCTGGGACACGGGAAACTCTTCCTTTCGGTCTCGGTGCTTCACGTGAGGCGGGAGAACCCTGCCCATTGCCTGATCGCGAACTTCGAGCCGTCCCTCTCCACCTCGGCTGCGCCGTGGCCGCCGAGGTGAGCGGGGAGGACAAGGGCGTTGGTCTCGGCCGCGCGGCCGAGCAGCTGGTGCCTCGTGGCCCGTGCCTGGACCGCGTCCTCGCAGAAGCAGGAGTTGGTGTCCGGCTCCATGATCTGCAAAGCGGTGTGCACCAGGTCCCCGACGAAGAGCGCACGGTCGCGACCCGATTCCAGCGTCAGCACGGACGACCCCGGGGTGTGGCCGGGCGCGAGTTCCAGCCGCAGGTTCTTGTCGATCCGGTAGGAGCCGTCCCACAGTTCGGTCAGCCCGAGCCGGTGCACCGGGGCGACGCTGTCCTCGAACACGTTCTGGTTGCCGCGGCCGAGGAGCGGTTCGTGGCCGTTGGCCGGGTTCCAGAAGTCGAACTCCCGTCGCGGTATGAGGTAGGTGGCATTCGGGAAGGTCGGTACCCACGTGCGGCCGTCGAGGCAGGTGTTCCAGCCGACGTGGTCGATGTGCAGGTGGGTGTTGACCACGATGTCGACGTCCTCGGGCCGGACGCCGGCCGCCGCGAGGTGGTCGAGGTAGCCGGTATCGAGACGGTTCCAGACCGGCGCGTACGGCCGGTCCTTGTGGTTGCCCACACCCGTGTCGACGAGGATCGTGCGCCCTTCGCTGTGCAGCAGCCAGGACTGGATCGCCGAGTGGCACTCGTTCGTGGCGGGGTCCCAGAAGTCCGGCGCCAGGACGGGGCGGTGCCGCTCCCATGCTCCCTCGGGGCTGTCCGGGAAGAACTCTGCCGGAGCCATCCCGACCGAGCCGTAGTACTCCTTGACGCGAGTGACGGTGACGTCACCCAGGATGATCTGTTCCATGGTCTTCCTCGTGGTTCGGGCGCATGGCCGGATGCTCCCGAGCTTGGGCGCTGCCGTCCGGGCCGGCCAGCCCCGCTGTGACCTACCCCTCTCAGGGGGTGGCTGCGTGCCTTGCCGCCTTGCACACTGCACGTATGGACGGACCTGGCCCACTGGGCGACTTTCTACAGGCGCGCCGGGCTCGGCTCCGGCCGGAGGACGTGGGACTGCCCGCCTTCGGGCCTCGGAGGGTGGCGGGGCTGCGCCGGGAAGAGCTGGCGCAACTGGCGGGCGTCAGCGCCTCCTACTACACCCGGCTCGAACAGGGACTGTCCCGTGGTGCCTCGGCCGAGGTGCTGGACGCCATCGGGCGGGCGCTGCGACTCGGCGACCACGAACGCGCTCATCTCGCCCGGCTCGCCGACGCCGCACGCCGCACGCCCCAGGTCCGCCGTCCGCGGCCGGAGAAGGTCGCAGACGAGACATGGGACCTGATGCGCGCACTGGACGGTGTCCCGGCTCTGGTTCTGGGCCGCCGCACCGATGTGCTCGCCTGGAACAGCCTGGGTCATGGGCTGCTCGCCGGACACCTGGATCCGCTCGCTCCGCAAAGCCCGGGGCGCCGCCCGAACATGACCCGGATGCTGTTCCTCGACCCGCACTGCCGTGAGCTGTACCAGGACTGGAACCGCAAGGCGCGCGCGGTGGTGGGCAACCTGCGCACGGTAGTCGGCCGGCACCCGGAGGATCCGCTGCTGGCAGAGTTGATCGGCGAGTTGACGATGAAGAGCCCGGAGTTCGTCGCGCTGTGGCGGGACCACCGCGTGTCGCCCTGCGACGCGGCGTCCTACGACCTGCACCATCCGACGACGGGGCCGCTGACGGTGACGCAACAGACGCTCGCTCTCGTCCGCTCACCGGAGCAGGCCCTCGTGGTGTGCACGGCGCCCGCCGGATCCTCGTCGGAGGCCGCTCTCGCATTGCTCCGGCAGACGGGCGCGCGGCGGCCGGAGACCAACGGCGCGGTACAGCGGGAAATTTGGTAACCGGGTGAGGGCGTGGAGGGTGACCGGGCCGAGAATGTGCCCGTTGGCGGGGACGAAGAACGGAGGCACACGCACCGTCCCCAGTCGTCTGTCCTACGCGTTCCGGAAGCTCAGCGGAGAGCAGTGGTTCACCACCCGTGAACGCACCGCGCTTGGACGCGGGGGCGGCACCGCCGACAGCGCATTCTGGCCAGGATCGTCCGGATCATGACCTTGACGCGAACTTCGGATCATCCGAAGCTGGCAGCCCACCCGCCACCTGATGTAGCGACCAATAAAACTTGAGGGAAGGCATGCGGTATCCGCCGTTCAACCCTTTTTCACCGGGCGGAACACCGGGCCCCTGAAAGCGGGAGGTTCCCGGAAGGCGTCAGAGCTGCACCACTCACCGCTTGTGAAGTTCCCATAAATGAGGGTGCAACATCTCGGCCAAGGGGTCAGAAAGACCCTTTCGCGAGTCTCGGGATCGCCGAAGGTCCGACGTCATGTGCGCGGCACCGGACCGGTGCACAGCCGAGTTGTCCGGTCCGGTCGTCTCCGCCGGCGGCCGGGTCGAGCTCGGGATGCCGCGCATCTGGGACCAGCAACCGAACCGACGACGCAGGGGTGTAGTTGTGCCAAGAGTTCTTCCCGCGCTGGTGAAGTGGATCGAAAAGCAGATGGTCCACCACTCCCGCTTCGATGACAGCCCGTTCATCTCGGAATCGGAGTTCCCGTGGAGTCGAGGGCTCGAAGACAACTGGCGTGACATCAGAGCCGAACTCGACACCCTGCTGGAGCACCGCGACGCGCTGCCCAATTTCCAGGACATCTCGACCGGCCAACGCCACATCACCAACGACAACCAGTGGAAGACCTATTTCCTCTACGGTTACGGGTTGCGGTTCGACGCCAACTGCGACCGCTGCCCGCGGACAGCTGAACTGCTGGCCCACATCCCCGGTCTGAAAACGGCCTTCTTCTCGATCCTCGGCCCCCATAAACACGTGCCACCGCACCGCGGCCCCTACAAGGGCGTGGTCCGTTATCACCTCGGACTGAAGGTCCCGTCTCCCGAGGACTCCTGCGGAATTCGCGTCGGCGGACAAGAGGCGCACTGGCGTGAGGGGGCCGGGATGTTCTTCGACGACACCTACGTACACGAGGCGTGGAACGGGACCGATGAGGACCGTGCCGTGCTGTTCATGGATGTCGTACGGCCGATGGCCTTTCCGTACTCCCTGGTCAACGACATGGTGATCAAAGGGATCGCTCGGAGCCGGTTCGTTCAGGAAGCCAAGGGAAATCAGGACGCCTGGGAGCGGCGCTTCGCGCAGTTACTCCAGCGCGACTAGCTGTACCGATCGGGGACGTTAGTCAATCGTGAGAAGGGCGGCTGGTTGCCGCAAGCCGTGTGGGGCCGGTGCTGGTTGTAGTGGTTTAGCCACGTCTTGAGTGCGTCCCGTCGCTCTTGTTCTGACTGGTAGCAGCGGGCGTAAGCCCAGCCGTCGGCCATTGTTCGATGGAAGCGCTCCACCTTGCCATTCGTCTGCGGTCGGTAAGGGCGTGTGCGCTTCGGCGTGATGGCCAGGGCCTCGCAGGTGTCGCGCCAGAGGAAGGACCGGTACGCGCCTCCGTTGTCCGACAGAATTCGCTCGGTGGTAACGCCGTGTTCGGCGAACCACGCCACTGCTCGATGCAGCGCCCCGACGGCGGTGATGGCGGTCTCGTCGTCGTGTACCTCGGTGTATGCGACGCGTGAGTGGTCGTCGATGATCGTGTGCATGAAGGCGTAGCCGGTTTCGGGTTGCCCCACTTGCTCTTCAGCTTGTCGGGAGTGGCCGAGCGGTTCCTCTCGCCTTGCCGTCGCCCGACATAGCGCCACCCACCGCCGTCAGGGATGTTCCCGAATTTCTTAACGTCCACGTGCACCAGCGAGCCGGGGTACGGGTGCTCGTAAGCGCGGATGGGTTCTCCAGTGGCACGGTCGAGATAGGACAGCCTGTTCAGCCGCGCCGCGGTGAGAATACGGTGGACTGTCGACGCGGCGATGCCGAGTCGTGTCGCGAGTTGAACTGGGCCCTCCCTCAATCGCCTCCGCAAGCTGACGCATCGCATCGATACTGCCTTGGGCGTCTTCTTCGGCGAGGTCTTCGGTCGGGACGAGCGGTCTTGCATTGACTCGCCAGCAAGGTGGCGGTCGACCCAGCGCTTCACGGTGGGCCAGGAGACCTGGAAACGGGCCGCAACTTCGCTGATTGGCCAGCCGTCGTCAACGACGAGTCGCGCGACTTTCAGACGGTGGCGCGGGGTGAGGGCAGCGTTCGGATGTGACATGTCTGAGCTCCTGGACAAGCTGAAGGGCCGGCCATCGTGTGTGGCCGGCCCTTCGAGAACGAACATAGTGGGTAAGGGTCGTGCAGCTCAGTCCACCGGGGAGACCCGGATGAGGTTGCCGTCGGGGTCCGTGATCACGAACGTGCGGCCGAAGACAGCGTCGTACGGCTCCTCCACGACATGGACTCCCTTCGAGACCCAACTCGTGAAGATCTCGTCAACTGCGGACGCTGCTCCCGGCACCATCAGCCCGACTTCGCTCGTGCGAGGGGTGCTCGGGACCGCGTGTTCGCTGCCCCCCGTCCACAACGCGAACAGGACGCCGGGGGCTACCTCGAAAGCCACGTAGTGGGGACTGGTGAAGGTCGGTTCGATCTCGAACAGGTCGCTGTAGAAGGCCGTAGCGGACTCGGCGTCGCGGACGTAGATCAGGAACAGGTTGGGTGCGGGCATAGAGCGCTCCTCAGATCGTTGAATTCTCGGTACCGCTCCAGTTGATCGCTTAACCGCGACAGAACCTGTCACCTTTTTCTGCGAACATTGGTCAGCATGAAGGCTTCGAGGCTGTTGCACCTCTTGCTGCTCCTACAGACCCGTCAGCGCATCACCACCACCGAGCTCGCCAAGCGCCTGGAGGTGTCCCGGCGGACTGTGCTGCGGGATGTCGAGGCACTCTCGACAGCAGGTGTGCCTGTTTATGCCGAACGCGGGCGGAATGGTGGGATCGTTCTGCTCCCCGGTGCACGGCTCAACGCATGCCATCTGGAACCACCAGAGCTGGAGGCCCTCTCCGTGGCTGGTTTGGACAGCGCGCAACTTGAGCGCATGGGCCTGTCTGCGGTGCAGGAGTCGGCCGCGCGCAAGATCGCCGCCCGCCAGGCCGCAGCACCTGAGTCGCCGAGCCTGCTGCGACTGGCGGACCTGGTACTGGTGGACAGCAACGCGTGGCTTGCTGACTCAAAGCCAGCGGTAGACGTATCGGATCTAGCCTCGGCCCTGCGACACCGACGCCGGCTGCGAATCCAGTACCGGCGCAGCGCCGAGAAACAGGCCTCGGCGCGGGTGGTCGACCCGTACGGGATCGTGGCGAAATCAGGCCGCTGGTATCTCATCGCCGACGACCATGGGACCGGTCGGCTGTTCGCTCTGGAACGACTCTCGGCCTACGAACAACTCGACGCGCCAGCTGTTCTCCGGCCAGATGAGACCCTCCGCACAAGGTGGGCTGCGTTGAAGGAACGCACCGAGAGGCCAGGCCGCGTGAGCGTGACCGTCCGTCTGCGAGAAAATGGCCTCGACCTGGCACGGCGCATCCTCGGCACCCGCATCCACGATGTCTCCGACACGGAAAACGGCTGGTGCACCATTGTCGTCCGCTACCCCGACATCGAGTCAGTGCGTCAGCTCCTCCAGTTCGGCAACCACATCGAGATACTCACCCCAGAGACAGCCCGCAAACGCATCAGCCAGCTTGCCAAGGACCTGACTGAAAGACACTCGGCCCCAGCCTCGTGACTGCTAAGCGGCACGCCCTGCTCTCGATCAATGTCCCCGGTCGGTACAACTAGCGGCCCTGCCCGCTCAAGAGAGGTGTTGTCCGGTGTTCCGCAATGGCTTGCGGGACACCGACAACGCCGGACTCACCAGGATTCTGGTGTGCCGGTCACCGACGGGTCAGGAACCCGTCCCGCCGGCCCCGTCCATGGCCTCGGCGAGGCTCTTCGGGCGCATGTCGGTCCAGTGCTCCTCGACGTAGGCGAGGCAGGCCTCCCGGGAGTCCTCCCCGTGGGCGACCTCCCATCCGGCCGGGACCTCCACGAAGGACGGCCACAGGGAGTGCTGACCCTCGTCGTTGACCAGCACCAGGTACGTGCTCTCGGGGTTCTCGAAGGGGTTGGTCATGGTGTGCTTCCTTCTTCCTTCTTCTGGTTTCTCCGGCTTCCCGGCTTCCCGGCTCTCCAACTCTCCGGCTACCGGCTGCGGTAGCCCGATGCTGCGATGTCGCCCAGCCTTTCGGCCACCACGCGCCCGATCCGGGCTAGCGGCACGGGCTTGCACATCTCCTGGTGGGTGCAGTCCACGGCGTACCGCTCCACGCGACCGGTGACGGCGGGCTCCCAGGCGGCCGCGGTCGGCAGCCCCGGCGAGCGTTCGGCGGTCGCCGTGAAGTGCAGGAGGCTCCCGTCGAACCGACCGGGCACATGCGCCGCAGACAGCCGTGCGTTGTTCGCGACGATCTCGGTCATGGCCACTACGCGGCGCTCCTCCACGTCCGCCAGAGGTCCGCCGCCGCTCCGCAGAGCCTCCATGACGTCGGCGATCCGCAGCGGTACGCCGTCCTCGGCGTGGCCCGCGAAGTCGAGCAGGGCCGAGAGGACTTCCTGCTCGTCCGGAGGCGGAACCGCCCTCTGGGGGTCCCGGGGGTAGGAGTCGAGCAGGGCGAGCAGAGCCACCTCTTCGCCTTCGGCCTGGAGGCGGACCGCGACGGCGTGGGCCGCCAGGCCGCCGAACGACCAGCCCAGCAGATGATAGGGGCCGGTGGCCTGGACCGAACGGATCTGCGCGACGTAGTCGGTGACCAGGTGCTCCATCGTCTCCGGGTACGCATCCGGCCGTGCCATGCCGCGCGCCTGGAGCCCGTACACCGGGCGGTCCTGCCCCAGCTGCCGCAGCAGCCCGGTGTAGCACCAACTCAGGCCGTCGGAGGGGTGGATGCAGAACAGCGGCGGGAGCCCGCCGGAGGCCCGTAGCGGCAGGAGGACGTCGAAGGCGTCGCACGGGACGCCCCGTCGGAGGCGTTCCGTCAGGCGGCTCACCGTGGGTGCCGCGAACAGGTCCCGGACCGACAGGTCGCAGCCCAGCGTGTCCCGGATCCGGCTCACCAGCCGGATCGCCGCCAGCGAGTCACCGCCGAGTGCGAAGAAGTCGTCATCGATGCCGGTGGCGACCGCGCCGACGCACTCGGCGAACAGGCCGCAGAGGATCTCCTCCTCGGGCGTGCGCGCCGGCCACGTGGAGACCGGCGAGCGCGGGCCCGGCTCCGGCAGGGCCTGCCGGTCCAGCTTCCCGCTGTGGGTCAGCGGCAGCGCGTCCAGGACGACGACCGTGGCCGGGACCATGAACTCGGGCAGCATCTGGGCGGCGTGGGCCCGCAGTTCGGCCGGTTGCGGTTCGGCACCCGGCGCCCCGACCGCATACGCCACCAGCCGCCGCTGTCCGGGCCGGTCCTCGCGGACGACGACGGCGGCCCGCGAGACCGTGGCGTGCCGGGTCAGGGCCGCCTCGATCTCGCCGGGTTCTATGCGGAACCCGCGCAGCTTGACCTGGTCGTCCGCGCGACCGGCGAAGTGGAGAACGCCGTCCTCGGTCCAGCGGGCGAGGTCCCCGGTCCGGTACATCCGCTCCCCCGGCGCGCCGAACGGGCAGGCCACGAACCGTTCGGCCGTGAGGCGGCGGCGGTTCAGGTAGCCACGGGCGAGCTGTACGCCGGCGAGGTAGAGCTCTCCCACGGTGCCCGGCGGCACCGGGCCCAGGCCTGCGTCCAGCACGTAGGCACGCATGTTCCTGACGGGGCGTCCGATCGGCACCGTGCGGCCGTCCGGTGCCGCGGCCGGGGTGCGCCCGCAGGTTCCGGTCGTCGCGTGGACGGTGGCTTCCGTCGGGCCGTAGAGGTGGTGCAGGTCCGCGTCCAGCACGGTCAGGGTGCGGTCCCGCAGGTCCGCCGGGAGCGACTCCCCTCCGGTCAGGACCCGCCGCAGGCCGGCGCAGGCGGCCGCGGCGGGTTCGTCGAGGAAGGTCCGCAGCATCGACGGCACGAAGTGCACGGTCGTCACCGCGTATTGGCGGATCACCTGAGCCAGATAGGCCGGGTCCCGATGCCCCTCGGGGTCGGCGACCACGATCCGGGCCCCGGTGGTCAGAGGCCAGAAGAACTCCCACACGGACGCGTCGAACGACGTCGGCGCCTTGTACAGGACCGAGTCGGAGGGTTCGAGTCCGAACTCGGCCTGAATGCCCAGCAGCCGGTTCACGACGGCGGCGTGCGGGACGACCACGCCCTTGGGCGCGCCCGTCGAGCCGGAGGTGTAGAGCACATAGGCGGGGTGCGCGGGCGTCAACGGCGTACCGAGGACGGTGCCGTCCGGATTCACCGCGGGCCGGTCGCCGGGGTGCCGGACCTGGTCCCGGTCGTCCAGGACACAGACCGGCCCGGCGTCCTCGATCAGGGCGCGGATCCGCTCGGCCGGGTAGTGCGCATCGACGGGCAGATAGGCCGCGCCGGACTTCAGCACGGCCAGCAGGGCCACGGCGAGTTCGACCGAGCGCGGCAGGGCGACGGCCACCACCTGTTCCGGTGCGGCGCCGCGCTCGATCAGAGCATGGGCCAGACGGTTCGCCCACGCGTTCAACTCGGCGTAGGTCAGGTCGGCTTCCCCGGCGGACAGGGCGATCGCATCCGGCGTCCGGGCCGCCTGCGCCTCGAACAGCTCCGGCAGCGTCGCGGAGGACGGCGGCCGTGCGGTGTCGTTCCACTCCACCAGGACACGCCCGCGCTCGGCGGGCGTGAGGGTGCCCAGCCGCCAGATCCGCTCGGCGGGGTCGGCGGCCGCGGCATCGAGCAGCCGCTCGAAACGGGTCGCCAGGTCCGCCACCGTGCCCCGGTCGAACAGGTCCGTGCTGTACTCGACGGTGCCTTCCAGACCGCCGGGCAGCCCGTCCGCGGTGCGGCGTTCCGCCAGTCTGAACAGCAGGTCGAACTTGGCCGACTGCGACTGCGTCCCCTCGGCCCGGCAGTGCAGCCCCGGAAGGTCCACCGCCAGGTCGTGGGTGTGGTGGAGCGTCAGCAGGACCTGGAAGAGCGGGTGCCGGGCTGCCGAGCGCGCCGGGTTGAGCACCTCCACCAGGTGCTCGAACGGCACGTCCTGATGCGCGTACGCGGCCAGGCCCGCCTCGCGCACCCGGTCCAGCAGCTCCGCGAAGCTCGGGTTCCCACCGGTGTCGGTGCGCATCACCAAGGTGTTGACGAAGCATCCGACGACGTCGTCGAGCGCGTCGTCGGTGCGCCCCGCGGTCGGCGTGCCGATCGGGATGTCGGTGCCGGCGCCGTCCCGGGTGAGCAGTGCCGCCAGCGCCGCCTGGACGACCATGAACAGGCTCGCGTGCCCCGCCCGGGCCAGCGCGGCGAGCCGGGCGTGCAGCTCCGGGCCCACCCGCAGCGGCACCGTGGCGCCGCGGTGACTGGCCACCTCCGGACGTGGCCGGTCCCGGCGCAGCTCCAGCTCGGCCGGCAGCCCCGCCAGCGTCCGCCGCCAGTACTCCACCTGCCGGGACAGCACACTGTCCGGGTCGTCCGCCTCGCCGAGGAACCGCCGCTGCCACAGGGTGTGGTCGGCGTACTGGACGGGCAGCGGTGTCCAGGACGGTGCCCGGCCCGCGCGCCGGGCGGTGTAGGCGCTGGACAGGTCGCGGGCCAGCGGGCGGTTGGACAGGGCGTCGCCCGCGATGTGGTGGAGCACGAGCAGCAGGACGTGTTCGCCCGGTCCCGGCGTGAACAGCTTTGCGCGTAGGGGCGGTTCGGACGACAGGGCGAAACGGTGCGCGGCCGCGTCCGCGACCGCAGCGGCGAGCCCGGCCTCGTCGACGGCCTCCACGGGCAGATCGACGACGGCGTCGGCGGGGTCGAGGACATGCTGGCGCGGCACGCCCGCCGCATCCGGGTAGACCGTGCGCAGCGCCTCGTGCCGGGCCACCACATCGTTGAGGGCGGCGTGCAGCGCGGCGATGTCGAGGTCCCCGGTCAGGCGCAGGGCGAACGGCATGTTGTACGTGGCCGACGGGCCTTCGAGCCGGTGCAGGAACCACAGGCGGCGCTGGGCGAACGACAGCGGCAGTTCGGCGGGACGGTCGTCGGCGGGCCGCAGCCCCGCGGAGACCGGGGAGACAGGCCCGAGGCCCGACGCGTCGATCCGGGCCGCCAGACCGGCCACCGTGGGAGCCTCGAACACGTCCCGTACGGCGAGCTCGACACCGAGCGCCGCACGGATGCGCGACACCAGGCGGGTCGCGAGCAGCGAGTGCCCGCCCAGGGCGAAGAAGTCGTCGTCGATCCCGGCCTGCGCGCTCCCGAGCGTCTCGGCGAACAGCCCGCACAGGATCTCCTCCGCGGGCTCGCGCGGCTCGCGGCCGCCGGCCCCGTGGATCCCCGGCCCGGGGGCGGGCAGGGAGCGGCGGGCCAGCTTCCCGCTGGGGGTGAGCGGCAGCGCGTCGAGCACGACGACCACGGCGGGCACCATGAACCCGGGCAGCTTCCCGGCGGCGAACTCCCGCAGCTCGCCCGGGTGCACCCGGGCACCGGGCGCGGGCACCACATAGGCGGTCAGGCGCTGGTCGCCTGGCCTGTCCTCACGCACCATCGCGACCGCGTTCCCGACCGTGGCGTGCCGGGCCAGCACCGCCTCGACCTCGCCGAGCTCGACACGGAAACCGCGCAGCTTGACCTGGTCGTCCGCCCGGCCCGCGTACTCCAGCAATCCGGCCGCGGTCCAGCGGGCCAGGTCGCCGCTCCGGTACATCCTGCTCCCCGGCCCCCCGAACGGGTCGGCGACGAAGCGCTCCGCGGTCAGACCCGGCCGGTTCAGATATCCCCGGGCGAGCTGTACTCCGGAGAGGTAGACCTCGCCCGTCACTCCGGGCGGCACCGGCCGCAGCCGCGCGTCGAGCACGTAGGCCCGCATGTTCCGGACCGGCCTGCCGATCACCGGCCGGGCACTGTCCCGTACCCGGGCGCCGACGGCGTCCACGGTGCACTCGCTCGGCGCGTAGTAGTTGTGCACCTCGATGCCGGGGTGCTCCCGCAGCGTTTCCCACAGCGCCGCGTCCGTGGCCTCCGCACCCAACAGGATCACGCCCGGCCGGTGCCCGGGGCCGTCCAGCATCCCCAGGCCCGCCAACTCGCGCAGCAGCGACGGCGTGATCCCCAGGTAGTCGATGCCCCGGCTGCGTACGTACGCCAGCAGCGCGGCGGCGTCGCGGCGGGTGTCGTCGTCCACCACGTGCAGTTCGTGCCCGGCCACGAGGCCGAGAAGCTGTCCCATGCTCGCGTCGAACGACAGCGACGCCGTGTGTGCCACGCGCAGCCGCCGCCCGGCCGCCGCGGTCACCTCGGCCGCCGCGGGGGCGAAGACGCGCTCGCGGTGGCTGGCGAACAGGTTCGCCAGGCCCAGGTGCGTCACCAGCACGCCCTTCGGCACGCCCGTCGACCCGGACGTGTACACCACGTACGCTCCCCGGTCTCCCCGGTCTCCCCCGTCTCCCCGCACGACCGGCTGCTCGGTCGGCGCGCCCTGTCCCGTGGCGGCCCGCGCGTCCGTGGCCGGGCGCGCGTCCGCGTCCGGGGGCGCGTCCGCGTCCAGCAGCAGCAGTGGCGCCCGGCACTCGCCGAGCCGCCCGGCCAGTGCCCGCTCGGTCACCACCACGGGCACCGCCGTGTCGGCCAGCATGAACGCCAGGCGCTCCGCCGGATAGCCGGGGTCCAGCGGCACGCACACCCCTCCGGCCTTCCAGACGGCCAGGACGGCGGCGATCATGTCGGCCGACCGGCGCACGCACAGACCGACCAGCACATCGGGCCCGACACCGCGGTCGGCCAGCTGCCCGGCGAGCTCGTCCGCCCGCGCGCGCAGTTCCGCGAACGTCCGCTCCACCCCGTCGGCGACCACGGCCACCGCGTCCGGGGTCCGCGCGGCCTGTGCCTCGAAGGCCTCGGGGACCAGGACGGACGGCGGCTCGCCGACCGTGCCGTTCCACTCCACCAGGACCTGGTCCCGTTCGGCCGGTGCCAGGATCTCCAGGGCGCCGATCCGCCGCCCCGGGTCCGCGACCGTGGCCCGGAGGACCCGGACCACCCGGCCCATGATCGCCTCCGCGCTCTCCCGGTCGAACAGGTCGGCCTGGTGGTCCAGACGCAGCCGCAGCGGCTTTCCCGGCATCACCATCAAGTTGAGCGGGTAGTGAGTGACGCCGTAGCTCCGGCTCGCCACCACCCGCAGCCCGCTGCCGTGCGCGACGGTGGCCGCCGCGGTGTCTTCCGTCGGCAGATTCTCGAACACCGTTGCCGTGTCGAAGAGTTCACCGGCATCCAGCGTGCGCTGGATGGCGGCCAGGCCCACGTGCTGGCAGGCCATCAGGCGTGTCTGATCCTCCTGAAGGCGCGCCAGCATCCCGGCCAGCGGCTCCGCCGGATCGAGACGGACCCGGACCGGCAGTGTGTTGGCGAACAGGCCGATCATCCGCTCGGCCCCGGGTACCTCGGGCGGGCGCCCGGACACCGTCGTGCCGAACACCACGTCGTCCCGGCCGGTCAGCTGGCCGAGCACGAGCGCCCAGGCCCCCAGGAACACCGTGTTCAGCGTCAGGCCCGCACGGCGGGTCAGGCCGTCGAGCGCCGCGGCGAGGTCGTCGGGCAGGTCGTGGAGCACCTGGCCCGGCGGCTGGGCCGCCCGGGACGGGTTCGCCGGAGCGACCCGGGTCGGTTCGTCGACGCCCTTGAGCATGTCGCGCCAGACGTCCTCGGCGGCCGCCCGGTCCTGACCTGCCAACCAGGCCAGGTAGTCCCGGTACCTGGCCGCCGACGGCATCCCCTCGTCCCGGCCGCCCCGCGTGTACAGCTCGAACAGCTCCGCCAGCATCAGCTGCGCGGACCACCCGTCCAGCACCAGGTGATGGGCGGTGACGAGGAACCGGTGGTGCGCCGGCCCGAACCGGACGAGCGTGAACCGCAGCAGCGGCGGGCGGGCGGGGTCGAAGCGGCGGCGTCTGTCCTCCGTCGCCAGCCGCTCCGCCTCGGCTTCCCGCGCGTCGGGATCCACCGCGCCGAGATCGGCCTCCTGCCAGGGCAGCGCCACCTCGCGCGGGACGACCTGCACCGGCTCGTCCAGATCCTCGTGCCAGAACCCGGCCCGCAGGCTCGCATGGCGCCGGAGCAGTGCCCGCGCGGCCGCGCGCAGTGCGACGGCGTCGAGGGCACCGTCCAGGTCGAAGGCCTGCTGCACCGTGTAGACGTCGAGCGCCGCCTCGTCGTAGAGCGCGTGGAAGAGCAGTCCTTCTTGCAGTGGTGCCAGCGGCAGGACGTCCTCCAGCTCCGCCTGCGTCTCCCCCGGTGTCTCCGCCTGAGTCATCGTGTTCTCCTCCACGTGGCCTGGAGCCGCTCGAGCTTGTCCTGGCTCAGCCGGACCAGCGGTACGTCGGACGGGGTGAGACCACCCGCGGCGGGGCTCCTCGCATGGGCGGCCAGCGCCTCCAGTGCGCGCGTCCAGGTGTCGGCCAGGTCGCGCAGGTCCGCCTCGGTGCACCACCCCTGCGGCCGGCACCAGGTCGCGGTCAGCCGCGAGCCGCCCGGATGGTCCACGGCGGCAACCTTCACCTCGATCTGGTGCTTCCGCGGCGCACTTGGCTCGGCCGGCCAGGAGCCGGTCGGGGGCTGCGGGAGCCGCCCGAGATACTGGAAGGCGACCTGGGGTGCGGGCAGGCCCGCCAGGGCGGGGGCGGTGTCGGGGTTGACGTGGCGCAGCAGGCCGAAGCCCAGTCCACCGTCCGGCAGGGACCTCAGGTGTTCCTTGACCCGTTTCAGGGCCGCTCCGGCGGCGGCACCGCCCTCCCACAGCTCGTGCCAGTCCACACCACCCAGGTCCAGGCGGACCGGATGCGTGACGGTGAAGCAGCCCATGGTGCGGGACAGGCCGACGCCTTCGGCGAGGCCCGACCGGCCTGGCCGTCGTACCTCGGCCACCACCGCGTTACCACCGGCGTCCCCGGCGGCTCGGGCGGCTCGGGCGGCTCGGGCGTCCGGATTCTTCGACGTGTCCGCCTCGCTCGGGCAGGCGGCCGCTCGGCGGCGCCGCCAGTCGGCCACCGCCAGGGCGAACGCGGTCAGCAGCACGTCCTCGACGTCGGCGCGGAAGGCCGCCGGCACGCTGGTGAGCAGCGCCTCGGTGCGCTCGGCGGGCAGGGTGAACGTCAGCGCGCCGGCTGCGGCCACCGCCTCCCCCGGCACCTCCATCGGCCGGCCGGCCAGGTCCCCGCCCAGGTCCCCGCCCGACTCCCCGGGCCCGGTTTCCACCCCGGCGAGGATCTCGGTCCACCGTGGAAGCTCCGCGACGCGTCGGACGTCCTGTGCCTGGGCGCGCAGGTGCTGGGCCCAGCGCCGCAACGACGTGCCGATTTCCGGTAGTTCGGGCCGTCGGCCGTCGGCAGCCGCCTCGCAGGCGAGGGCGATGTCGTGCAGCAGGATGCGCCAGGACTCCGGGTCCGCCACGAGCCGGTGCAGCACCAGCAGCAGGCGCCCGGGCCCGCCGGACCCGGCGTCGAACCAGACCGCCTGGAGCACCGCTCCCGACTCCGGCGCGAGGCGCGACGACGCGGCTCGCTCCTCCGCGGCGAGCAGGTCCTCGCTCGCCGCGGCACCGACCTGGTGGAGGCAGTCCGCGGCCCGGTTCGCCCCGGGGGGCAGCACCTCCGCCAGCCACTCGTCCCGGTCCGTCTCCGCGCCGGGGACCCGGTTCAGGCGCATCCGCAGCGCGTCGTGGTGGTCCAGGACCGCTTGCAGGGCCGCCTCGATCCGCGCCGCGGACAGCCCCGCCGGGACCTCCATGGTCATCGCCTCGTACCGGGTGCCCGGATCCGCGTCCCGCTCCCGCAGCTCGTGCAGGGCCGGCGTCAGCGGCACCGCGCCGATGCCCGCCTGCGGCGCCTCGGCCTCGGCCGGTGCCGCGTCGAGCGTGCGGGCGGCCGCCGCCAGTGCGGCCACGGTCTTGTGCCGGAACACGTCCTGGGGGGTGATCGCCATCCCCGCGGCCCTGGCCCTGCTGACCACCTGGATGGAGACGATGCTGTCGCCGCCGATGTCGAAGAAGCCGTCGTCGACGCCGACGGCCGGCAGGCCGAGTACGTCGGCGAAGATGTCGCCCAGCAGTCGCTCCTGTGCGGTGGTCGGCGGGCGGTGCGCCACGGCGCCGGCGGCTTCCGGGGCGGGCAGCGCCTCGCGGTCGACCTTGCCGTTCGGCGTCAGCGGCAGGGCGTCGATCGCGACGACGGCCGAGGGCACCAGGTACTCCGGCAGCTTCTCCCCCAGCCGGGCGCGTACGGAGGCCCCCAGGGGCACCGGCGGTGCCACCGCCGCCGGGTCGTTGGTGAAGCCCCGCAGAGCCGACCGGTCCGGCGCCCCGGAGACCACCGGCCGGTACGCCCCGGTGACGGCGGCACCGGCGCCGTCCGGGGCGTCGGAGAGCAGTACGTCGAAGCAGTCGTCGCCTTCCTCGCCCGACCAGGTGACGGCCACCTGGAAGCCGAGCCGTTCACCCAGCTCGTAGAGGTCCTCCGGGTCCACGGGCACGGCGTGCGCCGGGGCGGCCTCGCCCGCCAGCCGGGCGTTGGGGACACCGGTGACCCGCAGCCGGTCCGGCCGACGCTCGACCAGCAGCGCGGCGAGTCGCTCCGTCCCGCCGGTCATCTCCGTCCCGCCGGTCATCTCCGGCCGGCCCGTCCCGCCGGTCATCTCCGGCCAGCGCAGCACCGGTGCTTCATCGAACGACCGCGCCTGCGCGGCCGGCGACGCGCGGTGCAGGACAACGTCGTAGCGGTAGCGGGACAGTTCGTTGTGGTACCGCCCGCGCTTGAGGCGGACATCCACGGCGCCGATCCCGGACACCACGCCGGTCAGGGCCGGGAAGAAGTCCGGGTCGACCAGCAACTCGCGCTCCGGTGCGGTGCTGCCCGTGGCAGCCTGCAACATCGGCAGCAACCGCAGGTTGCGGACGTCGCCGAGGAACAGGGCACCACCCGGCGCAAGGAGAGCCATCGCCTTGGCGATGACCTCGGTCAGGTAGTCGGCGTGGGGGAAGTACTGGACCACCGAGTTGAGGACCACGGTGTCGAAGAAGCCCTGCGGCAGCCTGGTGAGGTCGTCGGCCGGCTGCGCCCGCAGCTCGACCCGGGAGGCGATCTCCGGGTCGTCGGCCACCTGGGCCGCCAAGGCCTCGACCGCGACCGCGGACAGGTCGGTACCCCAGTACTGCTCAGACTCCGCGGCGAGCTGGGACAGGATCAGCCCTCGGCCCACCCCGATCTCCAGGATGCGTCCGGGCCGCAGTTCGCGGATCCGCGTGACGGTCGCGTCCCGCCACTGCCGCATCTCGCCCTCCGGGATCGGCTGCCCGTCGTAGCTGCTGTTCCAGCCCGTGAAGTCCGCACCGAACGGAGCGGGCGCCGACTGCCCGTAGAGCGTGTCGTACAGCTGCCGCCACTCCCCGAGCACTCGGCCCGCCCCGTCCGACGCGCACTCGGTGTCCGTGGACGTCGCAGTTTCCGTGGACGTTGCTGTTTCCGTGGACGTCGCTCTGTCCGTGGCCTCCGTGGTGTCCTCTGCCGCAGGCACGACGTACCCCACCAGGCGGCTCCCGCCGGGCCCGTCCTCGCGGACCGCCGCGACCGCCTGCGCCACCCGGGGGTGGGCGGCCATCGCGGACTCGACCTCGCCGAGCTCGATCCGGTGGCCGCGGACCTTCACCTGCTGATCGGACCGCCCGGCGAACTCCAGGTCGCCCGCCGAGTTCCACCGCGCGAGGTCCCCCGTGCGGTACATCCGCGCTCCAGCATCGCCGAACGGGCAGGCCACGAACCGCTCGGCGGTCAAGCCCGGCCGCCCCAGATAGCCGCGGGCCAGGCCCGCGCCGGCCAGGTACAGCTCGCCCACCATGCCCGGCGGCACCGGGCGCAGCCCGGCGTCCAGCACATAGGCCTGTGCGCCGAGGATCGGGGTGCCGATGGGCGGAACGTTGTCCTCGCCGCCCCCGCCGGACAGCGGTCGGCTCATCGTCGCGCAGACCGTCGACTCCGTCGGCCCGTAGGCGTTGACCATCCGTCGGCCCCGGCTCCAGGCCGCCACCGTCTCCGGCGAACAGGCCTCACCGGCCACCACCAGCGTGCCCACCGGCGCCAGTTCGTCGGAGGTCATCACCCCGAGCGCCACCGGCGGCACGGTCAGGTGCGTCACCCCCTGCTCGGTCACCAGCGCCGCGAGGTCCGGCCCCGGAAGCAGCCGCTCGGGCGGCGCCACCACCAGCGCCGCACCGGTCAGCAGCGCCATGCACAGCTCCCAGAACGCCGCGTCGAAGCTCGGCGAGGCGAACTGGAGGACTCGGTCGCCCGGCCCGCAGTCGAAGGCCTGCGTCTGCGTCGCCACCAGGGCGGCCGCTCCGGTGTGGGTGACCGTCACGCCCTTGGGGGTGCCGGTCGAACCGGACGTGTACAGGAGGTAGGCGGGGTGCGCGGGCATCAACGGGCTTACGCGGTCGGCGTTTTCGGGGTTGGTGTCCGGCCTGCCGGCCAGGTCCGCGGCTTGGTGTCCGTCGGCGTCGTCGTCCAGGTTCAGTGTGGGCAGATCGTCGGCGCCCGGTATCCCGGCGCCGCCGGCATCGCAGGTCAGCAGCAGCGATGGCCGGGCGTCGCCGAGCAGGAACGCCAGGCGCTCGGCAGGGTAGCCGAGGTCGAGCGGGAGGTAGGCCACCCCCGCCTTGAGAACGGCGAGCATCGCCACGACCAGGTCCGCGGAGCGGGGAAAGGCCAGTGCGACGGTCTGCTCCGGTCCGACCCCTCGCGAGATCAGCAGGTGGGCCAGCCGGTTCGCCCGGCCGTTGAGCTCCTCGTAGGTCAGCACGCCGGATTCCGACAGCACCGCCGGTGCCCCGGGTTCACTCGCCGCCCGGCGTTCGAACAACGCCGGGACGACGGACGGCGGGATCGGGTCAACAGCGGCGCCCAGCAGCTGGGTACGCTCGGCGGAGGTGAGGAGGTCGGCCTCGCCGATGCGCCGCGCCGGGTCAGCGCTCACCTCCTCGAGGAGCCGGATCCATCGCGCCACTATGGCCTCGACCGTCCGCCGGTCGAACAGGTCGGTGCTGTACTCCACCGTCCCGCGCACTCCGCCGAAGGAGCCGGTGGGCGCTCCCGGCGGGGCGGGGCGCTCCGTGACGCTGAAGAACAGGTCGAACCGCGAGGTCCCCGAACCGGCCGGTTCGAGTGTCACGTCCACCCCGGCCAGCGTCAGACCCGCCTCCGGGGTGTTCTGAAGCACCAACGCCACCTGGAACAGCGGATGCCGGTTCGCGGAGCGGACCGGGTTCAGCACCTCCACCAGATGCTCGAAGGGCACGTCCTGATGGGCGTGGGCGGTCAGTGCCGTCTCCCGCACGCGCCCGAGCAGTTCGTCGAACGACGGATCACCGGAGGTGTCGGTCCGCATTACCAGCGTGTTGACGAAGAGCCCGATCGCGTCGTCGAGCACCTCGTCGCGGCGCCCCGCGATGCCGCTGCCGATCGGCAGGTCGCTGCCGGCGCCCAACCTGGTCAGCAGGGCGGCCAGACCGGCGTGCAGCACCATGTACAGGCTGGCCTCCCCGGCGCGGGCCAGACCCGCGAGCCTGCGGTGCAGCTCCGGGCTCAGGTCGAAGTCCAACACCTCGCCGCGGTACGTGGACACGGCGGGGCGGGGACGGTCCGCCGGGAGCGCGAGCTGCTCGGGCAGGTCCGCCAGTGCCTCGCTCCAGTAGGCGACCTGCCGGGCGAACAGACTGTCCGGGTCGTCCTCGTCCCCCAGCAGCGCGCGCTGCCAGAGCGTGTAGTCCACGTACTGGACCGGCAGCGGCGCCCACGACGGAGCCTCGCCCCGGCACCGCGCGGCATAGGCGGCCGCGAAGTCCCGCGACAGCGGAGCCATCGACCACCCGTCGCCCGCGATGTGGTGCATCAGTACCACGAGTACGTGCTCATCCGGGCCCAGGACGAACAGCTCGGCCCGCAGCGGCAGATCGACCGCGAGGTCGAACGGATAGCGCGCCGCCTCTCGCACGGCCTCGCGCAGCCCGGCCTCGTCGATCTGCCGGACGATCAGTTCGGGGCGCACACCGGCCGCCTTGAGGACGAGCTGACGGGGCACCCCGTCCACCACCGGGAACACGGTGCGCAGGCTCTCGTGGCGCGCCGCGACGTCCGCCAGCGCGGCCCGCAGCGCCGCCTCGTCCAGCTCACCGCGCAGCCGCAGGGCGACCGGCATGTTGTATGTCGCGCCCGGCCCCTCCAGACGGTGCAGGAACCACAGCCGCTGCTGCGCGAAGGACAGCGGCACCACATCGGGCCTGGGCACCGGCCGCAGGGCCGGACGCGGCTCCTCCTGGCGTGCCTGCGCCTCGCTCAGCCGCTCGGCGATCCCGGCGACCGTGGGCGCCTCGAACACGGCGCGGACGGTCAGTTCGGCGCCGAGGACGGAGCGGATGCGGCTGATCAGCCGGGTCGCCAGCAGCGAATGCCCGCCGAGGGCGAAGAAGTTGTCGTCGACACCGACCGCCGCCACGCCGAGGACCTGCGCGAACAGGTCACACAATGCCTGCTCCCGTGGCGAGGCGGGCCGACGCGAGCCCGCGACGGACCCGAGGTACGGGGCCGGGAGCGCCGCCCGGTCGAGCTTTCCGTGCACGGTCAGGGGGAGCGCGTCGAGAACCACCACCGCGGTCGGCACCATGTACGCGGGCAACTGCTCCCGGAGCGACACGGTGAGCGCGGCGACGAGTTCACCGCGCCGCCGGGAGGCCCCCGGGTCGTTCGCGAGCACCGCCGGTGACGCACCCGGGGCGGTCGCGGCCGGTCGGTGGACGGCGCTGAGCGCGGCCGACGCCGGGTCCGTGAAGAGCACGTCAAGGCTCTCGGCGGCGCTTCCCGAGCGCGTCACCGCTACCCGGTAGCCCAGTCGCTCGCCCAGTTCGCAGAAGGTGTCGGGCCCGAAGTCCGGCGCCGAGGGCCGCTCTGCGGCTCCGAGAAGGGCCAGTAGGTCCACCGGCGGCCGTCCCTCGTCCAGGGCCCGCAGGGCGGCGGCCTCGTCTGCCAGCCGCGCGTCGGGGACCCCGGTCACCCGCAGCGCGGGCACCGGGGCCGCGGCCAGGTGCCGCTCCAGGGCATCGAGGCCGGAGACGTCGTGGCCCCACCGCAGCTCCGGCGCCGTCTCCAGGGCCCGCATCCGGGCGGCCGGCCGCTTGTGCAGCACGACGTCGTACCGGTAGCGGCTCAGCTCGTTGACGTAGGCGCCGCGCTTGACTTGCAGGTCGACGCCGGCGATGTCGTCCCGTTGCGCCGCGAGCGCGGTGAAGTATCCCGGGTCGAGCAGCAGTTCCTTCTCCAGCAGCACGGCCTGCTCCACCGCGTGGCGCAGCACGGCGAGGTCGGCGGACGGTCTGGCGCGGCGCAGTTGCGCCGCCGTGTGCAGGCACCGCAGCAGCCGCAGGTCGCGCACGTCGCCGAGGAACACCGCCCCGCCGGGCGCCAGCAGCTCCAACGCCGTGCCGATCACGCCGGTGAGATAGCCGGCGTCCGGGAAGTACTGGGCGACCGAGTTGATCACCACGGTGTCGAAGCGGCCGGCCGGCAGTCCGTCGGCGTCCGCGGCGGACTGGACCCGCAGTTCCACCCGCCCGGCCAGGCCCTGGCGGTCCACCTGGGCCCGCAGCTCCTCGATCGCGGCCGCCGAGATGTCGGTGCCCCAGTAGGCCTCGCAGTCCGGCGCGAGCTGTGCGAGCAGCAGGCCGCTGCCCACGCCGATCTCCAGCACCCGCCGCGGCCGTAGCTCGCGGATCCGCGCGACGGTGGCGTCCCGCCACTGGCGCATCTGCCCGACGGGGATCGGCTCTGAGTGGTAGCTGCTGGTCCAGCCGGTGAAGTCCTCGCCGAAGGGGGCGGGCTCCGCACCGGCGCGCCCGGCGCCGTACAGGGAGTCGTACACGTCCTGCCACTCGCCCAGCTGTGCCTGTGTCGCTTCGTCGTCGCGCCGCTCGTCGGCCGCCGGGACGACATAGGCCACCAGCTGCGTGCCGGACGCCTCGTCCTCCCGGGAGACGACGGCGGCTTGTGACACGGCCTCATGCCGGGACAGCGTCGTCTCGATCTCCGCCGGCTCGATCCGGTACCCCCGGAGCTTGACCTGCTCGTCGACGCGGCCGACGAAGACCAGCAATCCGTCCGCGGTCCACCGGGCGAGGTCACCGGTCCGGTACATCCTCGTCCCCGGCCCGGCGAAGGGGTCCGCCACGAACCGCTCCGCCGTCAGGCCGGGCCGGTTCAGGTAGCCGCGCGCGAGCTGCGCCCCGGCCAGGTACAGCTCCCCGGTCACGCCGGGCGGCGCCAGCCGCATCCAGGCGTCGAGCACATAGGCCCGCGTGTTCGGGACGGGCCGCCCGATCGGCAGGGGGCCGTCCCCGGTCGCGGCGCCAGGCGGCACACGATGCGTGAGGCAGCCCACCGTGGACTCGGTCGGCCCGTATTCGTTGACCACCGTGGCCTGTGGCTGCGCACGGCGCCACGGCCCGAGCTGTTCACCGGTGAGCTGCTCGCCGCCCAGGACCAGGTCCGCGACCGCCGCCTGATGGCCGGGCGTGGCGCCGAGCAGCGCGAGGTGGCTCGGCGTCGCCTTCAGGAACGTGTACGGGCCCGCTGCCGGCGACCCGTCGGCCAGGTCCCCGACCAGCAATCGGCCGCCCGAGGTCAGCGTCGCGAACAGCGCGGTGACGGTCAGGTCGAAGGAGACCGGCGAGTGCAGCAGCGCCGTCCCGGCCGTGCCCGGGTAGGCGCCCCGCGCGAAGTGCAGGTAGGACGCCAGCGCCCGGTGCTCGACGAGCACGCCCTTGGGGCGGCCCGTGGAGCCCGATGTGTAGATCACGTACGCGGGATGCCCGGGCCGCAGCGCCGCCGTCCGGTCGGTGTCCGACGGATCGCGCTCGGGCTGTTGCCCGGTGTCCCGCGCTGTCCCGGCGTCGTCCAGCACGATCCAGCTCAGGTCTGTCGCGGGCAGGTCCGCGGCGACCGCGCTCGCGGTGAGTCCACAGACCGCGCGCGCGTCATCGAGCAGGAAGCGGAGCCGCTCGGCCGGGTGGGCCGGGTCGACGGGCAGGTACGCCGCGCCCGTCTTCAGCACGGCCAGCAACGCGACGACCAGGTCGGCGGAGCGCGGCAGGGCGACCGCCACCACCTGCTCCGGGCCGATACCGCGGCCGATGAGCAGCCGCGCCAGGCGGTTGGCCCGCGCGTTCAGTGCGGCGTAGCTCAGATCGGTGCCGCCGTCGGCCACCGCGACCGCGTCCGGCGTCCGCGCCACCTGCGCCTCGAACAGCCCCGGAAGCGGTGTCAGGGGGTACGCGGACGCGACGCCGTTCCAGGTCACCAGCAGCTTCTCGCGCTCGGCGGCGTCGGTGAGGTCGAAGGCGCTGATCGGCCGGACCGGCCCGGCCGCCGCGGCCTCCAGCAGCCGCACGAACCGGGCCGCCAGGCCCTCGGCGGTGGCGTGGTCGAAAAGGTCCGTGCTGTACTCCAGCACCCCGTCGACCCGGTCCGGGCCGCCGTCGTCGGTGTACCGGTCGGTGAGGCTGAACAGCAGGTCGAACTTGGCCGCGTTCAGCTCGGTGGTGCCGGCGGTCACGCGCAGGCCGGGCATGGCGATCTCGGGGGCGGCGTTGTTCTGCAATGTCAGCATCACCTGGAACAGCGGGTGCCGGGCCGCCGACCTGACCGGGTTGAGCAGTTCGACGAGATGCTCGAAGGGCACGTCCTGGTTCGCGTAGGCGGCCAGGTCCGCTTCCCGTACGCGGGTGAGCAGTTCGCCGAAGGCCGGGTCGCCCGAGGTGTCCAGGCGCACCACGAGCGTATTGACGAAGAACCCGACGAGGTCGTCGAGGGCCTCGTCGGTACGGCCGGCGATGGCGCTGCCGAGCGGGATGTCGGTGCCCCCGCCGACCCTGCTGAGCAGGGCGGCGAGTCCGGCCTGCAACACCATGAAGAGGGTCGCGCCGGACTCCCGCGCCAGTGCGGCGAGCCGCCGGTGCAGGTCCGCGTCCAGCGTGAAGCGCACACTGCCGCCACGGTGGGCGGTGACGGCCGGACGGGGCCGGTCGGTGGGCAGGTCCAGATGCTCGGGCAGCCCGTCGAGCGTACGGGTCCAGTGGGCGACTTGAGCGGAGATCAGGCTGTCCGGGTCGTCCTCGCTGCCGAGGAGGTCGTGCTGCCACAGCGCGTAGTCGGCGTAATGGACCGGCAGCGGAGCCCATTTGGGGGCACGGCCGGAGCAGCGGGCCGTGTAGGCGGCGGAGAGGTCCCGGGCGAAGGGGACGTTCGACCAGCCGTCACCGGCGATGTGGTGGAGCACCAGCAGCAGCGCGTGCTGGTCCGCGGCGAGCGCGAACAGGTCGGCGCGCAGCGGCGGTTCGCAGGTCAGGTCGAACCGGTATGCCGCCGCGGCACCCAGCGCCTCGCTGAGCCCGGCCTCGGTCACCTGGTGGGCCGCGAGCTCCACCACCGCCTCGTCCGGTGCGAGCACCCGCTGTCTCGGGGCCCCGCCGGCCTCCGGGAACACCGTGCGCAGGGTCTCGTGCCGGGTGACCACGTCGTTCAGGGCCGCGCTCAGCGCACCGATGTCCAGCTCCCCCGAAAGCCGCAGCGCGAACGGCATGTTGTACGTCGGACTGGGCCCCTCCAACTGGTGCAGGAACCACAGCCGGCGCTGCGCGAACGACAACGGCACCACCTCCGGGCGAGGGCCGGCCGGACGCAGGGCGGGTCGCCGCTCACCTCCGGCGCCCACCCGCGCCACGAGTCCGGCCACGGTCGGCGCCTCGAAGACATCCCGCACCGAGAGCTCCGCCCCCAGTACCGCCCGCATGCGGCTGACCAGGCGCGTGGCGAGCAGCGAATGTCCACCGAGATCGAAGAATCCGTCGTCGACGCCGACCCGGTCCACACCGAGGACCTCGGCGAACAGGCCGCACAGGATCTCCGCCACGGTCGAGCGCGGCGCCCGCCCCGGGGCCGGTGTGACGGGATCCGGAGCGGGCAGCGCGGCGCGGTCGAGCTTGCCGTTGACCGTCAGCGGCAGCACTTCGAGCGGCACGATCGCGGAAGGAACCATGTACGCGGGCAGGCTCCGGGCGGCGGCCTCCCGCAGGCGGGCCGGGTCCGGTGCGTCGGCCCCTACGCCGACGACGTAGGCCACGAGCCGCTGGTCGCCCGGGCGGTCCTCATGTACGACGGCCGCGGCCTGGGACACGTCCTCGTGCCCGGCCAGTACCGCCTCGACCTCGCCCAACTCGACGCGGAACCCTCTCAACTGCACCTGACCGTCCGCGCGACCGAGGTAGTCGAGCCGTCCGTCGGCGGTCCACCGGGCCAGGTCACCGGTGCGGTACATCCGAGAGCCCGGCGCGCCGAAGGGATCGGCCACGAATCGCTGCGCGGTCAGGGCGAAGCGGTTCAGGTATCCGCGGGCCAGCCCCGCACCCGCCACGTACATCTCGCCGGTGACGCCGGGCGGTACCGGCCGCAGCGCCGCATCCAGCACATGGACACGGAGGTCGGGAATCGGCCGGCCGATCACGCAGCGGGACGGTCCGCTCTCCACGTCCTCCTCGCCGAGTGGCGCGTAGGTGACATGAACCGTGGTCTCGGTGATGCCGTACATGTTCACCAGCCGCGGCCCATCCACCGGGTGCCGCCGGAGCCACTCCGCCACACTCCCCGGTTCCAGCGCCTCACCGCCGAAGATGACCGTCCGCAGGGCCAACTTCGCCGCAAGCTCCGCGTCTTCGGCCTCGGCCCGCATCAATTGATGGAACGCCGACGGCGTCTGATTGAGCACGGTCACCCCATGACGCACCAACACGTCAAGGAATTCCGCCGGCGCACGCGACACCTCGTGCGGCACCACCACCAGCCGACCGCCGTGCAGCAACGCCCCCCACAACTCCCAGACGGAGAAGTCGAAGGCGAAGGAATGGAACAGCGTCCACACGTCATCCGCACCAAACCCGAACCACCGCTCGGTCTCGGCAAACAGCCGCGCCACGTTCCGGTGCGGGACCACCACCCCCTTCGGCACACCGGTCGAACCCGACGTATAGATCACATACGCCGGATGCGACGACACCGACGGCGCCGAACGCTCCGCCCCGGTCACGTCATCACCGCGCTGCGCGGCAAGAGCCGCAACGGTGCTCGCGTCGTCGAGCACCAGCACCTTTCCCTCGTCGCAGGGAAGCTGCCGCGCGAGCCCACCCGGGGCCACCACGCACACCGGATCCGCATCACGCAGCATCAGCTCGATCCGGCCCATCGGATAGCCGGGGTCGATGGGCAGGTAGGCCGCACCGGCCTTCACCACCGCCAGCAACGTCACCACCAACTCCGCGGAACGCGGCAACGCCACCGCCACCAACCGCTCCGGCCCCGCGCCCCGCCCCACCAGCACACGCGCCAGCCTGTTCGCCCGGACGTTCACCTCCGCATACGACAACTCCACCTCGCCCGCCACCACCGCCACCGCATCCGGTGTCCGCCGCACCTGCGCCTCGAACAACTCCGGAAGCGTCCGGTCCGGGACCTCGGCACGGAACTCGCCCACAGGCGGCAGCACCTGTGCGCGCTCCTTCGGGAGCAGAACCTCCAGCCTGCCGATCGGCCGTCCCGGGTCGGCCGCGGCGAGACCGTCCAGCACCTGGAGGAAGCGCTGCTGATGGGCGGCGTTCTCCGCGGCGCCGTACATGGCGGGGTTGGCATCGAAATGCACGCGCATCGTGCCGTCGCCCGACCGGTCGTCGACGCAAATGTTGAGATCGTGGACCGGCCCGGTCGACAGGTTGACGGGCCTCGCGCGGGCGTCGCCGAATGCCGGCTCATGGGCGAAGGACATGATGTTGACCGACGGGCCCATGAGGCGGCGGCCGCTGCCCACCGTCTTCAAGTCGCGGCTCAGGTCCTCGTACTGGTAGCGCTGGTGCTGGAGCAACTGCCGGGCCTCGGTGGACACATGGCGCAGCAGCTCCTCGCCGCTCATGCCGGGCCGGACTTCCAGCAGGAGCGGCAGTTCGTTGGACATCGGCCCGCGGATGCCTCGTCCGCTGCCGGTCCGCCCGGTCACCGGGATGCCGAGGGCCACCTCCTCGGTGCCGGTCATCCGGCTGAGGTAGACCGCCGCGGCGGCCATCAGGGGAACGGGGAGGCCGACCCGTGACCGGCGCGCCGACGCCCGCAAGGCGTCCACGGCCGCAGACGGCAGCTGCGCGGTCTCCCGCAGAACGCTCCGCGAGACCCCGGTCGCCCGGTCCGCGAGGCTGCGCGGCTCGGCGCGGCCCGCCAGCCGGCCCAGCCAGTAATCCCGGTCCCGACCGTATTGCTCCGAGGCGCGGTAGGCGGCTTCGTCGTCCAGGAGCAGGTCCAGTGACCCGCCGTCGTCCTCCCGTACCGGCGCCCCGCGCAGCGCAGCCGTGTAGACCTCGGCCAGCCGGCGCACGAACAGCGCACACATGTACCCGTCGGTGACCAGGTGGTGACCTCGCAGGTAGAAGAAGTACCGCTCCGGACCGGCCCGCAGCAGCGCCAGGGTGAACGTCCGACCGGACTCAAGGCGCACCGGCCGGTCCGTTTCGGCCCGCATCCACGCTTCGGCGGCCGCCCGCGGATCCGGTTCCGTGCTGATGTCCAGGACGGACAACCCGTCGTCCGCCGGCTCGAATATCTGCCGGAGCTCCTGGCCTTCCTGAGTGAAGCGGACGTTCAGCGTGTCGGTCTCCGCCACCACCCGCCGCACCGCGGCGTCGAGCAGCACCACATCGATCGGGCCCGCTATCTCCAGGTACTCCGCAGTGTTATAGCTCGGGCTGTCCTGGTCGAGCTGCTGCGCAAACCAAATACCACGCTGCGCAATCGACAACGGCCAGCTGCGGTGCTGAGGACGGGACACTGCACACCCAATCTTTCCGGAAGTCTGTGGCGAACCCTCAGGTCGTCGGCCGACGGTTCAAGGGCCCCGGCCCGACAGGGCGGAGGGATACGGACGAGATCGGAGCTCGGCGTCAGCGGTGCTGACCTCGAGGCACTTCGGCAGCTCTGGCCGGCGACGTAGGGCGCTCTCCCGGCTGAAAACCGGAGAAAGGTCCAGCCACCCTCGGGGCCAGCCACCCTCGGGGCCAGTCGCCTTTGGGGCCAGCCACCCTTGCCACGAGTGCGTTCACGCGCCGGCGAGGTGCGGAACGGCAGAACCCTCGGTGCTCTCCTCCGGGATCGTGCCCGGTCCATTTCAAGGCCGTTGTCGAACCGGCCGTCCGCACAGCCGCATGGGCCTTGCCCTCGAAAGAACTGCCAAGCCGGCACGGTGGAAAGGACCGTAGGGCCCTCCACTAAGGAGCACGAGTCTCTGGTGCCGCCGGCGGTCCTCCATCCTCGCCTGACCGCCATGCCATGAGCGCCGCACCGCTCCTGTCACTTTTGGCCTTGCTCTCCCGCCAGAACCTCTCCAAATCTAAAGTGTGGAAATTTCTCGAAGTACTCCACATGCAGACAATCGCCGGGTGGCCGAAATGGATCACTCGTGAGGGCAAGTCTGGACGGGCCGGAAGCTCCGGCCAGAGCCCCGAGGAGATCGCTTCCTCCCCCCCTCGCACCCCGTGAACAGCGGGATCCCTACAGCCTCGGCCGTCACTGAGCTGCACAGCCGTCTAACACTGCACCAGGAGCCCCATAGATCTCCATAGACCTCCATAGATCTCATTTCAGCCAGCCGCGCCCGCTGTGCCGTCAGTGTGTGTGGCGTGCAATCGCCCCCTGGCCTCAGCCGCCCCCCGGGCATTGCGCCACGCAACCGACGCGTATCAGCCAGAAGATGGCGTCTCCACATCCACGGGACAGCACGGCGGCGCCGGGCCTCTGCGGCCTGTGCGCACCATCACGGCTCGGTCTCCGTAGTCCCCCGCTGGCGCCCTTGTCCACCCTGGCCCGGCAGCTTGTCTACCCTGGACCGGCAGCTGGTTCATCCCGTCCGCCAGACGGGGTGTCGCAAGAGGGAACCCGGTGGGAGTCCGGGACTGCCTCGCAGCGGTGAGTGGGAACGACCGCCGTCATGAAGCACTGGGTGCATATGTGACCTGGGAAGCGACGGCCAGTAGGTGTCCCGTCCTTCGGGAAGTGCCCACGAGTCCGAAGACCTGCCACTGCTCGTGCGGGGTGCGATCACCGCGCACGGATCCACGCGTCCCGGCAGCGGGACCGCTGAGCGAGTGGTGTGTGCCACCCAGCCCTGCGCAGAGCGGGGACGGGCGGGGCCCGCGCCCCGTTCGCGGCCCGGCGCCGGCCCTCACGACGACTCGCGAAGGAGAGTTTCGTGCCCGGCGAACCGAGCATTCCGTCCCTCCCCTCCCCCAGGGCGCCCCGCCCGAGTGGGCCCTGTGTCCTGCTCAAACACGGTGAGATCTTCCTCAAGGGCCGCAACCGGCACTCGTTCACCGAGCGGCTCCACGACAACCTCCGCCGCGCTCTGCGGGGCGTCGGCGGTTCCACGTGGATCAAGTCCGGCCAGAACGTGACTGTGCTCGGCGGTGAGGTCGCCCTGGAGGTTCTTGTGGAGCGCGCCCGCCGGGTGATCGGGTTCAACTCGGTGGAGCCAGCCCTGCGCGTCCCGAGCACCGTTACGGACATCACCGAGGCAGCCGTGGACGCGGTCGCCGGAGCCCGCGCCGAGCGGCCCGGCATCAGTTTCGCCGTGCGGGTCAAGCGCCGGGACAAGGGCTTCGAGATGACCTCGTCGCAGTTCGAGCGCTTTCTCGGGGCGCGCGTCCGGGAGGCCCTGGGGCCACTGCCGGTGAACCTCTCCAGTCCGGATGTACGGATCTCGGTCGAGATCGACCGCAAGGAGAGCTATGTCTCCTGGACCCGTCACCCGGGACCGGGCGGCCTGCCCGTCGGGTCCAGCGGACGCGCCCTGGTGCTGCTCTCCGGTGGCTACGACTCGCCGGTGGCGGCCTACCGGGCGATGCGTCGCGGACTGCACTGCGACTTCGTCCACTTCACCGGCGCTCCGTACACGGACGCCGCTTCCGTGTACAAGGCGTACGCCCTCGCCCGTGAACTCAACCGCTACCAGCCCGGCGGGCGGCTGCACGTCATCGCACTCGGCCACGCCCAGAAGCAGCTGGCCATCGCGGGGGCCGGCCGGCTCCAGGTCGTCGCGCAGCGACGGCTGATGGTCCGCGCCGCTTCCGCGCTGGCGGGCCGGACCCGGGCGGAGGCCCTGGTGACGGGTGACAGCCTGGGGCAGGTGGCCAGCCAGACCCTGGCGAACATGGCCGCCGTCGACGAGGCCGCCACCCTGCCGGTGCTGCGGCCGCTGGTCGGCTGGGAGAAACAGGAGATCATCGACGAGGCCCGGTCCATCGGCACCGCGGAGATCTCCGTGCTGCCCGACGAGGACTGCTGCAAGCTCCTCGCGCCGCCCCGGGTCTCCCTCCGGGCCGGACTGACCGGCCTGCGTTCGGTGGAGAAGCGCCTCGATCTCGACGAGGTGGTGGACGGCCTGCTGCGCGACGTACAGATCATGTACCCGGGAGAGACCGGCGGGGAGGGGGAGGCCGACGCGGACGGCCCGGACAGCCTGGACACCCCGGACAGCGGCCCTGCGCTCGGCCGCCCCGGCCCGGCCGTGTGTGCGACGGGGCCGTCCGGGGCGGTGTCGTCATGACCGGGAGGGTCCGCGTCGGGTCCGCGTGATCGGGATCGGCCCGCGAAATCCGGAGCATGTGACGCCGACCGCCGTGCGGGCCATGCGGGCCATGCGGGACTGTGAGGCGTGCTCCCTGCCGACGCGGCTCCCGGGCCCGTCGGTCTGCCGGTGACGAGAGTGCTGAGCCCGCACCACCTTCGGTGTGAGCCCTGTTTCCGTCGACAGGGCTCACACCGAACACGGCCCCGCCCGCTCAGCAGTGGACGAAGTCCGGCGGCCGCTTGTCGACGAAGGCGCTCATTCCCTCCTTCTGGTCCGCGGTCGCGAACACCGCGTGGAACAACCGCCGTTCGAAGCGGACTCCCTCGGTGAGGGTCGTCTCGAAGGCGCGGGAGACCGCCTCCTTCGCCATCATCGCGACGGGCAGCGACATCCCCGCGACGGTGTCGGCGACCGCGAGGGCTTCGTCGAGCAGGTCGTCCGCGGGGATGACCCGTGAGACCAGGCCGGCCCGCTCCGCCTCGGCGGCGTCCATGGTGCGGCCGGTCAGGCACATCTCCATCGCCTTGGCCTTGCCGACTGCGCGGGTCAGCCGCTGGGATCCGCCGATGCCCGGGATGACGCCCAGCTTGATCTCCGGCTGGCCGAACACGGCGGTGTCGGCGGCCAGCAGGATGTCGCAGAGCATGGCGAGTTCGCAGCCGCCGCCCAGCGCGAAGCCGGAGACGGCCGCGACCGTCGGGGTGCGCAGTTGCCCGAGCCGGTCCCAAGCGGTGAACCAGTCACTCAGGTACATGTCGAGATAGCCCTGAGGGGCCATCTCCTTGATGTCGGCTCCGGCCGCGAAGGCCTTCGCCGACCCGGTGAGGACGATGCAGCCGACCTCCGGATCCCGGTCCAGCGCTTCGGTTGCTGCGACGACCTCGGTCATCACTTCCAGGCTCAGTGCGTTGAGCGCCTTGGGGCGATGGAGGGTCACCAGGGCGGTACGGCCCTTGCCCTCGACGCGGATGGTCCCGTAAGCCGTCTCGTAGGGGTGGGTCATGCGAGGGTGCCTCCTTTGGTGTCTCCTTTCGTGTCGCTCCTGGGTTCGGCCCCGGGCTCGGCCCCGGACTCGACTCCCGGCTCGGCCACCACTCCGTCCCGCAGGGCCCGCAGGATCCCGGAGAAGTCCTCGTCGGCCCCGGCTCCCGCCGCATACGCGGCATACAACTCCGACGCCTTCAGGCCGAGTTCGGCACGCACGCCGCCCGTACGGACCGCATTGGCGGCCAGGCCGAGGTCCTTGGCCATCAGCGGCGCCGCGAAGCCCGGGAGATAGCCGCGGTTGGCGGGACTGCCGGGGACGGGTCCCGGCACCGGGCAGTTGACGGTCAGGGCCCAGCACTGGCCGGACGCGGTGGAGGCCACGTCGAAGAGCGCCTGATGGGACAGGCCCAGGCTCTCGCCGAGGACGAATGCCTCGCTGACGGCGATCATGGAGATGCCGAGGATCATGTTGTTGCAGATCTTCGCGGCCTGTCCGGCCCCCGCGGCACCGCAGTGGACCGCCTTCCTGCCCATCGCGGACAGCAGCGGCTCGGCCTCGGCGAACTCGGCCGCGCCTCCGCCCGTCATGAAGGTCAGCGTCGCCGCCTCGGCTCCCACCACGCCGCCCGAGACCGGTGCGTCCAATGCCCGGTGACCAGCAGCGATGGCAGCCTCGTGAGCGATGCGGGCGTCCGCGACATCGATGGTGGAGCAGTCGATGAACAGCGTGCCCGGCCTGGCTGCCGCCAGCAGCCCCTCGTCGCGGTAGAGCGCGAGGACATGCCGGCCCGCGGGGAGCATGGTGATCACCACGTCCGCGCCGGACGCGGCCGCCGCAGCCGATCCGGCGGCCTCGATGCCCGCCACCGTGGCACCCGCCAGAGACTCCGCCGCCAGGTCGTACCCGAGGACCCGGTGCCCGGCCTTCACCAGGTTGGCGGCCATCGGGCCGCCCATGTGGCCGAGGCCGATGAAGGCGATGACCCTGCTCACCACGGAACCTCCTGCGGGGAGTCGCCGGTGGCCAGGGTCAGTTCCCGGTCACCGAGCGGGGCGAAGAAGCGGGCCACGTCGTCGTCCGTCACCTCGGTGAGGGTGGCGGGCGTCCAGCGCGGCGTCCGGTCCTTGTCGATCACCTGCGCGCGGATGCCCTCCACCAGGTCCGGGGCGGACAGTGCCGCGCAGGAGACGCGGTACTCCTGTTCAAGGACTGCCTCCAGCGGTCCCAGGCCGCGCGCCTTGCGCAGTGCGGCCAGCGTGACCTTCAGTGCGGTGGGCGATTTGGCGAGCATCGATTCAGCTGCCGCCTTCGCTTCCGGGGCGCCGCTCCCGAGGAGCCGGTTCACGATCTCCTCGACGGTGTCGGCGGTATAGCTGTGATCGATCCACTCCTGGTGCGCGCCCAGTTCACCGGGGGGCGCCTCACCGACGAATGCGGGGAGTACGTCGGTCACCTCCCTCACGGCAAGGGCCTCGCTCAGTTCCGGCAGCCGGTGTGCCGGGACGAAGTGGTCCGCGAGCCCGCACAGCAGCGCGTCCGCAGCTCCCACGGCCGTCCCGGTCAACGCCAGATGGGTGCCCGACTGCCCCGGGGCCAGAGACAGCAGATAGGTACCGCCGACGTCGGGCACGAAGCCGATGCCGGTCTCCGGCATGGCGATCCGGGAGTGTTCGGTGACGATGCGGACGCTGCCGTGCGCCGAGACGCCGACTCCGCCGCCCATCACGATGCCGTCCATGAGGGCCACATAGGGCTTGGGATAGCGGGCGATCCGGGCGTTGAGCCGGTACTCGTCGCGCCAGAAGGCAGCCGAGGCGTCGCCGCCGCCTCCACGTGCGTCCTCATAGATCCCACGGATGTCACCGCCGGCGCACAGACCGCGCTCTCCGGCTCCGGTGATCACCACGGTCTCGACCGCCGGATCGTGCTCCCATGCATCGAGGGCCGTGGCGATCCTGTGCACCATCTCGTGGGTGAGGGCGTTGAGGGCCCGGGGCCGGTTCAGGGTGATACGCCCCGTGCGGCCCTCGACGGCCGCCAGTACGGTGTCCTCGTTTCCGCTCATCGGACGACCTCCGTGAGCCCGCGGGCCACGATGACGCGCATGATCTCGTTGGTTCCTTCCAGGATCTGGTGGACCCGAAGGTCGCGGACGATCTTTTCGATGCCGTACTCGCTGAGATAGCCGTAGCCGCCGTGCATTTGCAGTGCCCGGTCGGCGATGGAGTAGCCGGTGTCCGTGGCGAACCGCTTGGCCATGGCGCACAGCTGCGGCGCCTGCGGGTCGTCACGGTCCAGCGCGTCGGCGGCCTGCCGTACCAGGGCGCGGGCCGCGGCGAGCTCGGTCGCCATGTCGGCGAGCCGGAACCGGAGCGCCTGCGCGTCCAGGAGAGGAGCGCCGAACGCCTCCCGGTCGGCGAGGTAGGACAGGCTGCGGTTCAATGCGTTCTGCGCGCCGCCCAAGGAGCAGGCGGCGATGCCGAGGCGGCCGCCGTTGAGGCCCGACATGGCGATGCGGAAGCCCTCCCCCTCGGCCCCGAGCAGGCGGTCGGCCGGGATGCGTACGTCGTCGAGGATCACCTGCCGGGTGGGCTGCGCGTTCCAGCCCATCTTCTGTTCATTGGGCCCGAAGGACAGTCCAGGGTCGTCCCGTTCGACGACGAACGCGGAGATCCCGTCATGCCCTCCCCCGCCGGTGCGCGCCATCACGACATAGACCTGCGCCGCGCCTGCTCCGGAGATGAACTGCTTGACTCCGTTCAGGACGTAGTGGTCGCCGTCGCGTTCGGCGCGGGTGCGCAGTGCCGCGGCGTCCGATCCGGCGCCCGGTTCGGTCAGGCAGTAGCTGCCCAGCGCCTCCATGGAGCACAGATCCGGCAGCCGGCGGACGCGTTGCCCCTCGTCGCCGTACCGGTCGATCATCCAGGCGACCATGTTGTGGATGGAGAGGTAACCGGCGATGGACGGGCAGCCGGTCGCCAGGACCTCGAAGATGAGTGCCCCGTCGCTGCGGGTGAGGCCGGAGCCGCCGGATGCCTCGCGCACGTAGACACCGCCGAGGCCGAGGCCGGCGGCCTTGCGCAGGACATCGACGGGGAAGTGCTTGTCGCGGTCCCAGGCGACGGCGTGCGGCGTGAGGTGTTCCTCGGTGAAGTCGAGGGTGACCTCGGCCAGGGCGAGCTGGTCCTTGGTGAGAGTACTGTTCATCGGGCTCATCCCATCGTCGGGATGGTGAAGCTCGCGCCCTCCTTGACCCCGGAGGGCCAGCGCGAGGTGACGGTCTTGGTGCGGGTGTAGAAGCGGATCGCGTCCGGTCCGTGCTGGTTCAGGTCGCCGAAGCCGGACCGCTTCCAGCCGCCGAAGGTGTGGTAGGCGACAGGGACCGGAATCGGTACGTTGACGCCGACCATGCCGGTGTTGACGCGGCGGGTGAAGTCACGGGCCGTGTCCCCGTCCCGCGTGAAGATCGCCACCCCGTTGCCGTACGGATGCTCGCTGGGCAGCCGCAGTGCCTCCTCGTAGTCGGCGGCGCGCACCACACAGAGGACCGGGCCGAAGATCTCCTCCCGGTAGATCCGCATCGCGGGGGCGACCCGGTCGAAGAGCGAGGCACCCGCGAAGAACCCGTTCTCATACCCGGGGAGTGTGAAGTCGCGCCCGTCTACGACGAGTTCGGCTCCTTCGGTGACGCCGATGTCGACGTAGCGGCGTACCCGGTCGAGGGCGTCCCGGCTCACCAGCGGACCGAAATCGGCGTCCGGGTCATCGGAGGCACCGATCCGCAGCATGGCGATACGATCCTTGAGGCGGGCGACCAGGCGATCGGCGGTGTCCTCCCCCACGGGAACGGCAACGGAGATCGCCATGCAGCGTTCGCCGGCCGATCCGTACCCGGCGCCGATCAGGGCGTCGACGGTCTGGTCGAGATCGGCGTCCGGCATCACGATCATGTGGTTCTTGGCGCCCCCGAAGCACTGGGCGCGCTTGCCGTGCGCGGCGGCGGTGGCGTAGATGTCGGCGGCGATCGGGGTGGAGCCCACAAAGCCGACGGCTTGCACGCGGGGATCCGCAAGGAGCGTGTCGACCGCCTCCTTACCGCCGTTGACCACATTCAGCACACCGGGCGGCAGACCGGCCTCCAGGAAGAGTTCCGCGAGCCGCAGCGGTACGGACGGATCGCGCTCCGACGGCTTGAGGATGAAGGCGTTGCCGCAGGCGATGGCCGGCGCCGCCTTCCACAGCGGGATCATCGCGGGGAAGTTGAACGGGGTGATGCCGGCCGTGACACCGAGCGGACGGCGCAGCGAATGGACGTCTATACCGCCGCCCGCGTTGTCGGTGAATTCCCCCTTGAGCAGATGGGGGATCCCGGCGGCGAACTCGACGACCTCCAGGCCGCGCTGAAGGTCACCGTGCGCGTCGGCGACGGTCTTGCCGTGCTCGGCGGAGAGCAGCCGGGCCAGCGACTCCCGCTCCCCGTCGACGAGTTGGAGGAACTTCAGCAGGACCCGGGCGCGGCGTTGCGGATTCCACTCGCCCCACTCCTGCTGTGCCGACTCGGCGTCGGCGATTGCCCGCTCGGTGTCGGCCCGCCCGGCCAGCGGGACACGGGCCTGGACCAGGCCGGTGTTGGGGTCGTACACGTCGGAGAAGAGCCCCGACGTTCCCGGTGCATGCTTGCCGCCGATGAAATGTGTCAGTTCACGGACCATGAGAGCCTGCTCTCGTCAGGTGCGATCCGGGGATGGCACGGCAGGCCGCAGACCACACCCGGTGGGGTGCGCGTACGGGCAGGCCGTGGGACGCGAAGGCCGAAGAGCCGTCGCGGAACTAGGGGTTGGCGTGCGCCACCGCTTGCTCCGCCGGATCACCTGGGTCGTGGGTACGGACCGGTGCCATGCGTGTCTGCTCCATCCTCGTGGACAACACGGAACACCCCGCGGCCGGTATCCTGACTCCCGGATCAGCGCGCGCCCTCCGGCCTTCCCGACGGACTTCTCCGTCAGTGGCCTGTCCTGCTCGAAGAGCACACTTCCCGGTCACAGTGGCGGGACCGCGCCGGATTCACGCCGGCTTCCCTGCACCGCGGGCCTTGCCCACGAACATATAGTTGGACGTCCTAGTAAGTCCACCCCGCCCCGCCGCACCAGGGGACCCAGGCCGTTTCTTTCGGGTCGTCGTGCGGTCCAGATGTGGATGGTTGCGAGGTGGGGTGCTGCTTGGTGGAGGGTGGCGGTCTTGTCGAAGGCCGGCAGGCGGCCTCCGGCACGGCCCCGTCGTCTGCGGTTCGCGAACCGGTCTCCCGGTGGAGGCCCAGGGCACGACTACCTTCGGCACCAACCACCTCGACGGCGCACGCACCTCGGAACGCCTGATCGCCGATGAACTGGCCCACCAGTGGTTCGGCAACAGCCGACCCGGGCATTAGCTGATGTTCGACGACCGGCTCTACGAGAACACCCCCAGCCGGTGCTGCGTCAGGAGGTGTCCGGCGACCCCGCCGTCACGACCCGACCGCCGACGGAACCGTGAGGTCCCAAGGCCCCCGAAGGGTGCTGGTGGGCGGGAATCCTCAGCGCAGGCCGCGTGGCGACGGGGCTGCTCCGAAACGAGAGCGGACACTCACCCAGTACGACCGATTCAGACGCATTTATTCATGCTGGAAGCGTGACGCAGGAGGAGATCCCGGTGGAGCTGAACCTGACGGACAAGGTCGCCGTTGTCACTGGAGGCAGCAAGGGCATCGGGCTGGCCGTCACCGAGGCACTCGGCCGTGAGGGCGCGCGCGTGGTGGTCGGCAGCCGTACGGAAACCACTGAGCTGGCAGCCCTGCGCGAGCGATACGACGTCACCTTCCACTCCGTGGATCTGGCCGACGCCAACGGTGCCGACACGCTGGCCCAGGAGGCAGCAGACCGACATGGCCGGATCGACGTGCTGGTCAACAACGTCGGCGCCACCAACCCACGCTCCAGCTTCCTCGACGTCGATGACGCAGCGTGGACGCACGCCCTCAACATGACATTCCTGAGCGCGGTGCGCGCCAGCCGTGCGTCGTTGCCACACTTGCTGGCCCACGGCGAGGGCGCGATCGTCAACATCAGCTCGGTCAACGCCCGCCTGCCGTTCCCCATGGTGGTGGACTATTCAGCGGCCAAGGCCGCCCTGAGCAACCTCACCAAAGCTCTGTCGGAGGAGTTCGCTCCCCGTGGCGTCCGCGTCAACGCCGTCGCTCCCGGCCCCGTACGCACCCCGTTCTGGACTGCCCCCGGCGCCTTCGCCGACACCGTCGCGGCCAGTGCGGGCGGCACGGCACAGGAGGCCCTGGACCAGGTCGTACCCCAGCAGATGGGCATCTCCACCGGACGCATCACCGAACCCCAGGAGGTGGCCGACCTCGTTGCCTTCCTGGCCTCCCCGCGTGCCGGCAACATCACCGGCGCCGAATTCGTCATCGACGGAGGCCAGATCAAGACCACCTGACAGGGGCTCGGGCGAAGGACGGTGGGCAGGTCCGTTGCCGCCGAGGAAGCCAAGACGGGCGCGATCGCCCACGCCACCGACCGAAGCGGCCGTTCGCCGACCGGGACTACAACTACGACACGTATCGCAGTCTGCTGTGGGAGCGGGTATCAAGCCGCCAATGGCTGCCACCGGCCGCCACCGAGGTGGCTTCGCAGACGTTGTGGCAGAGCCGCTACGCGTGTGCATATCCAGATGTTCAACGGGTCAGCCGGACACCGGGGCGAGATCGGCGGCGCCGAAGGAGACCGAGAACCGCTCGCACCAGATCACGACGCTGCGGAGCTTCGACAGGTCCGTGCCGGCCGGGACGGTGTAGTTCTGGCTTCCGAGGTTCCCCTTGAGCTTCCCCAGCGCGACTGCCCCGTCATCGAGCCCGGCCTTGGCCGCATCGGCGGCCCGGGCCGAAAGATAGACGCGTACATCCGGCCCCTCGGAGGTCTTGAGGTCCTCCAGCCGCAGCACTTGGCCGCCATCCGCCAGCCGGACCGTACGGGCGGTGCCACTGGTGTCGTGCTCGTGGGTGACGAAGCGGCCTTCGGCGAGGTCCTTCGGTCTCGTGCTCTTCATCGACGGTTCCCCGCCCTTCACTTCGGGGGCGGATGCCGTGGGCAACGCCTCGTTCACCGTGGTGTCGGTGAACGCCTTCCAAGGCTGGAAGAGATAAAGCCCGATTCCGGCGACGACCACCAGCACGAGAAGGAGGGGCACGACGGTACGGCGGGACACTCGGGACACCAGGGCCTCCTGAAGGGGACAGGGGGCCGACCGCTATCGGCGGGCCCCTCATGCGTACAGCAAACCCGCAGCCACCCCGTCGGGGCGTGGGGAAGGGCGCCTCGTAAGACACCGGTAACCAGTCAGGCCCGCAGTCCCGGCCGGGCTGCGGAGGGAGCGGCCCATGGTCAGGCCCTAGGTTCCGCATGGTTGTCCTCGCCCCGCCCCGCCCCCGCTCTGGGAGGCCTTGGAGGTGTCCGAGGGGTCGCGTAACTGCTGAGTGTCCTGACCGTTCCGGTCGCTGTGGGGCGGGACGCCTGTGGCTATGGCTATGACCTTGGCTGTCGGGCCTGTCGGGCGCTTGTAGGGCCTGTCGGATGCCCCTGCTTCCGCAAGCGGCTGGGCGTTTTCTTCCCAACTAGGCGGCTACGCCTGCCTCTTCGGGTTCTCCTTGACGTCCTTCCCCTCATCACGCCCCTGTTAGCCGGACGTTAGTGGAGCAGCAGCCTCGCAACAGTGGCCCAGACCAAAGTGGGTGACGTACCGAAGAGCCAACGACACCGACTGCCCCGGGGGACACCACATGAGCGCCACCACCACCGCCCGTACCGCTCGTCGCCGCACGCTGCGCATTGCCGCCGCGGCCCTGACCGCAGCCGCCGGCCTCACCCTGACCGCCTGCTCCGGCTCGGACGCCGCCGGCGCCAAGCCCGCGGGCCGCACGGACACGGGCGTGGCCGCCGCAGAGTCCGGCGGCGCGGGCTCCTCCGCCGGGGCCCAGGGCTCCGATGGCCAGGCGGGCCCCGGTGCCGAGGTCGACGCCAAAGTCGACGCGAAGGTCGAGGCCAAGGCGGGCGCTGCGGGCAAGCAGCCGGGCGGCGCGCAGGCGGCTACCGGTGGTGGGTCGGGCTCGGGCGTCCAGCGCTGCCACACCTCCGGCCTCAAGGCGTCGTTCGCCACAGGCGGCGATGCAACCCCGGACGCGGACGGTGCGACGACCACCAGCATCGTGCTGACCAACAAGGGCAGCAGCACCTGCAAGATCGGCGGATTCCCGGGCGTGGACCTCAAGTCCGAGAACGGCAGTCAGAGTTGGTCGCTGCGCCGTTCGTCGGCCAAGCACAGCTCGATCACCCTGGAGCCCGGGGACAGTACCGACTTCACGATCAACCTCGCCATGGCCAGGAAGGACGAGGCGCACCCCTGGATGCCCGCCTCCGCGGTCGTCACCCCGCCGAACGAGACCACCGCGCTGACCCTGAAGTGGCCCTGGGGTCCGCTCGTCGACCAGACCGGCGCCACCCACCCGGCCACCTTCGTCAACCCCATCGGCTGACCACCTGGGCACTGCCCTGGACATGAGCCAAGAAGATCTCTGAGCGGGACCAAGCGGGACCAGCTCAGTCCCCGTCGGTGCCCGAAGTACCCCTCGAAGGCGGCGTGCGAAGCGGAGCAACTCCCGCAGGCCCAGGCGAACGGCTACCACGAGGTGTGCTGCGACGACAGCGACCCCATCATGGCCATCTACAGCCGCTGACTGCTCTCCACCCGGCGAGGACTCGTCCCGCCCAGCGCCTGCGCCTGCGCCTGCGCCTGCGCCTGCGCCAAGAAAGTCCGCTGCCCCGGTGTGACGCACCAGGGCAGCGGACTTTCCGCTTCACGGGCCCCCGCCCCAGACGCCGGATCGCCGCCCCCCATTGCGGTGGCCGCCGGTCAACGACGCCGGCAGCGGCATCCGCGGCCGTTGGTCAGGGCACGGCGCTTCCCAGGCCATTCGGCATGCAAGGGAGCGACTGACAATCAACTGACAGCGCATCTGCCGGTCGAGAGTTCTGCTCGGTCACAGCCAGCTGGTGGCCGGCCAGATGGTCACAGCGGCAGTGGCGATGAGCCCGACGTTGAGCATGACCTGGCGGTCTTCGCCGGTCAGGTGCACGGTGATCGCACCGATCTGTAGGAGCACGAACCCGATGGCCGCGGCCAGAGCCAGCCAAGGCGCGATGCCGGTCGCCGGCGGCAGTAGCAGTCCGACGGCGCCCAGAACTTCGAGCGTTCCCAGCGCCCTGACGGCGGGTAGCGGTATGCGGTCCACCCAAGCCATCATCGGGCGGAGCCGATCGCGGCTGCGGATCACCTTGACCACGCCCGCGTAGAAGTAGAAGGAGGCGAGCAGTCCGGCAACGATCCAGTAGACGATGGTCATGATTTCCCTTCATGGTCACCGTTTGTGGGTGACAGTGACCCGCCGGCTCCGGGAGAAGTGCCCGAAAACGGCATGTGAGCGTGTGTGAGCGACCCGGACGCCGAGAGGCGGGAGCGCGGCCTTGGCTGTTCCCGGTCCGGTGGCGGGCAGCCGGGCGGTGTCGGCTCGTCGGGGCTTCAGGCGAAGTCGGTAGCGGGCTCGGTGGCGTAGCGGCTCATCGTGTGGATGGCGGCCTGGGGTGTCAGCGGCGTGCCGTCGGCGGTGATGCGCTGGAGGTCTCGGAAGTACTGCACATACAGGGCGGGGGTGAACGTGCTGAGCATGACGGCGGGTTGGTCGGTCAGGTTGGCGAAGGTGTGCGGGGCACCGGGCGGGACCATCACGAGCGTGCCCGCGGTCGCGTCGTAGCCCTTGTCCCCGACGGTGAACCGCACCGTGCCGGAGATGATGTAGAAGCCCTCGTCGTGCTGGGCGTGGCGGTGCTGCGGCGGTCCGTCGGTGTGCGGGGCGAGGACGGACTCGGCCATCCCCAGACGATGCCCGGTGTGACTGCCGTCTTCGAGAACGCGCATGCGCGTGGTCCCCATGACGATCGTCTCCCCGTCGTCGGGGCCGACCACCGATACGTCGGGGCCGATCACCGATACCTCGGGGCCGACCTGCGGTTCACTGGTCTTCACTTCACTGGTCTTCGTCGCTTCACTGATCTTCGCTTCACTGAACTTCGCTTCGTCGGTCATGCTCCGAGTGCACCGCCAGGGCCCTGCGAGTGTCCAAGACCTGTTCCGCCACGCCGATACCTTGCGGGTATCGTTGCCGCGTGGAGCTACGTACCCTGCGCTACTTCGTCGCGGTCGCCGAGGAACTCCACTTCGGCCGGGCCGCCGCCCGGCTGCACATGAGCCAGCCGCCGCTGAGCCGGGCGATCAAGCAGCTGGAGACAGAGGTCGGCGCCCTGCTGTTCGCCCGCTCGCCTGCCGGTATCGCGCTCACCCCGGTGGGGGCAGTGCTGCTCGACGAAGCGCGGGCCCTGCTCGACCAGGCCGACCGCGTCCGCGTCCGCGTGGCCGCGGCGGCCGGCGCCGCGACCCTCACCATCGGCATCCTGGGCGACGGCACCGACCCCGGCATCAGCAAGCTGGCGGCCGTCTTCCGCCGAAGCCACCCCGGCGTCGACATCCACATCCGCAACACGGACCTGACCGACCCGACCTGCGGGCTGCGCGCCGGAATGGTCGACGTCGCCGTGACCCGTGCGCCGTTCGACGACACCGCCCTGACGGTGCGTGAGCTGCGCACCGATCCGGTCGGTGCGGTACTGCGCGCCGACGATCCACTGGCCCGTCGCGACCACCTGAAGCTGGCCGACCTGGCCGACCGCCGTTGGTTCCAGTTCCCGCAGGGAACCGACCCGATCTGGCAGTCGTACTGGAACGGCGGCACGCCGCGCGAGGGCCCGGTGGTGCGCGTCGTCCAGGAATGCCTTCAGGCCGTGCTCTGGAACAGCACGGTCGGCTTGGCCCCACTCGGACACGACCTGCCCGAGAACCTGGCCGCGATTCCGCTGGTCGACATGGCGCCAAGCCGAGTGGTCGCGGTGTTCAACGAGGGCGACACCAACCCGTTGATCCGCTCGTTCCTCGAGATCGCGATGGCCGCGTACCGCCACTGAGCAAGCACCTCCTACCACCACTGAGCACCTACGACCCCAGCCGGGCACGACCGCCCAAGTGCCCAACGGGCCGGTCGCACGCGGCAAATCCATTCGGGGCCTCCGAGGCAGCTGGGCCGACTGCTTAGACCGCCATGCAGCGGCCCAGCTCGCGTGCCATCTGCTGAATGGCGGCTGCCCATGCCCCTTCAAAGGGATCCGGGGCCGTCGGGGCCTGGACATCCTTGAGGCCGTCGGCCTCGGTGAAGGCTGCTGATTGACATGTCACCTCGATGCCTGCTCTCTCCGCCAGGACCAGCACCGTGGCAACGAACCCCTCGGACAGGGCAACCATGACGGCGTGACTCGTTCGGCGGTGCCACGCGAGCAGGGCGTCGACGAACGCTGTGAAGACGACAGGTCGATCTGACATTCGTCAGCCTGCATGGCTCCGATGCCGGACGGCAGGCCCAGTTCGGCTTGATAGACGCTCACCTGGCTCATAAACAACCGGGAGGCCCCGTTGGACGGATTCCACACGGTCTGGTCGCCCATGTCGTAGTACTGACTCAATGCCGCCTCTTCCTGCTGCTCTTACCCGGCCAGCGTCGTGAGCACATGACGTTACGGTCAGTCAGGCAGAACTGCCGCTCGAAGTCGTCAACGACCGCTCCCCGAAGTCGGATCAGGCACAGATTCCGTGAGGACGATCAACGGGGTTTGTTCTCGGTGACGTAGTGTCATCTGGGATCGTGGTCCGGTGTGATGAGCTCGTCGGTGACCTGTTTCCGCACCTCAGCAAGTTTCTGGTGGAGCGCGTGTTCTTCAAGCGCGGAGCGGTTCACGTGATGACGAGAACCCGGGAGGCCGAGGTGGCCTGCCCGAGGTGTACGGCTGTGTCCAACCGGGTGCACAGTACGTACGGAAGGCGCCTTGCCGATACGCCTGTTGGGGATCGGCCAGTACTGATCGAGCTGACGGTGCGGCGGCTGTACTGTGAGAACGTTCGGTATCCGCGGCGCACGTTCGCCGAGCAGGTCAAGGGCCTAACTGTTCGCTACGGCCGACGTACGCCTGCCGCCCGGCGGGTTCTTGAGGCTGTCGCCGTTACACTCGGTGGCCGGGCTGGGAGCCGTCTGGCCGCTGTCCTGCACACACGGGTGAGCCGGACAACACTCCTGCGGACCGTTATGGCCCTGCCCGATCCCGACTGGACCGTTCCGAAGGTGCTCGGCGTCGACGACTTAGCCACCCGACGCGGACAGCACTAGGGCACCGTGCTCATCGACTGCGAGACCGGCCGGCCGCTCGATCTGCTGCCCGGCCGCGACGCATCGGCCCTGGCCGGCTGGCTTCGCGCCCATCCCTGCTCCGAGATCATTTGCCCTGACCGGGGCGGTTCTTACGCCGATGGGGCCCGCACTGGTGCTCCGAACGCGGTCCAGGTCGCCGACCGCTTCCATCTCTGGCAGAATCTCGGCACCGCAGTCGAACGCAGCGTGCGTCGCCATAATAACTGCCCGAAAAGGGCTGCTATGAGGGCTGATGGCCTGACGAACAATGCCGGTGCCGACTGTGCGGATGCCGAGAAGGAAATGTCGCCCATCGAGCCCGTATCCGCGAACGCCATGCGACCGTCCACGCGCTGCTGGCCCAGGGACACGGCATCCGTGAGATCGCCCGGGAACTGCATATGGGTGGCAACACCGTCCGCCGCACCGCCCGCGCCGCAACCCCCGAAGAACCGCTCACCGGACGACACCAGCCCCGGCCCAGCCAGCTCGACCCCTACAAACCCCACCTGGACAAACGCTGGGCCGAAGGACACACCAACGCGATTCATCTGCACGCCGAGCTCCAGGAACTCGGCTACCGCGGCAGCTACCAAACGATCAGCGACTACCTGCGATCCAGGCGCCGACGCCGCATCCGTGTTGTCGTCCCAGCACCACCGGGCGTCCGGCAGGTCACCGGCTGGATGACGCGACACCCCGAGCACCTGAGCGACGACGAACGCCGCCAGTTCACCTCCGTTCTGGCCCATTGCCCCGAACTGACCGCCCTCTACGGGCACGTCCGCGCATTCACTGAGATCGTCACAACACGCTCCGGCCAGCACCTCAAAGACTGGATCACCGCCACTCGCGCCGAGGACCTGCCCGGCCTCCACACATTCGCCACCGGCCTGGCGAAGGACTGGGACACCGTCCTCCAGGGGCTCACCACCCGCTGGAACTCCGGTCCGGCGGAAGGGCGGGTCAACCACATCAAGATGATCAAACGCCAGATGTTTGGCCGCGCCAAACTCCCGCTCCTCCGCAAACGCGTCCTACTCACGGCTGCCCGCTCGTCAACACAGTCAGTGTCGACGTACACGGGAGAGTGCCCAACTGAGTACGCATCAACGTACTCAGGACCAGGTTGAATCAGCGGAAGACACCGGCATTCTCCGATACCCACTGCTGGAACGGCCTGGCCGGGGACCCGGTGATCCGCGCAACCGTGTCGCGTACCTTCAGCAGTTCGTCGTTGACGTCCCCGCCGGTCACGTCGAGCACCGCGTCCGCGGACTCGTCTCCCAGAAACGTGGCCAAATGACGGTGGGCTTCCTCCCGGCTGATCTCGGCGATGGGCACATCTCGCATCAGGGCCTTTGCGATGGACTCCACTTGTTGGCGGGCCGTAACCCGTTCCGGACCAGTCAGGGCATACGTGCGCCCCTGGTGACCGGGCTCGGTCAGCGCCACCCGTGCCACCGAGGCGATGTCCGCGGGGTGGATCGTGGGGAGCCCGGTGTCCGCATAGGGCACGCGGACCGTTCGGTGCTCGCGGATCGACGCCGCCCACCACAGGGCATTCGAGGCGAACTGCGTCGGCCGTAGAATCGTCCAGGCCATGCCGCCGTTCTTGAGTAGCCGCTCGACAGCCATGTTCTCGCCGGCTGGGCCCAGGTGAGGATGGGTCTGGACGGTGATGGATGACACGAGCACCACGTGCTCGACTGCTGCCTGCCGGGCGGCGTCGAGGATGTCGGCGTCCGAGCCCATATGCGGCACGAGGAACAGCGAGCGCACCCCGTCCAGCGCAGGCTTCAGTGAAGCGATGTCAGCGAGGTCACCCTCATTCGTCTCGACTCCCTCGGGAAAGGAAGCCCCTGTGGCGTCACGAGTGAGACCCCGCAGCGGCCCGGCGCCGCACGCATGCAGCTCCTTCAGCAGAGCACTTCCTGTGTTCCCGGTGGCTCCCGTCACCAGAATCATGAGCCTTCTCCCGTCGTCAGTGATGACCTGGAAGAAACGCTAGGAACTCAATCGCACTTGAGGTCAAGGGGTTCCGGGCAGGTCTTGCCGCTGGGCCCGTTCATCCGTACGCCTCTGGCCACTTCGCCGAGTACGCCGACAGTCAGTAAGCAACAGACAGGACAACTGATCGTCCTCACGGAATTTGTGCCTGAGCCCCGAAGTCATGGACGTAGACGGGTACTTGCAGGTCAAATCGGCACACCTCGCTTGGCCAAAAGCTCCCGTGGTGGCCGTACCAGTGGGCGACGTACAGATGCACCGCCTCGTCGGCGCCACCCCGGAGGTACGAACTACCGGGCGAAACTCACGCAGCCGCGCTCCTGGAGCTCAGGACCACGCAGCACCGGCCGGGCATTGATCGCTGTGCCTAGTCGGCGCAATAGGGTCTGCCGCCGGATCCGACGGCAGACCCTATTGCGTTCCGGGCAACAGCTCGACTCGGACATCGTTACCGTCCTGGATGACGTAGGTAGGTCCGGTCCGCGGGTCCCAGCCGAGGGGCAACAGGTAGTAGCGGCCGTTGCGTTCGATGATCCGGCGTAGCCCGGTGTAGCGGTACCGGTAGTGCGCTTTCGCTCCCAGGTCCTCTGCTTTCAGCCCTGGCCCGGCCAGACTGAGGCGGTCGGTGCTCAGGACCGCGACGGCTGTGCGGCGCACGAGTTGGCCGGCGGCCTGCTGGGCCTCCTGTTCGCCCAGTTGGCTGGTGGCGAGACTGAACGCCCACATCATCAACAGGCCGCCGGTGAAAACGGGCACCGCCTTGCTCCACAGCGTGGCGGGGGTCGCACCTCCACCGGCCCAAGGAGTCTGCCCGAGGAACACTCCGGTCCCCAGCAGCAAGGGAGCCGTCCATCCGTAGGGTTGGATGCGGGACCATAGGAGAAGGAGAGCCAGTCCGGCCAAGATGAAGGCCAGGTGGGCTCGGACCACGGCCCGACCCCACCTCTCCAGCATGCGTGCCAGGCTCCCCTGTGCAGGAGCGGATTCCCTGGTGGTGAGGTGCCGTGCGGCAAGGACAGCCACGGTCAGGACGATCACGACAGGCACTTTCAGCACGTTCAGGCTCTGGATCGAGAGCTCGGCGAAGCCAAAGCCCAGGCTGAAAGCGTCCAGGCGGAAGTAGTGGTAGTAGGAGGTCAGGTAGACGGCGCCCAGAAAGTACATGATCGCTACGAGGAAGGAAGCCTGTGCCACCACTACGCCGAGCAGTCCGGCTGCCGTACGGTCCCCGGTCGGCTGCCCGGAAGCCCCGGAAGAAGCCGGCGTGGCAGGCCTCTCTCGTCGCGCGGCGGTTGCTGTTCGGCGGGTAGGGGCGCGCAAGCCAGTCTGCGGCCCCCTGCGACTTGGCTGAGGGCGGCGCGTCGCACCATTGCCCCGCGTGCGCGGATCAACTCGCCATGACTGGGGGTGCCGTTGGATTCCTCTGCTGCTCAAGTGCCTACCTTGCTCGTCCCGGCGCTCAGGTACCGGAGGGGGAAGCACAGGATCCATCCGGCGAAGGGCTGGCGTCAGGCGGGGGTGACGGTGTGGCCGGCTGCGTCGGATCCGGCCGGGGAGACGGGGACTGGGATCCGTTCGGCGGAGAACAGGTCTCGCTGCCCTCCCCGCCGGCGCCGCCGATGCTGGCGCCGCCGGTGTCGCCGCCACCACCGTCCCCGCCACCGGTCGGATCCATACCGCTGTCCGAAGTCGGGGGCTCACCATGGTCGACGGGTGGCGGCTTGACGGGAGGGATGGGGTCCCCGCCATAGGAAGGGCCGCCACCTGACGGATCCTTCCGTCCTCCCGAACCCGAACTCGAATTCGAACTCGAACTCGAACTCGAACCCGCACCGCCGGCCGCCGATTGGTCACCCACAGCACCGTGGTCCGCCCCGCCACCGCGGTCCGACGGAGCCGGAGCCGCTGAGGCAGACTCAGCTGACCCAGGGTTGACAGGGGCGTCAGCGCTGGTCTCTGGCTTCGGCCGGCCAAGGCCGGAACCACCCTCGTCACGTCCGCCGGGCTCCGCCTGGGCGCACCCCGCCGACGCGATCATCAAGGCAACGAGCGCCGCGTTTCGGGCCGCGTACCTGCTTCGGTCTCCCATCCAGTTCTCCCTCGAACGGCTCGGCCGCCCCAGTCGACGCCCGTCGGCACCCGAGCCCCACCGTCTCCGTCAAAAGGACTGTAGCCTCCGTCTATGCGCAGGGCACACAACTAGTCACGCTCAGCAGTCGACTTCGGTTCCACAGGGTTGGCTGACCACGTCCTCTCGGCGCCCGGGAATCCACCATGCCGACACGACGTGGCGCGACACGACGCGGCGTGACTCGGCAAGGCAGGCAGGGCAGGGCAGGGCAGGGCAGGACGATGCTCCCAGCCGCGCCCGCACAGGCCGGGCGCTCTTCGGCCTCGCCCCGAAGGAAGCCGTGTTCCCGCCCGGCCCACGAAGGTGCGGGGGAGGCGACGGCAGCTCGGACAACGGTCAGCAGCCGGCCGTCCATGCAGACATGGCAGACATGGCAGACAGGGCAGACAGGCAGACATCGCATGACGCGCCGGCCGCGGCTCCGCGATCGTCAATGACCGGCGGCAACGAGCGGACGCGCTCGTGTAGGTCAATACGAGGCCGCGCCGGCCACCGGCCAGTTGAAGTGCTCACTGGCCGGCTGAGCCGCTCCCTCCATCAGTACGCCGTGACCTGGTCGGGCTCCGGGGCGGGTGCGTGCGCTTGGTGCTGCGGGTGGCCGCCCGTGGTGGGTTTCGGGCGGAACGGCCACCAGATGCTCCGGCCGAGGAGTGCGGCAAGGGCGGGAACCAACACCAGCGAAAGGACGAGCGCGGAGAGCATGATGCCGAGCGCCATCGCGAAGGCGATTTGTTCGTTTCCCGGGGTCGTGGCGAGCGTGGCGAAGGAGCCGGCAAGGACCAGGCCGGCCGTCGCGATGGCCGGTGTCGTGTGCCGCACCGCACGGGAAACGGCGGTGCGGGCCGGGCCTGGTCGCTGCATCTCCTCCCGGATCCGGTCGGCGATCAGGATGTTGTAGTCGGTGCCCAGGGCCACGACGAACAGGAACAGCACCAGTGGGAGAGTGAAGTTGACACCCGGCTTGCCGAGGCCGTGCTGGAACAGCAGCGTGGCGGCGCCGAGGGTGGCGGCGAAGCCGAGTCCGACGGAGAGCAACAGGGCGACCGGTGCGAGCAGGCTGCGCAGGAGCAGCAGCAGGATCAGCGCGATCAGGGCGGCCGCGACCGGGAACACGATTTTCAGGTCGTGGTCGACGGCGGTGGAGATGTCGGCGAAGACCGCCGCCGTTCCGCCCACGTGTGCCGTCGTCCCGGCGGGCGTGTGCTGGGCGACCGCGTCCCGTATCGGTCCGGAGGCCAGGTCGCGGGCCTGCTGGCTCTGCGGGTCCGCGGTCGGGTAGAGGTCGATCCGGGCGGCACGACGGTCCTTGTTCAGGATGGTCTGCCCCACCTGACCCACGCCCTCGACCTGGGCGAGCGCATGGGAAAGGCCGTCGAGTCGGGCGGTGGTGAGGGGGCGGTCGCCGTCCGTGGCGGTGACGAAGACGCTCGTCGGGTCCGACACTCCGGCCGGCAGCGTGCGGAAGATCTCGGCAGCAGTGGCCGCGGCGGGTGTCCGGTCACCGGAGTCGCCCCGACCGTAGTCCATGCGGATGCCGATCAACCCGGCGGCCAGCGTGGCAAGCAGGGCGACGGAGGCCGTCAGCATCGTCAGCGGTCGTCGCGTGACCAGTGCGCCGAGGCGGGCGGCGCGCCCCTCACTCGGCTTGTGGCGCAGGGTTCGGGAGGGCCAGAACATCTTGCGCCCGGCGGCCGCGAGGAGCGCCGGCAGCAGGGTGAGGCTGCCGAGCAGCATCACCAGGACTGCGACGGCGATCGCGGGGCCCAGCGAGCGGAACTGCCCGAAGGTCGCGAGGCCCAGCGTGGCGAACGCGGCCACGATGGTCAGCGCCGCCGAGGTGATCGCGGTACCCACCCGGCCGGAGACCTGCTCGGCCGCCTCACGCGCGGACTGCTCGGGCCGGTTGCGCAGTTGCTCGCGGAAGCGGAAGAGCAGGAACAAGAGGTAGTCGATGCCGATGCCGAGCAGGACCACGTTGATCAGGTTCGGGGTGCTCGCGTCGAGCTTGCGCCCGGCCAGCATCGCGGCACCCGCGACGGTGCCGATCGCCACGCCGCCGATCATGGCGACCGCGAGCAGCGGTAGCAGGGCCGCCAGCGCACTTCGGAACACCAGCACGTTGAGCAGGACGATGAACCCCATGACGAGGGCGCCGCCGACCTTCGCGGCGGTCTCGTGGGCATCGGTGGTGTCGACGGTGTCGGCGAGGCCCCCAGTGAATCCGGTGCGCATCCCCGCCTCGGAGAACTGCGTCCGCGCAGCGTCCCGGAAAGCCCGGTAGACGCCCTGGACCCCCTTGTCCGAGGGATTCCCCGTCAGTTGGACGGAGAGCAGTTCGAAACTCCGGTCGGGCGCCGTCATCGCCGGGGCGACCCGGGGCGTCTGGGAGCGGTCCGGGACCAGGAACTGCGGGCCGTCGTCCTCCCTGGGCATGGTCACCCGGCGTTGGCCCAGCTTCGCCGCCTCGGCCTCGACCCGCTTCTGGTCGGCGGCGCTCAAGGCCCTGCCGTCGGACCGGGCAACCAGCACCGTCACGGTGGTGGCGTCGGGGTTCACCCCGAACTGCTCCTCGGCGATGTGCAACGCGGCGGCCGAGTCGTAGCTACGGGGCAGGAAGTCCCCGGTCTGGTGCTGAGTGACACGGGCGATCAGTGTCGGAGCCAGGGCGCTCAGTACGACACCCAGCACCGCCCAGAGAGCGATGACCTTCCACGGGTGTCTGGTGGAGTATCCGGTCAGGGCGCGGATCACGATGTCCTCCGGCGGACGGACTTGAATGCGACGTCTGCCGGGTGTTCCCGGCCGGTCTCCAGACCATCACTGCGAGGGGCCGCCGAGCGTCGTGGCAGCGGATGATCCGGACCGGGGCCCTGGGGCCCTCCCCGGCCCGCGAACAGGACCCTGGTCCTGGTCCGAGTCCTCGTTTCCAGTCCTGATCCTGGTCCTCGTTCTAGACCTGGTCCTGACCCTGCTCCTGGCCCTCCCGATCCAGGTCACGCCCGGGACAGTGGCCACGAACCGCTACCGCAACCGCTACGGCTACGGCTACGGCTACGGCCCGCTGTGCAACCCTGTCCCCGGGGGCCGGGAGGCCGGACACAGGGGGGAACAGGCATGCCCAGGAGCCGACACATCGGGCCCGACGGCGACCAGGAGCCGGTGGACATCGAGCCCGACGCTGACCAGGAATCGGTGGACGTCGGACCCGACGATGACCACGAGTCGGTGGACATCGGGCCCGACGATGACCACGAGTCGGTGGACATCGACAGCGCCGAGCCACCATGGACCCGTAACGACGCACTCGTGACCGGCGGCGCCTGTGCGCTGAACCTGCTCAGTTATGCGTTCTTCAACGACCCCGACGGCCGGCACCACGTGAGCGTGGCCGGGTTCCTGCTCGTCGCGCTGGCGGCCATGCCGCTGCTGGCCCGGCGCAGCCACCCGGTGGCGGCGCTCGCCGCCGCGCTGGCACTCGATGCGACGGCCGCCCTGACCGTACCGCTGCCCAGCCACTTCGGTGCCGTCCTGGTGGTCGCCCTGTACTCGGTCGCCAGGGCCTGCCCCGGTCGGGTGACGGCGGTCGCGGCCGCCGCGACGGTGTCGCTGACGCTGCTGAGCCAGAGCAACGGCCGGATTCCGCCCTGGCAGGAGACCATCACCCCGCCCCTCACCACCCTGATCGTCGTCGGCACCGCCCTGGCGATCAACCGCTGGCAGCAGGAGGTGGCGGCCAACCGCAGACTCCTCGCCGACCGTGCCGTGGCCGACGAACGCCGCCGCATCGCACGGGAGTTGCACGACATCGTGGCCCATCACATCACCACCATGCAGCTGATGGCCGGCGGAGCCCGGGCCAACCTCGCCCAACCGGAGGTGGTCCGAGACGCCCTGGTCACCCTGGAGTCCTCCGGGCGGCTCGCGCTGCGCGAGATGCGCCAACTCCTCGACGTACTGCGGGGCGACGACGAACCGGAGGCCGCGCCGTCGCTGCCCCAGCCCGGCGTCGACGGCCTCGACCGCCTGGTCGCCGAGTCCCGCCTCGCCGGACTGCCGACCGAGTTCAGCGTTCGCGGACCGCAGCGCCCGCTGCCGCCCACCGTCGGCCTCACGGTGTTCCGGATCGCCCAGGAGGCCCTCACCAACACCCGCAAGTACGCGGGGGACGCGGGGGACGCCCGCGCGTCCCTACAGCTGACGTACCACCAGGACCGGGTCGTCATCGAGGTGCGGGACGACGGCGGAGGCACACCACCGCAGGAGGGGACATCGGCGGCGGGCTCAGGCGGATACGGTCTGATCGGCATGCGCGAACGTGTCGCCCTGCACGGCGGCACCCTCACCGTCGGCCCGCAGACCGACGGGGGGTTCGCCGTGAGGGCCGAGCTGCCACTCACCACGGACGAGACGGCCGAGGCCACCGTCCAGCACGAGGGAGCGCGCCGATGACCGGAACCGGGCCGACCCGACCGAGGATCAGGGTGCTCATCGCGGACGACCAGCCGCTGGTCCGGCGCGGCCTGTCGCTGATCCTCTCCCCCGACCCGTCCCTCGAGGTGGTGGGAGAGGCCGAGAACGGCGCGCAGGCGGTCACCCTCGCCCGCCAACTGCGCCCCGACGTAGTGGTGATGGACATCCGGATGCCCGTCCTCGACGGAGTCGGCGCGACCGGGGAACTCGCCGCCACCGTGCCCGGCTGCCGGGTCCTGGCCCTCAGCACCTTCGACCTCGACGAGTACGTCGTGGGCGCCCTGCGCGCCGGAGCCTACGGGTTCCTGCCCAAGGACAGCTCCCCGGAGGACCTGAGCGCCGCGATCCACACCGTCCACGCCGGAGAGGCCGCCGTCGCGCCGCGCCTGCTCACCCGGCTGATCTCCACCTACGTACGGACACCCCACGGTGCACCGCCGGCCCCCACCGGCCTGGGTGAACTCACCCCCCGCGAGGTCGAGGTGTGGCATCTGATGGCCACCGGCCTCGACAACACCGAGATCTCCCGCGCCCTGGACATCAGCCTCTCCACGGTCAAGAACTACATCACCAGCATCTTCGACAAGCTCGCCGTCCGCGACCGCGCCCAGGCGGTCATCGCGGCCTACGAATCGGGCCTGGTCACTGCCCGCACGGCAGCCGGGGATCCGCCCGGCTACGGGCACAGCGAACCCAACTCCCCTCGCCCTGTACCCAGTCGCCCTGCACCCAGATCGTCACGGCGCGAGACGAGACCCCGACCCCGGTTCTGAAACACGACGTAGATGAAGACGTAGATGAATAAGTCCGATGCCCTCAGTGGTCATAGGCGATCAGGGAGCGTTTGACCACTGCGGACATCGGACGCATCCATCCAGGCGCCGTACCCGCTAGGCGCCGTCCCCGCTCGCCGTGCGCCGTGACTCCTCGACGATCCGCTGTAGAGCCGCCGCGTGTGCCTCCAGCGCTGCCCGCCCGCCCTCGCTGAGGTTCACCCAGGTGCGGGGGCGCTTGCCGACGTACCCCTTGCGCACCTCGACGTACCCGTGCGATTCCAGCGTGCTGACCTGTTTGGACAACGCGGAGGGGGACAGTCCCGCCGACTCCTTCACCCAGCCGAACTCGGCCCACTGTACGCCCGCGAGCAACGACACGATCGTCAGCCGGGTGGGGTCAAGGAGTACCGGGTCGAAGTCAGTGTGTGCCATCGAGGGCGCTCTCCCCTGCGCGACGGCCGCCGCGTACGGCGACCGAGAGCAGCGCCTGCTGGCAGCGCGGCCCGAACAGGGCCAGGGCGCCGCCGCCCACCGCGCCCACCGCGGTCCGCCAGTACGGCACGTCGAGGTGCCAGTGCGGTTGCAGCAGCTGGATGGCGAAGCCGGCCAGGAGCACGGCAAGCAGCGTGAACAGTGCGTAACGGCGGAAGCGCCCGGAAATCTCCTGCCTGCGCGGCCGGACGGGCTGGCCCAGTAGAGCCGAGCCGCTGCGGGTGTTGAGCAGCGCGACATAACCGACGGCGAGTATCCCGAAAGCCACCGAGGTCCAGCCGGCCGCTCCCTGTCCGAGGAAGTCGGGGGCTGCGAAGAGCGCAAAGAACACTACGGCGAACAGCACATACACCCAACGGGAGTTGATGGCCGAGCTGTGCGCCTGGTTCCGGCGCCGGTCGATGTCCTTCAGCGCGCGGGCTGCTTCGTCTGCCGGGGGGCGAGAGCCGTCGAGGCGGTCAAGGCCGTCGGGGCCGGATGACGAGGGCGTGGATGACATGACTGTCTCCTCGGAGTATTAGTTGCCTCAGCAGAATCAGTTTCCTGAGAGGAAACTAGTTTCCCATGCCCGGGCCTGTCAACGGGGCGTCAGATCCTCAGGCCTCGGTGCTACCACCAGTACTCCACCACCGTGTGCATCACCTGCTTCAGGAAGCGGAGGAACCCGCTGGTCTCGCGGGCCTCTCGCTCCTCCCCCACTTGCGGAAGCCGCCTGACCAGCGATTTTTCAGACGGCGTCCGGCTCCCGAATATGATGGAGGGAGTCTCCGCAGCCCACCCACATGACATGCGGCGGAGGCTCGGAAGATCAAGGAGGTGGCGTGATCACGATGAAGCATGCCGCTGCTGGTGCTGTCTGACGGGGGACGACGCCGACGGCAGTGAGACTGGATGGACACCTACCGGCGGCACGTGGAAAACCCGCGTGACAGTGGCTGGGACAACTACCCAAACCCAGTCGTGGTCCGGATCCGGAGCTGCAAGCGCACTCTGGTAAAGCTGGAGCCGGAAGTAATCGCCCGCCCCGAGCGGCGGTGAACCGCGTCACTCCCCAGTCAAGCCTGCGACCCCTGCTTCGGCAGGGGGAGAACGAACGGAACCCTGCGCCTCCGAGTTGAAGATCCCTTCGACTCGCTGAGGAGCAGCACCATCAGCAGAACAACCGAAAATACCGGCTTCACCTGCGGAAACTGCGGGAAGATAGTCGCGGCGCTGGCCAACGGAAGCTACCGCAACCACTGCCCGCGCTGTCTGCATTCGCTGCACGTGGACGTCTCGCCCGGAGACCGTGCCAACGACTGTCAGGCGCTGATGCGCCCGGTGGCCGTCGCGCATCACTCCGCCAAGGGCTACATGATCGTCCACCAATGCACCGGTTGCGGCACCCGCGGCCGCAACCGCATGGCCGACGACCCGCACCAGGGCGACGACCTCGATACCGTCATCGCACTGATGCACAGGGCCATCGGGCATCACGAAGCCGGACACACAAACCGGCGTCGGACACTCCTCTGACGCCCCGGCGGCTCCCGCTCGCAGCGGGAGCCGCTTCCCTATGTCTCACTGGGTCTGCACTCAATCCGGGGCCCGAAACCACCCCGACCTGGCGGTGTGCCTGAACTCCGCGTGCGTCAGCAACTCCAAGTGCGTCAGCCCAGCGCGTAGGCCCGCTGATGCGGACCAGGGGAACCGAAGCTCAGCCCGTTCTCATCGAGAGCATTGAAGACGGTTGCCCGATTCACCTCGAAGTCGAAGCTCACGTCAACCCTCCCCTGAGCCACATCCCTGCCGGTCCATTCGAGCAGTTCGACCCCCTTGAGGGACAGACTCCGCAGAGCATCCAACTCGGCAAGAGGCTCAGGACGCCATCGCAGGTCGAAGCCGGGCCAACGCACCGGACGGCCGATGTCGATCGTGTTCCACGTAAGGGAAAGATCGTCGAACTTCTGATGGTTGACCTCGACCTGCTCGCCATCGAAGTCGAACAGCACGGGACAGTCACAGAACCACTCGTCATCCTCTACGTCCCAGACCATCCAGACTCCTGTCAGAGTCCGGCCGGCAAGACCACGCAGGCGATGCCCGTGCTCCCGCACAACCTCTCTACGGCCGTGCAACCACACCGGTTGATATCCGTCGATGCCGAAATCGAACATTGAGCCATCTTGCCAGCCAGCACTGCCGCAGGTGTCGTCTCGCTGTAGGTCCAGGACCGCGTCGGGAAGGTGGCGTGGAGGAGCCGGCCGCGCAGGTTGTAGTGGTACTGCGCGGCCGAAGAGGTTGTAGTGGTGCTGCGCGGCGGGGCACGGCGATGACGGGACGGCCCCGCCCGGACATCACTCGGATGTCCGGGCGAGGCCGGCGTCTGGGCCCGGGCCAGGTCGGGCCGGGCCGGGTCGTGGCACGTACCGCCCGTCCTCAATGCCTGGAGCTGGGGCAGGACACGCGGGGTGTCGAAGTGCCCGCGGGAGGGGGCTCGTTCATGCGGGCGTAGTCCCGTTGGGGTGGAGGGGCACCCAGGGAGTCAGTTGGTGCAGGTGGTGCCCGGGGCGGGCAGGATGCGGTCGGTCAGGTAGCGGTTGGTCGCCTCACGGACGCACGGGGACAGCAGGAACATGCTGTAGTCATCGCCCTCGCGGCTGAGTACGACGCTGCCGGGCAGCTGGGCCGCCATGACTGAGCCCGCCGCGTGGGGAGCCAGGGCCTGGTGCGTGGACTGGAGGACCAGCGCGGGCGGTGCCCCGGAGATCAGGCGGCCGGCCTGCACGGGCTTGGCGGGAACCGGCCATCCGAGGCAGCCGACGAGCGCGGTCCAGGAGCGCACCGCGCCGCCGAGGTGCGGTGCGCGTGCGGCGAGCGACTTGTGCAGTCGGTCGGCCTGTTCGAAGGTACTGACCGGACGGGCGTTGTCCAGGCAGGCGGGCACCAGGACCTGCACCGGATCGAGGGTGCCATCGGGGTCGACGGTGAAGTCGGTGGCGTCGCCCGCCTGCGCCTTGACGATCGCCTCGGCCAGGGCGGGCCAGGTGACGCTCGCGATGTTCAGGTAGTCCTGGGTGGCACCGCGGATGTCCTCACCGGTCAGCGGGCGGTGTGTGCCGCCGGCGACGGGGACGGGGGTGCGGTCCGCGCGGGCGACGAGGGCGTCGTACTCGGCAGCGACGTCATGTCCTTTCAGGGCACACTTCGCCGAGTGGGTGCACCAGGCGGCGAACCGGTTGAAGGCCTCCTCGGCGCCGGTGGTCTCCTTGACGATCCGGGTGAGGGGCGAAGTGGTGTCGTCCAGCGCGGTGTCGAGGGTCATCGTGCGCAACCGGCCGGGAAAGAGGGCCGCGTAGGTGCGTCCGAGCAGGGTGCTGTAGTGGATGCCGTACCAGTTGAGCCGGCGGACGCCGAGCCCGGTGCGGACCGCTTCGATGTCACGGGCCGTGCTGGTCAGGTCGACATGGGCCACCAGCGGTCCGTTGCGGCGCAGGCAGTCCCTGGCGAAGGTGCGGTTGTGGGCCACGAGCTTGTCGAACGCGGCCCGGTTCTTCGGGAAGTAGCTGACCCCGGCGGGCTTGAGCGGCTCGGAGCAGCGGATGGGGGTGCTATGGCCGACCCCTCGCGGGTCGACCGCAACGATGTCGAACCGCTGGGTCATGGCACCGGCGATGTCGGGAAAACCGTTGCGTGTCGCCAGCCTCAGCTGCTCGATCGAGGAGCCACCGGCTCCGTCGTTGAGGAGCAAGGTGCCCTGACGGCGTGCCGGGTCGTCTGCCTTGCGGCGGACCAGGGCCAGATCGAGCTGCGCGGCTCGCGGCTTGGACCAGTCCACCGGCACCCGCATCGTGCCGCACTGCATGCCCGGGAACCCGGCGTCGTTGCACGGATGCCACGTGATGTGGCCCGTCGGGGCCTGTGGGGCGGTACGGCCGGGCGCGGCGACCACCGGCGTGGCAAGCACCGGCGTGGCCAGTACCACCCCGGCCGTCAGTATGGCGGTGAGCGTCCGCCGAAGTTGTCTCATCACTCTGCTCATGACGGTTCTCCTTGAAGGGCGCGGGCCGGCGCTGCCGGTGCGGTCGGGATGTGCGGGGAGGGTGATGGGTGGACGGAATTGACGCCCGCGCAGGGCGTCGGTCGCGTCGTGGTGGCGGCGGAGGCCGTACCGATGACGTGCGCCCAAGCTGGCGGGCCTGCTGGACAAGTGGCGGCCGTGGCCCCTGCGTTGCCCGGCGTACGACGCACCGGCCGCCTGCCCGCGGACCACGGGCTCCCCCGCACTGGGCCCAGGCACCGAGCCGTATGGCAGTACCGCGCTTCCGGCCCCGCCTTGCCGGGCAGACCGAGCTCGACGCGCTCATCGGGACCCACCAGAACCTCTTCCGCTATGCATCAACACTCTTGTTATGGGGTGTAACTGCGCTCAGCTTGAGGTGCACCGACACCATCCGTCAAGGGAGTGGCGCATGATTTATTACAGGCACTTCTGATAGCGATAGGGCATAACAGGCCGGGCAGGAAGGGATGGTGGCCATGACGGAGCACGCAAGGAGTCCCGTCCCGAGCCACCGCCACGGACGGCGTCGACCTCGCGGACCTCGCACACGCACTGCGTCGCTGGGCGTTCGACTCCCCCAGCGGCATCTACTCGCCTACGGCACGCCCGTGCTCCGCTGCCGCGCCCCGGAGGACATCACCGCGAACACCGCGATCAGCGGAACCACCACAATCACCGCGGAGATCGTGTCGACGCCCCTCGGCACCTTCGCGGCCGCGTCAGCGGACACCGCCGAAACGGCATGGGGCGCGTACCTCGAGGAGCAGGGGCAATGGGTTGTGCGCAGCCGAACTGAACAACCTGCTGGCCGACTGCCCAGCAGTTGACGCAAGACCGCGGGCAGGACAACGCGCTCTTGGCGCCGACGTCACTCCTCGCGTCGCGTCCGTGCGCCACGCACATACGGCACCGGACTCGGCGACGGCGGCTGCACGGGAGTGGTCGAGGGCGGCTGTCAGTACCGGTGAAGCGGATGTTGCGCGCTAGTGGTCGTGCATTGACATCAAGAAACTCGGCCGCCTCCCCGACGACGGCGGTCGCCAGACCCTCGGCCGCGCGGCGACAGCCCGAATGGCATGTTGCTTCCGATCTCACGACAGCGTGCCGTGAGCGGGGTGCACGTCAGGCCAGTTCCGTGTGACGGCACGCAGCTCGCCTCGTCGAGGGCGTAGGCGTGGGCGTAGGCGTAGGCGTAGGCGTACGGAATGCAGGGGGCATCCCGGGGCAACTACGCCAGGGGCACGGACCGGATCGCGGAGATATCGAACTGCAAGCGAACTTTCTCGCTCACCATGGCGCCGCCCGCTTCCAGACGTTGGTTGTAGACCAAGCCCCAATCGGTGCGGTCGATGGTGGTGGTGCCGTCAAAGCCGGCCCGCTCATAGCCGAACGGGTCCAAGACCGAGCCGAGGTAGTCGAGTTGCAGCTCGACCGGCCGGGTGATGCCGCGGATGGTCAGATCCCCTGTCATGCGGAAGCTCTCTGCGCCCTCGTGGATCGTGGAGGTGCTGCGGAAGACCATCTCCGGGTAGCGGTGCGCGTCGAAGAAGTCGGTGCCGATGAGGTGTGCGTCCCGCTGTTCTACGCCCGTGTCGACACTGGCGACCCGAATGACGAGTTCGGCCCGGGACTGGGAGGGCCGGGCTCCGTCGAAATACAGCGTGCTGTCGTAATCGGCAAAAGCACCCCGCACCGTCGTGACCATCGCGTGCCGCACGGAGAATCCGATGCGGCTATGCGGGCGGTCGATGGTCCATTGCCCCGTCAGCGCACGAAGTGCGGGGTCGAGCGCGACTCCGGTGGCGTCGGCCGCCGGGAAAGGCGTACGGGGGCCAACAGCCTGCGTCGGCTGGACAGTCGCGCTCTGACGACGGCTGAAGATACCCATGCGGTCGTAGCCTTCCTCGAATTGGATTACTCCGTGCTATCACGGCATAGGCAGGCGCTACCCAGCGAGATGGGCAGCCTCGTCCGGATTCCATGCCCCCGACCGCAAAGATGCACAGGATCGACACGAATATGGGGTGCACTGACGGACAGTCCATGACGACAGTCCATGGCGACAGTCCACGACCCGCAGGATGTCCTTGTGCTCCCAGCGCCGCTCGATTCTCGCGAGGACGCTCAGGCCGCGAGCCGCGTACTGGAAGGGCGCCGCAGTCGGCAGTGCGGTGGTCGATACGTCACAGCTTCTAATCGGGCAGGTCGGCCGACCCCGCCACAACGCCCCGGTCGGCGTCGGGGCCGGGGTCGGGGTCGGGGTCGGGGTCGAGGCCACAGCTAACAACGTGGAACTGGCCTACTCGTCGACTCGCCGAGCAACGGCTCGCGCTGATGACTCACGCCTACGCCGACGCCGACGAGGAGCCGGCCTGGGCGGTATCCGTGTCGGTGGAACCCACGATCGTGTGGGGTTCACCGACACGCGGCCGGGGCCCGCGATAAGGGGCCCCGGCCGGAGAGTCGGCCGACCACGCGATCGGCCGGTCCCGCGGCGGGCTGACCACGAAGATCCGCCTCGCTGAAGACGCGCCCGCTACAGATGCCCGCCGCCGGCCCCTCGCGTTCGTTCTGACCGCGGGCAGGCCGGCGACGCACCCGCTTTCACGGACGTGATGTCCGCTTGCGCGTTCCCCGCCGCCGCGGAAGGCCGCGGAGCCGAGTGGATGTCATGCACCTGTCATGCATACCTGTAGAACTTGGTGTGGTCCAGCAGGTCCGCCGGCGTGACGTCGTTCCATGGCTTCATGGTGTCGTGGAGGTCGACGACGTCGGGAGTGTTGCCGGTCGGGAGATAGCCCGACTTGGGGTGCAGGCGCTGCCATTCGGCCCAGAGCTTGTCGATGAAACAGTGGTGCAGCCAGAAGACGGGGTCGTTGGGCGAGGCACCCGTGGTCATCTGCCCACCGACCCAGACGTGCACCCGGTTGTGCAGGTTCGGTCCGCGCCAGCCCTCGACGTTGTTGCGGAAGCCGTCGGAGGAGCTGTTCCAGGGGGCGGCGTCGTAGACGGTCATGGCGAGCACCCGGTCGACCTCGGCCCGGGTCGGCAGTTCGCGGACCCCGGTGCCGAGCGAGCGGCGCAGGAACGTCCGGCCGTCGACGCGTATGTTCATCGGCCACTTGCCGTTGCCGAAGGCGAACGGCCCCGAGGGCACCCGGCCGTCACCGCTGCGCCCGTCGCCACCGAGGAAGTCCTCGGCCCACAGGGAGCTGCGGGGGCTGCGGTCGACGGTCCAGTCCCAGTAGGGCAACGTGACCGACGGGGTGATGCTCTGTAGGGCTTCTTCGAACTGGAGCAGGAACCTGCGGTGCCAGGGGAGGAACGACGGGGACCGGTGACCGGTCCGCTCTCCATTGTCGGTGTCACCGATGATGAAGGCGTTGTGGGTGCTGATGAACTCGTCGTAGCGGCCGCTGCGCTTGAGTTCCAGCACCGCATCGACGAAGTTCCGCTTCTCGGTGGCGGTGAGGTCCGCCTGGTTCTTCCGGACTGCCATGTCGAGGACTCCTCGGTGGGGGGACGGTCAGGGGCCAGGCCTCAGCCGGTGACGACGGGGACCAGGTCAGCGCCCTGGAGTTCACGAACGGCGGCGCGCGCCAGGGCGCGTGGCGTGGTGAACGTCTCGTAGTGGTTCACCAGGCTGATCCAGGTGCCGTCCGCGTTCCGCATCACATGGAGGTCGTCGTTGTCGATGCGGACGACGAAGTCCATGCCGTCGTGAGGTCCGGCCTGGCCAGCCCGGGGATGTGCCCGGCTTCCGTGACTTCCGTGGCTTGCCTCGCTTGCGCGGCCTGCGTGGCCTCCGTTCTCCGGCGCGTCTTCGTCCGCCGGCCAGCCCTCGATATGGCGGCCCTGGTAGACCTCGTCGAAGGGCTCCGGCATCTCGTGACCCCCGGGAGCCTGGTGGCCTTCCGAGTGACCGTGGCCGGCGACGGGACGGGCGGCGGCGGTGTCGGATAAGGCGACCGGCGCGGCGAGCACCGCTCCGGCCAGGGTCGCGGCGCTGCCGTGCAGCACCTGGCGTCGGGTGGGACGCGACATGTTCCACTCCTCTGTTTGTTCGTCTCGGCTCCCCCCTCCACGTCAGAACCGCACAAGAGGGGTTCTTCGAGCCGGCGCGCCGAAGGTCGGCCCGCGCCGCCACATGCTGGCAGGGACGAGCGGATCATCAAGTTCCACCGGCGGATCAGGCAACGAACGAGACAACACCCCAGAGGAGGTGCAGAGTTCAACGGCGGTGATCGTGCTCGCGCCCCGCCGCACCTGTGCGCGGAACCGGATATTCCGTGATGTGGAGCGTTCTCAGCCGCAGATCCTTCTCTCCGACGTCCAAAACCGTGAGACGCCCCACGGCCGGAACTCGGCGCGAATGCAAGGGGCTTGAGATGCGGGGTGTTTGCGGCTCGGGCTTCCGCGCCGTGCGTGCGTGCCTGCGTGCCTGCGTGCCTGCGTGCGGGGTGACGTGAGTGAATGCCTGGCGCTGATCCCTCCAACCAGCCCCTCCAACCCGCCCCTGCAACCCGCCCCTCCAACCGACCGCTGCCCTCTGCTTGGTGACGCCGGAACTACCGGCCGGGACTTCGAACTGCGCCTCTGAAGCTGCCCGACTCCGCCCACCGCCCGGGCGCTCTGCGCATCGAGGACACCGACACCCGTACGGAAAAGTGACCGCCCGACCTCGATGTTTCGCGCCGCCGCCGGCCATTCCGAACGGGAGCGTAGGGCGTTTCGTTGGAGGACGACCCCGTCTGCGCCGCAATGACCGGTTCTCGCCTGTCCGGGAACAGCCGCTACTGCGAGGCTCATGGCTCGCACTAGCACCCATGCCGCATAAATGCCCCTTTATGGGAAGGAACCCTCATGCGTGCCAGACTCACCACGGCTGCCGTGGCGCTCGCCGTCGCCCTGGGTGGTATCACCCTCGCCCCTTCCGCGCAGGCCGCGACGGCGCACCGGCCTTCCGCAGCACCGCTTGCCGCGGCGGCGGCCGCCGACTTCAACGTGGGGGGTATCTGGACCATCTATCAGAGCAACTCGGCCAACGCGACGCTCTCCGTGGCTCAGGACGCCCAGGGGAACCTCACCGGCATAGCCAGAACGGGAAGTTCGACGACGGGCACCATCGAGCAGGGGTTCGTGGACGGCACCTCCCTCTACTTCGTCATCGCCTGGAGCGACGGCGCAAGGGGCCGTTACATCGGCTCCCGCGGCTCCGACGGCCGCCTCAGCGGAGTCACCACCGACCTGGCCCATCCCGCCAGTCAGGCGACGTGGTACACCACCTGGACGTTCTGACCTCAACCTCCCCCTAGGGGTATCGCCCAGCGTCGCTGTGGGCTTCACCGGCTCCCTCGCTCCGCTCCGGCCGCGGGGGCGAATACGCAGCAGGTCCCCGGAACGTGGTTCCGGGGACCTGCTGTTTCGCCGACCGGCAGGTCAAGCAGACGTTGGTGGTTGCCTCAGTGCTGGATCAGGCCGCCGACCGGGACGGGAGCGATGTGGCCGGTTACCGGAAGGGTCTGCGCCAGGGCGAGGCCGGTGTCGACCAGCGATGACCGGCGCAGGCCGGCGACATCGGAGATCGGAGTCCAGACACACTCGACGACTTCACCATTCGGCTCAGGCCGGAGTTGGCCGCCGGTGATGCGGACCCGGTAGAAGATGCCGAGATTCTGGTGTTCCGGTCCGCCGGGAACGGTGCGTTCGGCTGCGGGGATGATCCTTGAGTCCACGCCCAGCAGGCGCTCGACCACCGCGTCGCAGCCGCTCTCCTCGGCGACCTCTCGGATCACTGCATCGAACGGATCCTCCGCATGCTCGACCCTGCCGCCCGGAAGAGTCCAGTTGGCCTCGCCCTTCGGCGGTACGTGAAGGCGAGCAGCACCCGCCCGTCCTCGATGCACACGGCGTACGCCGCCAGCCGGAAACTCATCCCCATACCTCCCCCTCCTCGGACGCTATCTCAACGTCGACGGCCACCTCGTGGAACGGCCCGAGGCCGCCGCAGCGTAACCGCAGCACCGCCACGACACAGTCGACGAACTCATCCACCTACTGATCACGATCCACAAGCCGGCCGGACAAGTCCTGGTCGGGCGACAGGTCGCCGCCGAGTCCGAGGACGCGTTCCGCGAAGCTGATCACCCCGAGACGAACCGCCTAGGTCCCAGGGTGGGCGGCCGTCCCTCCAGAGGATGACACCGGGGCCATGGGTGGCACTTCAGGACAGTCCGGCTTTGGGTCCCTGTGGGGGAGGACGGCATTGACCTGGGCGTTCAAGGATGGGGATGTCGAATCCTCCGTCCCTTTTCCCAGGAGCCCCCATGTCCTACACGGCAGCCGATACGGATTCCCCGACCCATAGCCGGGGCCGGGGTCGGCGTGCGACAGAGGGGTGGGACTTCTTGGTTGAATCGGTACGGAACCATCGCACCGTCGGTTCCATCGCCCCCAGCGGCAAGTCGCTGGCCAACCTGCTGACCGACCCGTTGCTGGAACGTGCGCCGCGGATGTCGAACGTCCTGGAAGTGGGCGCGGGTACCGGCTCGGTCACACGCGTTCTGCTCTCCCGGATGCCGCAGGGAAGCCAACTGGACATCGTGGAAGCCAACGCGCATTTTGCCGCACACCTGCGTCGCCTGGTTCACGGCTACCCGAACCTGCTGGAAAAGCAGGAGCAAGTGCGCGTCCACAACATATTTGTCGAACAGCTCACCACCGACCGCCGTTATGACGTGATCGTCTCCGGCCTGCCGTTCGCCAACTTCTCGCCCCGGCAGGTTGAGGAAATCATGGATCGCTACTTGGATCTGCTCCGCCCCGGGGGCACTCTCACCTACTTTTCCTATTGCGGCAGTCGCTGGGTCCGCACCTTACTGACATCCCGCCCAGAGGCCCGCCGTCAGCTCGACGTCAAAGGTCTGTTGCACCACTACCACAACCAGTACGCGGTCGGCTGTTGGACCGTATGGGGAAATCTGCCGCCCGCGCAGGTGTGGCAACTGCGCCGGCCCATGGATGCGGTCCACGCCTCCGGCGCGTTGACTGTCCAGCCAGATATTTCGCGATGAATACCCTCAGCGGTCTGCTCAGCCAGATTCCCCCTGCCACCGCCTATACGGTGCTGGGCGCAGCAATCATTGCGGAATCCGTTTTGCTGGTGGGTGCCCTCGTTCCCACTCTCGCTCTCATGCTCACCGCGGGAGCCTTGGCCCGTGCCGGCAGCATGAACCTGATGTGGGTCATCGCAGTCGCCGCCGGCGCTGTCGTGATCGGGGACGCTCTTGGCCATCGAACCGGTCATGTGCTGGGCAAGCGCCTACGTACCGGGAAGCTCGGCCGCCGCATTCCTGCCTCGGCGTGGCAGCGAGTGGAGACCCTCATGAACAAGCGCGCCGGACAAACCCTTCTGGTCTTCCGCTTTGTGCCTGTGCTGCGGACCCTTGCCCCGCACATGGCGGGCGTCGCCGGCCTGCCGTACCGTCATATCGCCCCGTACAGTGCCCTGGCCTCGGTCACCTGGGCGAGCGTGGAAAGCGGCGCGGGCTACACAGCAGCCTTCTCCCTCCAGCACGTCTCCGCGATCGGAGCCCCGTAGCCGCACGCACGCCCATGCCGACCACAAGCAGGGGGCGGACCTCCAGCGACACATCGGCCAACCCGCCAGGCCGGCATTCACGGGGGCCTCGTCGGCCCCCCGCCAGGCCGGCGCCCCGCTCCCCCGACCTCGATCGCTCACCAAGTCGTCAGCTCTGCTGCGGTCCGCTGCACGGCTCACCCGTGAGGTAGCGGGTGAGCATGGTGACCAGTTCGCTCTCCAGGCGGGCGGGGTCGAGGGGGTCGGGGGCGGCGATGAGCTGGTGGACGACCAGCTCGACCGTGGAGACGACGAGCCGGGCGGCGACCTCCCCGTCCGCGACCCGGGCCTCCGGGTGATTCTCGATCAGCTCGCGGGCGAAGACGGTCAGTGCCTGGTGGTACTGGGACACCTTCTCGAGCAACTCGTGGGAGCGCGGTGCCTGTTCGATCATGACGCGGAGGAGCTGGGGGTCGTCCCGATGGTTCTCGATCGTGAGGCGCACGTAACGGCGGATGACCTCGTCGAGGGAGTCGGGGGCCTCGTCGTCATGACCGCGTGTCATGGCGCTCATTCCGGCGTCGAGGTGCCGGGTCAGCAGCTCGACGAGGATGGCGTCCTTGTTCGGGTAGTACTGGTACAGCGAGCCGATGGAGATCCGCGCCCGCTCGGCGATCCGGTTGGTGGTCCCTGCGGCATGGCCGTACTCGGCAAAAACGTGAGCAGCGGCGGCGAGGATCCGCTGCCGGGTGAGCTCGGCCCGTGCCTGACGGGGCTGTTTACGTGGCTGAAGTCCGCGACGTCCCGACGTCATGACACCTCCTGGACAGCGCTGCGAATGCGAGTAGCGCAGGACCTGAGTAATTGCTCACAATACTGCCATGACCTGCGGCGGAGCGGTGCATGGCGCTCTCCGGCGCGGGCCCCTGTCTGCCCCGGAAGGAGTTCCCGTGACGCAGTCGCAGCCCCGTACGCGCCCTCGGCGGGTGTCACCCGCCGAGGTCCTCGCCCGGCTCGGAGAACCGGAAGCGATGACCAAGGCAAAGATCCTCGACCGTATCGACGAGCACTTCCATCGCTTCATCGCGCACTCCCCGTTCCTGACGATGGCCACCGCGGACGCGGCGGGCCGCGCCGACTGCTCGCCCCGGGGCGACTACCCCGGGTTCGTGAAGGTCCTGGACACCCACACGCTCGCGATACCCGACCGGCCCGGTAACAAGATCGCCGACTCCTTCCGCAACCTCGCCGAGAACGACGGGATCGGCCTGCTCTTCCTCATCCCCGGGCTGCGCGAGACGCTGCGGGTCAACGGACGTGCTTACCCCACCGACGAGCCCGATGTGCTCGCCAGGATGCGGACCGAGGCCAGGGAGCCGGAGCTGGCGCTCGTCGTGGAGGTGACGGAGGCGTACTTCCACTGTGGGCGCGCCCTCGTCCGTTCGCGGCTGTGGGACCCCACGAGCCAGGCCCTCGCCGAGGAAATGCCGACGCTCGGTGAGATGGCCACGGCCCAGTTCAGCCTCGACATCGACCCGGGCGTCCTCGACCGCGGCCTCGAAGACGCCTACCGAAAGCTCTACTGACCATGCAACTGACCAGGCAACAGGCCATGCAACAGACCACCGTTGACCGCATCGATCAGGTCGCCGAGAACGCCGTCTCCCTCGTCCTGCGCGCCACCGCGGGACCACTGGCGCCCTGGGAACCCGGAGCGCATATCGACATGGCGCTGCCGAACTGGCTGACCCGGCAGTACTCGCTGTGCGGGGATCCGGACGACCGCACGTCGTATCGCGTGGCCGTACGGTACGAGCGCCTCAGCCGGGGCGGGTCCGAATACATCCACCGGTTCCTGCGCCAGGGACGCACCCTCGACGTGTCGCTGCCCCGCAACCACTTCCCGCTCGTGCCCGCGCCCGAATACCTCTTCCTCGCGGGCGGCATCGGCATCACCGCCGTCCTGCCGATGCTGCGCGCGTCGGCCGCGTCCCAGGTCCCGGCCTCGCTCGTGTACGTGGGACAGTCGGCCGCGACCATGCCGTTCGCCGACGAGCTGCGTGCCGCGTACGGCCGGCGCGTCCGCATCGTCGCCACGCGCGAACAGGGCAGGCCGGACTTCGGCGCCCTCGCGGCCGGGCTGAACCCCGCCACCCTCGTCTACTGCTGCGGACCCGAGCCGATGCTCACCGCGGCGGGGGCCGCGTTCCCGCCCGACCGGCTGCACACGGAGCGGTTCCACCCGGTGGCCAGGCCGTTTGCGGCGAGCACGGAGTTCGAAGTGCTGTGTGCCAAGTCCGGACGTACGGTCCAGGTGCCGGCCGACGAAACCCTGCTCGACGCCCTGACGCACGCCGGGCACCCACTGCCGTCCGGCTGCCGCGAGGGCGTCTGCGGAAGCTGTGAACTCACGGTCCTGGAGGGCGAGCCTGAGCACCGCGACGACATCGGCGCCCCCGCGGGCCGGATGTACGCCTGCGTGTCTCGTGCACTGAGTCCGCGTCTGGTGCTGGACCTCTGAGACCGCCGACCGCTCCCCCGGACCGAAGAGATCGCTGGCCCGGCCCGAAGGGGTCGGTGGAACCGCCGGCGGCGCGCGGACGGCTGCGAGGCCGGCACTCGCACGCTACTTGGCCAGGTAACCGCCGTCGACGACATGGTCGCTGCCCGTCATGTATGAGGCGTCGTCGGACACCAGGAACGCGATGAGTGCGGCGACCTCGGCCGGCTGCGCGGTACGCCGCAGGGGGACGGCAGTGAGGAGACTGTCGGTGGCTCCGGGCGGCAGCGAGGTGACCATCGGGGTGTCGACGACTCCCGGTGATACCGACACGACCCGGATGCCCTGGCCGGCGTATTCGCGCGCCGCGGTCCGGGTCAGGGCGAGGACACCCTGCTTGGCGGCGGCGTAGGCGGCGTGCCCCCGGAAGCCCGAATGTGCGGCGATGGAGGCGAGGTTGACGATGACGCCACCCGTGTCGGCCATCGCGGGGAGCTGGCAGCGCATGGCGTGGAAGACGCCGTACAGGTTCACCTTCATCACGGTGTCGAAGTCGGCGGGCGGAAGTTCGGCCAGTGGGTTGAGGGGGCCGTTGATTCCGGCGCTGTTGACCGCGATCCGCAGGCCGTCGCGCAAGGCGGCGGCTTCCGTGACGACGTGCGTGACGCTGTCCGGGTCGGTGACATCGACGCGGCGGGGCAGGGCGGTGCCACTGGCTGCGGTGATCTGCCGCGCCACCCGGGTCGCACCGTTCTCGTCGAGGTCGGCGACCACCACCACGGCGCCTTCCGCGGCCAGTCGTCGCGCACACGAGGCGCCGATCCCCGAGGCGCCGCCGGTCACCAGGGCGACCCGGTCCCGCAGTCGGCCGGGCTGTGGTCCGTCACCTGGCATCTGTGCGTGCGCTGGCATGTGCGGCTCCTCGCAAGGGCATGGGCGAGCGGGTGAAGGCAGGCGTGGGAGGACGGGCGGATCAGGACGGGCGGGCATGTGCCGTGAGCGGCAGCCGGGCCGGGCGCAGGACGGTGCCGACCAGGGTCCGCACGGGGGTGGAATCGGCCGGTGTCAGGCGCCGGTGAGCGAGGAACGCGGCCAGCGCCAGGGTCAGTTCGGTCCAGGCGAAGTCCTCCCCGATGCACAGCCGGCTGCCCGCTCCGAAGGGCAGATAGGTGTGACGCGGCGCCTTCGCGGCACCGTCGTGCGACCAGCGCTCCGGGTCGAAGTCGTCCGGGTTCTCGTACAGTTCCGGATCGAGGTGCAGGGCGTACGGGCTGAAGAACACCTCCGCGCCCGGGGAGAGCCGTACGCCGCCGAGGGTGACCGGCCGCACCGCGCGGCGCATCAGCAGCCACGACGGCGGATGCAGCCGCAGCACTTCGGTCAGTACCTGTCGTGTGTGGACCAGTGCCGGAAGGTCTTCGTAGCCGGGGGGCCGTCCGGCGAGAACGGTGTCGAGTTCGTCGTGGATCCGCCGTTGGACGTCGGGACGGCGGGAGATCTCGTGCAGCGCCCAGGCCAAGGAGGCGCTGACGGTGCCGGTTCCGGCCAGGAACAGGGTGATCAGTTCGTCGGTCACTTCGGCGTCGGTCAGGACACCGTCCGGGCCGCCCGTGGCCAGGAGCATCGACAGCAGATCGCCGCGGTCCCGGCCATCGGCACGGTAGGTGTCGATGATGCGGTGCTGGACGGCGATCAGCCGGCGCAGCGGGCCGGCGTGCGGCGGCCGCCATCCCGGAAGCAGCGGGAGACGTTCCGACCAGGCGTGCAGCGGGGAGAGGGCAAGGCGCATCGAGTGGTACTTGACGGACAGCCAGTCCTTGACCGCGGTGCGCAGTTCGGGGTCCTGGGGATCCGCGAACAGGGTACGCAGCAGGATGTCGAGCGTCAGGCGGTTGATCTCCGGCACCAGATCGAGAGTGGTGCCGGGCTCCCAGATGGCGGCCCGCGCCAGGGACCGTTCGGACATGATGCGGGCGTAGCCGGCGATCCGGTCGTGGTGGAAGGCGGGTTGCATCAGCCGGCGGTGGCGGAGGTGGCGCTCACCCGCGGCGGTGATCAGTCCGTCGCCGAGGGGCACGCGCAGGGCGTCGAACATCGCGCCCTTGTCGAAGGCGCGGGCCTGCGCGGTCAGTAACTCCCGGACGAGTGCGTGGGAGTTGACGACATGGACCTGCCGGGGGCCGATGTAGATCTTCGTCACCGGTCCGTGGTGCCGCAGCTCGCGGAAGAAGCGCAGAGCGTCCCGGTGGATCCATGGGGCGTGGCCGGCCAGCGGCACGCGGCCGGGGGCGACGGGGGCTTCGGTGAGCGCCTCGGCGGCGGCCCGTCCCGGTCCGCCGGCCAGCCGTGCACGGATGCCGCTGCTGCTGCTCCTGCTGCTCCTTCTCGAACCCGGCCGCATGTCAGCCCTCCTTGTCAGCGGTGGCACCGATCCCCGCAGCGGTGTGGAGGCGGCGCTGCCCGGCAAAGAGGCCGCCGACGGCGAACGCATGGGTGTGGGTGGGGTGATGCGTGAGGAGGGGGCGCGGGCCGTACATGAGGGGTACGCCCGGCCAGGTGCCGTCGTCGCGCTGGGTCTCCACGAGGTAGCCGAGCGCCGGCGCCCAGTGTTCCTCGTGGGGCAGACCGCCACGTTCCAGGGCTGCGAGCGCCAGTCCCGTTGCGGCAGGAGTGCTCGGCCCGGCCCCTTCGACGGGCCAACCGCCATCGGGATTACGGGTTTCGGCCAGAGTCCGGGCGGCGGGGTGGCCTCCCGCGTGTACTGCCGCGTCGAGGGCAGGAAGGACCTCGGCAGTGGCGTACGGCAGCCCGCGGTACCACCCGGCGTGCCAGCGCCCCTGTTCGCCGAGGCGTTCGGCGAGCCGGCCACGCGCCACGGCCAGGTGTGCGCGATGGCGGCCGGAGTGGCGGGCCAGAGCGGTGACGACATGGGCCACCACGTCGTCCACCGGAGGGTCCCCGGCGGACTGCCATGTCCGCCAGAGGCCGTCGGCCGTCTGCTGCCGGACCAGGTGACGGAGCCCGGCCCGGATCGTCGTGCCGGGCGCACCGCTTGCGCCGTCCAGAGCGATCAGGACGGCCGCGGTGGTGTCGTTGTCGGACTCGACGCCCAGGCGGTACGGCCAGCCGCCGTCCGGGTTCTGTGCCGCGACCAGGAACGCGACGGCGGCCGGCAGCCCGTGGCGGTCGAAGGCCGCTGCGCCGTGGAAGGCGCGCACGGTCAGCGATGTGTCCCAGACATCGCTGGTGGAAAAGCGCCAGGTACCGTCCGGGAGTTGACTGGCGAGGAGGTACTCCGCACAGCGGCGGGCGGCAGCTGTGCCGGGAGCGGCAGCCTGGAGGGCGAGCGCCGCGAGAGCGGTGGTGACCGGATTGCCGAAGAAGTCGCCCGACGGGGATTGCTCGTCGGCGACCCTACGGGCGGCTTGCCGGGCGGATGTCCGGTCGCCGAAGTGGGTCTCCACCAGTGCGTGTGCGGACCAGAGTTCCACCCGGGTCCAGCGCTTGAGCCGCTCCTGGGCCGCGACCGCGGTGGCCAGCTGGGTGCGCAGCGCGGCGGGACCGGTGCCGCCACTGGTCGCTCGGCCGGTGTACAGGGCGATGGCCTGGAGGAGCCGGGAGCGGGCCGACAGCGCCGGGTCCGCGAAGGAGGGGTGACTCACGTCGATGGGGCCGCCGGTGTCCAGGGCCAGCGACAGCAGCGCGGCCTCCATGGCATGGGCCACTGGATGGTGGTTCTGCGGGGCGGCCCCGTCGGCGAGCCACGCCCTGCCCCGCTCGGCGGCTCGGTCGGCGCCGGGGTACGGAGCGTGTGCCAGGGCCAGCGTGCACAGTGCGGTCTCCGTGATACGGGGGTCGGGGGTGGCCAGCCATGAACCGTTGTCCCGCTGGGTGGAGAGGGAGTGCCGGGTGGCGAGGGCAAGCGCACGGCTCACACGTGTGGCGAGCGCGGGCGATAAGTGCGCGTCCGGTATCGACGGCGTCGCAGGTCCTGTTGACATCTGACCTCTGTCTTCCCGAGTTCCGTTCCGCTTCGTAGGCGTGACGCACCGGCATGGATCACCGGCGTGGATGACGGCTCGCCGCGCTGTCGTCCCAACGCGCTGTGGGCCCGACGCGCTGCCGGCTCGCCGAGGGCAGGCGAGGCGGGGCGAGGCGCCACGGCAGCGGCGTGCGACCGGCCCGGGTGCGTGCCGAAAAGCTACGGAGCACCGGAACCCGCATGAGCGCGGGACGTAGCCTGACGGTGTGGACACTTCGCGACCGCACGGCCACCCGCCCCGGGAGATCGTCTCCATAGCGGACACATGCTCCGCCGCGTTGCGGAGCATGCCGCGACTGGAGATCTGGCTCAAAGAGCTCGGGCTGCCCGTGGACCCCGCACTGGTACCCCTGATGTGTCTTCAGACGGCGTTCTTCACCCCTTGGCTGCCGCCGGAGACCTGCTACCAGTTGTCCCGGCTCACCGTCTGGCTGATGGCGATCGACAATGTCCTGGACGCACCGGATGCAGCGCACTCCGCGGGCCCGGACGGGACCCCGAACCGCGTCCGGGCCTGGCACGAGGTCCTCGCGGGGCGCGACAGCGACAGCGACAGCGACAGCGGCAGCAGCAGCAGCAGCAGCGACGATCCCCTGGCGCGCGCGCTGGCGGAAATCACCCGAGATCTGTACCGCGACGGCCGCCCCGAACTCACCCCCATCTGGCGGAAAAGCATGCATCAGACGCTCCTCGGCATGCGCGGCGAACGGGAGGCGGCCCGGACAGCGGCCGCCGGTGGCGGCGTGCCCCGGCTGGCGGACTATCTACGGCACGGCGCCTGGACCATCGGCGTGGAACAACAGGTCACCGCCCTGTGGGCCCTGATGGACGAGCCAGGTCTGCCCCGGCGCCTTCCTGTGCTGCTCGGCGCACTGCGCCAGGCCGCGACGGCCATTCGCCTGCTCAACGACCTGCGCGGCCACCAACGGGAACAGTCCGAGGGGAAGACCGACGCACTCGCCATCGGTCTGACCGAGCAGGAGGCGTACCGGCGCGCCGAGGAAGGGCTGGAAAACTGCCGGCGGGCCCTGGCTCCGCTCACCGCTGCCGGGTACGGTTCCGCGGTGGCACTGGAGCGGGTGGCGCTCTGGCATGCGCGGATGTACCACCGCTTCGACCCCGTACGGCCCGGCCAGACCACCACCTCACCCCTGCCGGGCGGACCGGGCAGCGCCCCGCACGCCCGGCTCAGCCCGTTCGTCCCCCAGCCGAGAGAGGCCCCGGCCATGAACATCGAGCAGCAAGTTCTGGACGTCATCGTGTCCGGAGGGCAGTACGACAACGCCAAGCTGGCGGAGCTCTTCGACCAGCTCGAACCGGTCGACACCGATCTCCTCATCGGCACCTGGCAGGGCGGCGGGTTCGAGGACACCAGCGAGAACGCCGCGCTGCTGACGAAGATGCGGTGGTACGGCAAGCGGTTCGTCGACGCCGAGCACGTGGAGCCGCTGCTGTGCCGCGACGAGGACGGGACGGTCTTCTCGTACGAGGAGATGGGCCTCGCCACGTTGCACGAGGTCACGTACCGCGGCAAGCAGTCCACGGCGATGGTCTATGACCAACTGCCCATCATCGACCACTTCCGCCGGCTCACCGACAACGTCCTGCTGTGTGTGATGGACAAGAAAGAGGCCCCCGCGGACTTCTTCTTCCACCTCACCCGCGTACCCGCGTCGCCGCCCCAGTCATCTGGCGACGGCGGATAGCGAGCCGACGGCCGGGCTTGGGGAGGGGCTGGCGTGCCTCACACGTAGCCCCCTCCCACGCCGTCGGTGCGTTCCGTGCCCGGTCAGGCCGCGCTGCCCGCCTTCCAGGCGGACCAGGACATGTTCCAGCCGTTGAGGCCATTGTCCGGCTTGATGGTCTGCTCGTCGGAGTTCTTGATGATGACGACATCGCCGACCAGCGACTGCTGGAAGAACCACTTGCCCGGGGTGTCGCCCCCGCCGCCCTCGTGGTCACGCAGACCGACGCAGCCATGGCTCGTGCCGCGGTTGCCGTACACCGACGCATCGGCCCAGTAGTTGCCGTGGAGGAAGGTGCCGGATTTGGAGAGACGCATGGCATGCGGCACATCAGCGATGTCGTACGTTTTCCCCTTGTCGCCGAAGCCGACGGTCGAGCCGTCCATCCTGGTCTCTTCCAGCTTCTCCGAGATCACCATCTGGCCGTTGTAGGTCGGGTTCTCGGGGCTGCCGCCGGAGATCGGGACATCCTTGAGGGTCTTGCCGTCCCGCTTGACCGTCATGTGCTGGGTGTTCATGTCGACCGTGGAGACCTGCGAGCGCCCGATGGTGAAGGACACCGTCTTGGACTGCACACCGGTGATGCCCTGGCCGCCCTTCACCCCCTCCAGGTCGATCTTCATGGTGACCTTGGAGCCGGCCTTCCAGTAGTCCTCCGGACGGAAGTCCAGGCGCTGGGTGCCGAACCAGTGGCCGACGACCTTCTGACCGCTGCTGGAGGTCACCGTGATGTGGGACTGGACGTCCTTCTTGTTGGTGATCGCCTTGTCGAAGTTGAAGGACACCGGCATGCCGACGCCGACGGTCTTGCCGTCGTCGGGGGTGTAGCTGCCGATGAAGCTGTCGGCCGAGGACACCGTCGTGAAGGAGGAGTTCTGGGTGGCGGCCCGGCCCTTCGCGTCCTTGCCCTTCGCCACGATCTTGTACTTGGTGCCGCGCTCCAGCTGGACGCCGGGCTTCCAGGACGAGCCGTCGGACGATACGGCACCGGCCACGTCCTTGCCGGACTCGGCCTCGGTGAGCTTCACCTCGGTCAGCTTGCCGCCGGTGGCCTTCACGCCGGTGTCGTTGATGCTGGCGTTGGTGGCACCGTCCTTCGACGAGACCTTGATCTTGACGTCCGGGGCGTTGGCACCCGGCCGGCCGTTCTTGCCGTCGTCGTCGTTCCCGCCGGCCGAGGAACCGCCGCCACAGGCGGACAGCGCCAGCGCGCCCGCCGCGAGCAGCCCGGTGACGGCCGCCATACGCCCCGTCCGACGGGTGCGCCACAAGGCGCCGGGCACCTGCTTGTCACGGCGGGCGCCCTGACGCGGAGGGCGGGACCGATCGGGCGTGGGGGTGTGCGGCGCTATCACGAGCTGCTCCAACCAGGGACGTTGTGTCATTCCATGCGCATACATAGCCCGCTGCGGAGACGTTCACGGATGTGGTCTTCTCGCGACCCATCTCTTCGCCGCCGCAGGGCGGCTCTGTGCAAGTTCACCTCACAGATCTAAGAGGCGCTCTCAGAAGTCTTCTTTACGGTCGTTCCCTACCTGCCAGGCCTCACACGGGTAGTCCTGGCCATATCAGCCCCCACCCCACTCACGCGCGTGCCCCGGACCGACCGCCTCTACCCACCGCGCTCGGCTCCATCGACGTCGACCGCGCACCGCCGGCTCACAGGTATGGAACAAGAAGGAGCAACAGTGCGTAGGAAGTTGGCCCGGGGAATTGCGGCGAGCGCCGCAGCGGTCGTGGTCGCGGCCGTGCAGCCGGTCTCGGCCTCCGCCGGGACGAGCAACCACACCGGAAGGTCCACGGAGACCCGCATCGGTACCGGCAACGGCGTGCACGTCGGCAAGGTCAACATCACCACGCGGCTGCGCAACGGCAGGTACGAACTCACCGACCCGACCCGTGGCGGCCTGTCAACTGTCGACTTCGGCAACCGCGACAACCGGGAAGAATCGTCGGGCAAGCAGTTCACCGACGGTGACAACGTGTGGGGCAACGGCACCGTGAGCAGCCGCCAGTCTGCCGCCGTCGACGCCTACTTCGCCGCCGGAAAGACCTGGGATTATTTCAAGAACACCTTTGGCCGCAAAGGCATGCGGGGCAATGGTCAGGGCCCCTCTGTCATTGTCCACTACGGCAAGGGCCGCGCTGAGGCCGAATACGACTACGGCCTGTGGTTCGGCGACGGCAAGGATGACAAGCGCCCGCTGACCGAACTCGACATCGTGGCCCACGAGTTCACTCACGGAGTCGTCGAGTCAACGGTCGGGTTTGCCGACACGGGCGACGAATTCCGCGGTCTGAACGACGCCACCTGCGACATCTTCGGCACAATGGTGGAGTTCCATGCCAACCTCGCCGCCGACACCCCTGACTACCTCATCGGCGAGAAGGTCAATTTTCATGGTGACGGCAAGCCGATGCGCTACATGGACAAGCCCTCCAAGGACGGCAAGTCCCCGGACTACTGGAAGCCCGGCATCGGGCGTCTCGACAACCCCCACCACGCGGCAGGGGTGGCCAACCACTTCTTCTATCTTCTCGCCGAGGGCAGCGGCAGGAAGGTCATCAACGGCGTGGTCTACGACAGTCCCACGTACGACGGCTCGAAGGTCACCGGTATCGGCCGCGAGAAAGCCGCAAAGATCTGGTACAAGGCGCTGACCACCCAGTTCACCTCGACCACCGACTACAGGAACGCCCGGACCGCCACCCTGAAGGCCGCGGCCGCCCTGTACGGAAAAGCCGGCGCCGAGTACCGGACCGTCCAGAAAGCCTGGACCGCGGTCAACGTGAAGTAACCCACCTCGCACAGCACGCACCGCCCCGGCCGTGCCGATCCCCCACCAGGGAGGACGGCACGGCGCTGCCCATACCGAGCCGGCGGCGCCTGATCAGCAGGTGGAAGTGACCACTGCGTCCAGTGTCTCGGCGAGTTGGACGGGTGTGGACAGCATGGGCCAATGCCCCGTGGGCAGATGGAAGCGCCGCCACGGTGACTGGTTGAGGAAGTCCAGGGTCGGCACCCCGGCATCCAGCAGGGCCTTGGCGTCGTGGCACGCGACCACCACGTGGTCGACATCCGGACCGAGCTCGCCGGCGTGGGTCAGCCGCTGTTGGAAGGTGGAAAAGGGCTGGGACGTGGCCCGGGTGCGCATGAGGTCGAGCTGGGCCTCGTCGAGCCCTTCGAGGGTGCTGAACCTGCTGAGAAGCTCGAAGGGCGGCAAGGGCAGCCGCCATCCGTCTCCGTGCTCGGCAACCTGCCGGTGCAGCTGGTCCACCACGTCGTCCGGCATGACGTCGAGCAGGCATGTGCCCTCTGCGAAGGGAGCGCTGTCGAGATAGACCAGGCGTTCCAGTCGCGGCCCGAGGCGGGCCGCGGCGCCGGTGACCGGGACCGCCGCGTAGCTGTGCGCGACGAGAGTGACCTCGCGCAGGTCCTGCTCCACGACGAACGCGGTGATGTCGTCGATGTGCGTGTCCAGGCCCACCTCCGGGGTGGCGAGGGCGGATCGTTCGCCCAGGCCGGTCAGCGTCATCGGCAGCGCCGCGTGCCCACGCTCCCGCAGCGCATGGGCGGTGGCCTCCCATGCCCATGCTCCGAGCCAGGCACCAGGGACGAGTACGAAGGTAGCCATGCGGTTTCTCCTTGGATTTAAGGGGTTGAGGTGAGAGTAGAGTCCATACAGGACAGTTTCCGCCCTGAATTGCCGAGTGATCCATGTCATATCCCTTGACCCGCGTACTGGCCCTGCTGGAACTCCTCCAGACACACCCGGGACTGACCGGCGCGCAGCTGGCGGACCGCCTGGGGACCGACGTGCGCACGGTGCGGCGCTACGCGTCACGCCTGCGCGAGCTGGGCATCCCGGTGGAATCGGACCGAGGCCGCTTCGGTGGCTACCGGCTGGCCCGCGGCTACCGGATGCCACCGCTGATGCTCACCAACGAAGAAGCCCTCGTGGTCATGCTCGGCCTGCTCGCCGGTGAGCGTCTCGGGATGAGCACCGCCGCTCCAGCCGGCGCCGGCGCCCTCGCCAAGATCGAACGAGTGCTCCCGGACCCGCTGCGTGCACCGCTGGCCGCCATGCGGGACACCCTGTCCTTCACCACCAACACCGTGCTCGCGCAGGCTCCCGAAGCAGGCGTCCTGCTGACCCTGGCGCATGCCTGCCACTCCGGTCACACCGTCGGCCTGCGCTACCGCTCCTGGCACCAGGAACACACGGAGCGCGATGTCGACCCGTACGGCGTGGTCTTCCATTCCGGGTGCTGGTACCTCGTCGGACACGACCACCTCCGTGCCGGCCTGCGCACCTTTCGCATCGACCGGATCGCGTCCGCCACGACCGGCGCGGCAACGTTCACCGCCCCCGACGACTTCGACCCGGTCACCCACCTCACGGCATCCCTGGCCCGGACACCCGCGCCGTGGCAGGTCGAGGTACTGATCGAAGGCCCCCTTGAGGACATCGCACGCCGGCTGCCCCGCACGATCACCACCCTCACCGCCACCCCTACCGGCGTACTGATGCGCGCGCAGGCCGCACAGCTGGACAGCGTGGCCCGCCTGCTCGCCTCCCTGGAATGGCCCTTCACGGTCCACAGCCCCGACCAACTGCGCCAATCGCTCAAGGACTTGGCCCACCAGCTCACGGCCGCCGCCGAACGACCACTCGGCGACATTCCGAAGTAGATCAGGCCGTGGAAACCGGCGAGACGGTCGCCGGGACCACCCCTGGGTGTTCTGCCACCTGGATCGCCAAGCGTCTGGCGCTCCTGTCCACCGCCGGAATAGCCATCTCTGCCTATCTGGCCTGGTTGTTCTGACCTTTCGAAGGCGTCGGCCGGCCGCGACCCCGGCTCCCCTCCCCCGCTCGCCGACGCCGTCATCCGCTCCTGGACCCGGCCCTTCGCGGACAGTTCACCCAGCACTCAGCCGTCGTCGTCCCACTCGCCGGATCACACCTCCCACCCGCGCTTGAGGCCGCCCTTGAGGCCGAGGGGCACGCCGTCAACCAGTCCCTCCACACATGCAGGTCCGGGTCCGTCAGCTTTCCCGCGGCCGGTCGGCGGGGTCAGTGATTCCGGCACCGGGTCGTGGCGGATGTGGTCCGCCGGTATGCCGGTCGCGGTCAGCCGCGCGACCGTGGCACCGACCATGGCCGCCGGACCGCTGACGAAAGCGAGGTGAGGCGACCACTGCCCGTCCCGCGCCACCGCCTCGGCCAGCGGACCGTACCCGGCCGACGGATCGTCGTTCTCCGGGACGGCATCCTCGTCCAGCACCCGGACCACCCGCAGCCGGTCGTGGCGTGCCGCCAACCGGTCCAGCGCCGCGGCGTCATACAGGTCGGCGCGACTGCGGGCCCCGACGAAGAGGTGGACCCGGCCGGCCGGGCGCTGCGGAAGACCGCCGGTCCCGCGACGACGGCCCGCCCACTCCTCCAGCAGCGCCTTGATCGGCGCCCAGCCCGTGCCGCCCGCCACCATCAGCAGATCGCGGGAGCGGTCCTCGTCCCCGAGCGTCATCGTGCCGTGTGCCGGGCCAAGCCGCAGGACGTCGCCGACCCGGGTGCCGCTGACCAGGGCGTCGCTGACCCCGCCGGGGCCGGTGCGCCGGATGTGGAACGCCACCTCTCCGTCCGGCACCGGCGCCGACGCGAGGGAGTAGTGGCGCCACGCCTGGGGCATCAGCGGGGACTCGACCGCCGCGAACTGGCCGGCCCGGTACGGGTACGGCTCATGCGGCCGGACCCGCAGCACCGCGAGGTCCGGGCGGCGCCGCTCGTGAGCGGTCACCGTGCCCTGCCAGCACGGGGGTTCGGCGAGCGCGGCATCGGCGCCCTCGACCATCGACGCGACGGCGAACCGCAGCATCCGCACCCACGCCTGTTCCACCGCCTCGGCCCAGCGGGGCCCGGCCGTGCGCCGCAGCGCCGCGCAGAGTGCCGCCTCGAACGCCTCGTAGTGCGCCGGACGCACCCCGAGCTTGCGGTGATCGTGGCCTAGCTGCCGGAAGGAGGCGGCCACCTCGTCGGGGCGGTGCAGATTCTCGATCAGGTACCAGAAGGCGCGGGCCAGATGTGCCCGCTGGAAGTCCATCGACGCGGGAAACAGCGACCGCAGGTAGGGCCACCGGGCGAACATCTCGTCGTAGAGATGGGCGATCAGGCCGGCGAACGGCGTGACCAGGTCGAGGTATTGCGTGATCAGGCGCTGGTCCGCGGCACCGTCGTATAAGGCGGCCGTTTCCGTCGCGGGTTCCCGGCCCTGGCCGAGGATGCGCCGCCGCAGCCGCATGGCGTCGTGCCGGGCGAGCAGGGCGTGGTACTCACCGCCCACGGTATTGGCGGCGGACCGTCCGGACGACGCGGACGACGCGGAACGTACGGGCTGGCGGGACTGCTGCATGGAATCGACCTCCTGACGGGGGCGCCAGTGTCGCAACGCGGTGCCGTGCCCGAAGAGCCCCGGTCCCCCAGGGCCGTTCGGCCCTTGCGCAGGCTGCCGGGCCCGGCGAACCTCGTGGGCGGGACCCTTGTGCCTGCCGATCCGCGAGAACCACAGAGTGAGAAGTCCATGAACCACCATCAGCCCGTTCCTCCTGGCCCCGCCGCGCCCGTCGCCGCCCCCGGGACGCCGCTGCGCGTCTTCATCCTCGACGACCACGAGGTGGTCCGCCGCGGTGTGCGGGACCTTTTGGAGGCGGAGGAGGACATCGAGGTCGTCGGGGAGGCGGGAGACGCCCGGCAGGCCCTCGCCCGGGTACCGGCGGCCCGTCCGCAGGTGGCCGTGCTCGACGTCCGGCTCGGCGGCACCGAAGGCCCCGAGAGCGACCACGAAGGGATCGAGGTCTGCCGGGAGTTACGGGCCCGCGTGCCGGAGCTGGCCTGCCTGATGCTGACGTCCTTCGACGATGACGAGGCGTTGTTCGACGCCATCATGGCGGGGGCGTCCGGCTATGTGCTCAAGCAGATCGACGGCACTGCGCTGGTGCACGCGATCCGCACGGTAGCGGCGGGGCAGTCGATGCTGGATCCGCGCACCGCGACACGGGTGATGGAGCGGCTGCGCGACCCGGGCGGGGCCGGGGCGGCCGAGGAGGAGACGTCCGAACTCGATCGGCTCTCACCGCGCGAGCGGGAGGTGCTGGACCTGATCGGCGAGGGTTTGACGAACCGCCAGATCGCGGACCGGCTGTTCCTCTCGGAAAAGACGGTCAAGAACCGGGTGTCCGCGATCCTGTCCAAGCTGGGGGTGGGCCGCCGGGTCCAGGCAGCGATGGTCGTCGAACGGCTCAGGCTGCCACGGGCGTGACCGCGGCACCGGCAACCCCAGGGGCCTGACCTACCCACCGCTCCCGGTGCGTCACGAGACGTGCGGCGTGCGGCGTGCGGCCTGCCGCCTGCCGCCTGCCGCCTGCCGCCTGCCGCGACGGCGGTACTTTCCACTCCGGCCTCACCGCGGCCGGCGCCGGAACGGATCGGGGGTCAGTCCGACAGCGGCACCCACCAGACGACGCGGGTGCCGCCGCCCTCCGGTGTCTCGACGGACAGCCGGCCGCCGTGCATATCAGCTCGGGCCCGCATGTTGGCCAGACCTCCGGTGTGCGGTGCGTCGCCGACCCCCGCCCCGTCGTCCGTCACCGTCAGCGTCACCCCGGCCGCGTTCACCGACAGCGTCACGTCCAGGTGGCGGGCGTGGGCGTGGCGGGCGGCGTTGCTGAGGGCCTCCGCGGTCACCGCCACGAGGTGCGGGGCCAGGTCGTCGGGGACCGTGGCGTCCACCGGTCCGTCGATCCGCAGCGCCGGGCTGAAGCCGAGGGGGCCGGCCGCCCGCTGCACGGTCTCGGTCAGGTCGCGGCGCAGACCCCGGCCGCCCCTGCCGTCCCCGGTGGTGCGCAGTCCGAAGATGGTGGACCGGATGATCTTGATGGTGGTGTCCAGGTCGTTGACCGCGCGGCCGACCCGTTCGGCGGCCTCCGGGCGGTCGATCAGCCGGGTCGCGCTCTGGAGGGTGATGCCGGTCGCGAACAGCCGTTGGATGGCGAGGTCGTGCAGGTCCCGGGCGATCCGGTCACGGTCGTGAAGGACCGTCAACTCCTCCGACTGGGCCCGCCGGCGGGCGAGTTCCATGGCGATCACGGCCTGGTCGGCGAAGCCCGATATCAGGGTGACCTCGGCGTCGTCGAAGGCGGGCCGCCCGGCCAGGCGGCTCAGCCGCAGTGCGCCGCAGCCGGTGTCCACCTGGAGCGGTACGGCGACCGTCGGCCCGTACCTCTCCGCGGGCTCTCCGTTCAGCACGGCGTCGTCCGGCTCCTCCCCCTCGGGCGGGTGCCCGGCCCCGTTGCCGGAAGTACCCGGGCCGAGCGGGTACGCCCGTGAGTCGTCCCGTAAATCGGCACTGACCACGGGCCGGCCACTGCGGGCGGCCATCCCGGGCAGGGAACCGTCGGCCGGCACCCGCAGCCCGAGGATCCGGCTCGCGCCCGTACCGCACGCCACCGCCACCGTCAGCTGGTCCGTGGACGAGGGCACCGGCAGCAGGACCGCCGCGCAGTCCGCGCCGGCGACCTCCTGCGCGCGCTGTGCGATCAGCTGTAGCACCTCGTCGGCTTCGGTACCGGACAGCAGGCTGCGCGTGATCTCGCCCAGCGCCTCCAACCACCGTTCACGGCGGCGGCTCTCGTGGTACATGCGGGCGTTGTCGATCGCCACTCCCGCCGCGATGGACAACGTGGTCAACACCGCCTCGTCGTCCGCGTCGAACGAGCCGCCGCCGCGCTTCTCGGTGAGGTAGAGGTTGCCGAACACCTCGTCGCGGACCCGGACCGGCACCCCGAGGAAGGTGCGCATCGGGGGATGGTTGGCCGGAAAGCCGAAGCTGTGCGGATGCTGGGTCAGGTCGGTGAGGCGCAGCGGCTCCGGGTTACGGATCAACTCCCCGAGAATGCCGCGACCGCACGGCGTCCGGCCGATCAGCCCGATGAGCTCGTCGGACATCCCGACGGGCAGGAACTGCGACAGCTGCCCGTCCCCGACCACACCGAGCGCCCCGTACTCCGCGTCGGTGAGAGTGACCGCGGCCTCCACAATGCCCTTGAGCACCTTCGGGAGTTCGAGCCCCCGCCCCAGGCTCATCACGGCGTCGAGCAGGCCGCGCACCCGGTCCGGCTCGTGGAGCTGCGGTCCGTGCGGACCACTCACGGCCGGTGCGTACTGCTGCGACTCGGACATGACCGTGCTGCTCCAAAGATCCCGTACGTCTGCTCGGCAGCCTACGCGATCAGCGAGTCAGCACCGGCGGGCACCGGCGCCGACCGGCCATCGGAAGGGTGCCGCGGCGAGGGCCGACCGTCTCGCCGCCGAGGGCCGGTCGCCGGGCGAAGGAGGGCTGTTCGGCCCTGGGGCCGCGGAGCCGATCCGGCTGACGATGTGTCTGCCGGGAAGGGCCGGTCTCCCCCGTGCCGATGGCCCTTCCCGGCTCCGGCCACCTCACCTCGCACCGCTTCTGGCCTCTCTTCCGCGATGGCACGCCTTGGCAGGGAGCACGGCCGGCGATGGGACGTCGGGCATGACTCTCCGTACATTGCCCGTCACTGAAGCAGGCGGAGCGAGCGGAGCGACCAGCACCACAGCGCCGGGTCGAACCATTACTTCGTGTTAGCCTCAAATGCTTTGACGACTGTGCCGGCTGGCGATTTCGTCCGTACGGTTCCCCTTGTTCGTCGGCTGCTCATCACTGGGCTGCTCATTCCTGCCGGGCCTTCCTCGGTACGTTCCCCCTGCGGAAGGCTCTTCATGAACCACCCGGACCGCCTCGACACCTCGCACGGCAAGCTCGCCCAGCCGGCGCCCCTCACCCCGACGGTGCCCCCGGTCGCCTCCTTCGCCGACCTGGAGCTGCCGGCCGAGGTGCTGCGGACGCTCACCGAGCTCGGTGTGCACGAGCCCTTCCCGATCCAGGCAGCCACGCTGCCCCACGCCCTCGCGGGACGCGACGTCCTGGGGCGCGGGCGCACGGGATCGGGCAAGACGCTCGCCTTCGGACTGCCGCTGCTCACACGGACGGCCGGGCGGCGCGCGGAGCCGAAGCAGCCTCTCGCCCTGGTCCTGGTGCCTACCCGGGAGCTGGCCCAACAGGTATCCGAGGCGCTCACGCCGTATGCCGACGCGCTCCGGCTGCGGATGGCCACGGTCGTCGGCGGCATGTCGATCGGCCGGCAGGCCGCCGCGCTGCGCGACGGGGCCGAGGTCGTCGTCGCCACCCCTGGCCGTCTGCACGACCTCATCGAGCGCAAGGCCTGCCGCCTGGGACGGGTACGGATCACCGTTCTCGACGAGGCCGATCAGATGTGTGACATGGGCTTCTTGCCGCAGGTCACCGAGGTGCTCGACCAGGTGCACCACGACGGCCAGCGGATGCTGTTCTCGGCCACCCTGGACCACGACGTCGACCACCTGGTCCGCCGCTACCTCCACGACCCCGTCGTCCACTCGGTCGACCCGTCCGCGGGCGCGGTCACGACGATGGACCACCATGTGCTGATCGTCCACGGCCCCGACCGGTACGCCGTGACGACGGAGATCGCCGCCCGCGACGGCCGCGTACTGCTGTTCCTGGACACCAAGCACGCCGTCGACCAGCTCACCCGGCATCTGCGGGCCAGCGGCGTGCACGCCGCGGCCCTGCACAGCGGCAAGTCCCAGCCGCAGCGCACACGGACCCTCGCACAGTTCAAGAACGGCCAGATCACCGTCCTGGTGGCGACCAATGTCGCGGCCCGTGGTCTGCACGTCGACGACCTCGATCTCGTGGTGAACGTCGACCCGCCCACCGACCCCAAGGACTATTTGCACCGCGCGGGCCGCACCGCCCGGGCCGGTGAGTCCGGCAGCGTCGTCACACTGGTGCTGTCGAGCCAGCGCCGCGAGATGAGCCGGCTGACGGCCGAGGCCGGCATCGAGCCGACGATCACCAAGGTGCGCTCGGGCGAGGCGGAGCTGAGCCGGATCACCGGGGCCAAGGCTCCCTCCGGCACCCCGCTCGACGGTGGGCCCGCCACGCCCCGGGCCAAGAACACCAACACCCCCTTCCGCGGGCTGGGCACCAGCAAGGACGCCTCCCGCGGCACCGGCGGCAAGTCCCGCAAGGCCAACGAGGCCCGCAAGCTCGCCGAGGCCCGCAAGGCGGCCCGGGTGCGCCGCGGCGCCTGAGAGCCGCTGCCCTGTTGCCGTGGCCGGCCCTTACCCCTGACGTAATGGACCGCACTCCCCCACTACGGCAGCGTGGTGCACGTCAACGAGACCCCGACGAGGGTTCCGGCACCGCAGGCCCGAGGAGTGCACCATGCCCGTCAAGTCCCCCGACACCAGCGTGAGTTCCGCTGCCGACACCACCCGCCACGTCGTCCAGGAGTTCCTCGCAGCCCGGATGGCCGGGGACGTCGAGCGGCTTGTCGCACTCTTCGCGGACGACGTCGACTGGCTGCTCGCCGAGAACCCCGCTGTCCCGTGGATCCGGCCGCGCTCCACCGGCGCAGAATGCGCCGCCCAGGTCACGGAGCTGGCCGAACACACGGTGGCCGAGGACGCGCGGGCCTCCGTCGACACGTTCCTCGTGGACGGCACCGACGCCGTCCTGATGGGGCACCTCTCGGGGACCGTGCGCGCGACGGGGAAGTCCTTCGAGGGACCGTTCGCGCTGCGCCTCACCGTCGAGGAGGGCCGGATCACCCGGCACCACCTCTACGAGAACAGCGTGTCGATCGCCGAGGCGTGCAGGACTTCCTGAGTCCCGAGGTTCTGAGCTCCCGAGGCCCTGAGCTCCCGAGGTCCCGAGCTCCCGGGGGTCCCGAGCTCCCGAGGGTCCCGCTTCACCTCACTGCTACCGGAGCGGGCCCTCGATCAGGGTTTCCTCGCGTCCCGTCCGAGAATGCCGTTGATCACCGTGGCTGCGGGCCGGCCGGTGGCTTCTCCCATGCGACGAGCTCTTCCAGCGCGGGGAGCGCCTCGTACAGCAACTGCTGCCGGTCGGGGTCCAATTGGGCGATCCGTTCGGAGAGCAGACCGGTTGTCTCCCGGCGTACGGTGCGCAGCAGCGCCAGCCCGTCGTCGTTGAGGCTGATCAGGCTGGCGCGCTGGTCCGCGGGGTCGGGACGGCGCGCGATCCAGCCGGAGTTGTCCAGCAGATCCACCATGCGCGAGGTGGTGGACAGGGCGATGTTCATCCGTGCGGCGAGTTCACTGACCCGCAGCGGACCGTGGGCGGCGAGCGCCGCGAGGGCGGCCGTCCGGCTGGGGGTGAGATCGCGGTGCCGGCTCAGGCCGCGGAGCAGCGGCAGCAACTGCTGGATCACGGCACGCAGCCGCCCGGCCAGCTCCGCCGGTTCTGCCCGGGACGGCGGCGACTGCTCGGTGGCGGGGCCGGGGTCTAGGTCGGCGTCGAGGCCGAGGTCGGAGTCAGGGCCCAGGTCGGAGTCGGGCTGCTGCATCAAGGGCTCCTGGGAGGCGGCGGTGGCGGGAGTGGGGGCGGGTGTGGGGGCAGGGGTAGTGGCGCGTCGGTGCGGGTGAGTGCGCCGGATTTGGCGGCCGGGCCGGGGCCGTTCGTGGATGCGGACCCGGGCGTGCCGCCGCCCGCGGCGACCGGTGCCGCCGCCGACGCCGACGCCGACACGTCCCCCACCCTGGTACGGGCCCGCCCGTCCTCGTGGACGTAGCGTCCGCCGCGCAGCAGCGAGGCGACCGCGGCGATCAGGCAGGCGGCGATGGCGAAGTCGAAGGCGACGGCCAGCCCGTCGGAGAACGGCTGGGAGATCAGCTGCGGGAAGAATTCCCGTCCGGTCAGATACGCGGCATGCCCGGGCGGAAGGTGGCCGAGCACCTGCGGCCCGAGGAGGGTACGGACGGGGTTGTAGCCCAGGAGAGAGGCGAACAGTACGCCCACCGGTGGCAGCGCCGCGACCTTGGCGGCGTCGGGTGCCGGGACGCCCTGGGCGGTCAGCCCGCTCGTGAGGGCGCGGGGCAGGGACCCGGCCAGGCCCGCGATCATCAGTGAGAAGAAGATGCCGATGGACAGCACCATGGCCGAGTTCTGGAAGGTGGTGCTGATGCCGGCGCCCACCCCGCGCTGGTCGGGCGGCAGGCTGTTCATGATGGCGGCCCGGTTGGGGGCCGCGAACAGGCCCATGCCGATGCCGTTGAGCAGCAGGATCAACGCGAAGGTCGGGTAGTCGAAGTCGACCGGCAGGGCTTGCAGCGCCACGAACGTGCCGGCCGCGAGCAGCATCCCGCCGGTGGCGAAGGCCCGGGCGCCGAACCGGTCCGAAGCCCATCCGGAGACCGGACCGGCCACCAGGAAGCCGAGGGTCAGCGGCAGCATGTAGATGCCGGCCCACAGCGGGGTCTCGGTGAAGCCGTAGCCGTGCCGGGGCAGCCAGATCCCCTGAAGCCAGATGATCAGGAGGAACATCAGGCCGCCGCGGCCGAGCGAGGCGAGCAGACTGGCGAGGTTGCCCGCGGTGAACGCGCGGATGCGGAAGAGCCCGAGCCGGAACATCGGCGCCGCCACCCGTGTCTCGACGACGCAGAAGACGGCCAGCAGGAGCGCCCCGCCCCCCATCGCGGCCAGCACGGTGGGATTGCTCCAGCCCATGGTGTGTCCGCCGTAGGGCTGGATGCCGTAGGTGATCCCGGCCAGCAGGGCGATCAGTCCGGCCGCGAAGGTGAGGTTGCCCCACCAGTCCGGCCGGGCCGGGGTGCGGATTCCGGTGTCCCGCAGTTTCAGATACGCCCAGACGGTGCCGAACACGCCGAACGGCACCGACACCAGGAAGACCAGCCGCCAGTTGACGGGTCCGAGCAGGCCGCCGAGCACCAGCCCGACGAAGGAACCGGTGATGCCCGCGACCTGGTTCAGGCCGAGGGCGAGGCCGCGCTGCCGGGCGGGGAAGGCGTCGGTGAGGATGGCGTTGGAGTTCGCCATCAGCATCGCGCCGCCGACGCCCTGAAGGACCCGCATGGCGATCAGCCACAGGGCGCCGGCCGTGCCGTGCTGCCAGGTCACCGACAGCAGCACGGAGAAGACGGTGAAGACGGCGAAGCCCAGGTTGTACATCCGGGTCCGGCCGTACATGTCGCCCAGCCTGCCGAAGCTGACCACCAGCACGGCGGTGACGACCAGATAGCTCATGATCAGCCACAGCAGTAGGCCGGTGTTCCCCGGCTGAAGCGGGTCCACGCCGATGCCCCGGAAGATGTCGGGCAGCGCGATGAGCATGATCGACATGTTGATGGACGCGATCAGCACGCCCAGGGTCGTGTTCGACAGCGCGACCCATTTGTAGCCCGCACCCTGTGCGCGGCGCGGCCGCGGGCCGGCAGCGGCCCGGTCGCCGGAATCAGCAGCAGTACTTCCCACGGGGCACCTACTCCCACCGGGATATTTACTTGCTTGACATCAACCAATCTAACTCTCGGCGCGGAGTCCGGCCAGGACGGATCCGTGGCGACGGATGCGGGGCGACGGATGCCGCGCACCGTCCTCATGCGGAGGCGAGGGCCTCATCGCGGGCGGGCGGGCCTGCGGGTACCCGCGGTGGGATCCGACGCTAGGTAACTCACGCCTCCGGAGCGACGAGGCCACGGAGCAAGGGAGTGGCGATCCGCACGATGTCGTCCACGTCCGCCTCGGCCAGGTCGGGCATGTGCAGCAGATAGCGCTGGGCGGCGAGACCCATCATGATCGCGCTGAACAACGCGGCACGCAGTCGCGCGTCGGGAGCATCGATGGTGGCAGCGATGTGATCGGTGACCTCGGCCGTGACATGCCGGCGCAGCAGCTCCGCCGCTTCCTCGCTCGTCATGCTGGTCCGCAGGAGCACCGCCATGGGGCCGTCCGGATCCGCGGCCCAGGTGTCCAGCATGCCGCGCAGGCGGTTCTCCACCGTGTGGCCGGGGTCGCTGGTGGTGAGTTCGTCGTGGGGGATCTGCCAGTGGACGGCCTCGCGGAACAGGTCCTGCTTGCTGCCGAAGTACTGGATCACGGAGGACTTGTCCACGTCGGCTTCAGTCGCAATGGCGCGGATGGTGGCGCGCTCGTAGCCGACTTCGGCGAACTTCCGCCGTGCGGCCGTCAGGATGCGCCGACGTGTGCGCTCGCCTTTGCGCTCCGGAAGGACTGCTTCCTCGGCCGGGTCCGCTGAATCGTACTTCCGCCGCGCGGCCTGTCCCGGCGCATTCGTCGCTGCATCGGCGCAGGTCAAAGTCGGTCCCCTTTCCGGTGCCGGCCCTGATGCTACAAGCACCTCCGGGCGGCGCCGACACCTTGGAGACGGCGGATCGAAAAGCTCCGGAGGGAACGGCCGACGCTGCGGCATGGGGAGGAGCCGACGTTGCAGCATGGGGAGGAGCTGACGCTGCGGCACGGGGAATGGCCGACGCCCAGCCGGCCCCTACCACCACTGCGCTCCGGCCGCTGGAGTACCAACGGCCGGAACGAGACGGGGAGAACGGTTCGGCGGAACCGTCACCGTGGTGAGGTGCGGACGGGAGCCGTCCGGCTCAGGCGGCCAGCGCCGCGGCGTCCTCCACCAGCCGGCCGAGGTCCGGCAGAGCGTGGGACCGGCGCTGGAATCCTTGGGCGCGGGACCGGTAGGAGCGGTCCTCCAGTACGTTGCGCGCCGCCGCGGCCAGCGAGTCGCGGGTGACGTCCTGGACGTCTATCCGGGTCCCGACGCCCAACTCGTGGAGCCGGCCCGCATTGTGGGACTGCTCGGCGAACAACGGCACCGCCACCATGGGGACTCCGGCCGCCAGGGCTTCCCGGGTGCCGTTGAACCCAGCATGCGTGATGAACAGGTCGCTGGACCGGAGCAGCAGTTCCTGCTGGACGAACGACGTCAGATGGACGTTGTCGGGGCGCGGCCCGTCCCACTGCCGCGGGTCGCGGTCCGCTCCCAGGGCCACGACACCGGTGACCGGCAGCTCTCCGAGAGCCTCGACGATGATCTCCAGCAGGGCATGGGCGCCGCCGGGGAGCCGGGGAGCGTTCGACCCGAGGGTGGCGAGGACCAGCGGCCGGTCCGTGGAGAGTTGGGCGATGTCCGGGTCGAGACCGCCCTGTGCCGTCTGGGTGGGGACCTGGTAGTAGCGGGCGCCGGGCAGTCGGCTGTCCGTGGGGTAGAAGTCCTCCGGAACGACTCCGGCGCGGAAGTCCCGGAACGGGTGCCAGGCGTCGTTGACCGGCGCCAGGCCGAGCTTCCCCCGCTGGCGGTTGAGCTCCTCCGTCACGGCGGGGTGGGCGTACGGCGCCATCGGCGCGATGTCCAGAGCGCCGTGCGGGATGCCGAGGCTCTCCGCCGCCAGATAGCCGCCGTACTCGGTCGACTCGTGGAGGATCAGGTCCGGTTGCCAGCTCTTCGCCACTTCGAGGAGGTCGGGGGTGCTGGCCTCGGCAAGGTGCCCGACGAAGGCCGCGGCGAAGAACTCCGGCGCCAGCTCGACGGTCACGGAGCCGACCTTCGCCATCTCCGGCGGGGGCCGGAGCGCACCGCCCTGGAGCGCTTCCCCCATCGACTGCATGTGGGGCAACGTCAGCGCGGTGAGTCCGCGCTTCTCGATGTGCTGGACAACGCCGGCTCCCGTGGCGATGGCCACCTCATGACCTGCCTCCCGGGCTCTCTCCGCCACGGGCAGCACCAGAGGCGCGAGGTGCGAGTAGATGGCCTGTGCGGTGATGAGGATGCGCATGGTGCTCGCTCTCCACGATGCGGTGCGGGCGCCAACGTGTGGGCCTCGCCCCGGACTTCACGGTCGACTTCTCAAAAACTAAACGCTTGTTGAGAATCTACCACTCGCCCTTCCGGCCCCCTGCGGGCCCCCGCAACACTCGCTCACGCTGGTGTGCTCACTCACCCACGCTGGTGTGCGCACGCGCCCACGCCCACTGGCCTGCCGCCGGGCAAGGGGACGGCCTGCCATAGGTAGGGCCTGCCCGAAGGCCGATTCGGGGGACAGCCCTGGTGACCTCGGAGCCGAATGGCGCTGAGATCTCCTCATCACTCATTTCCCGAGGAGACACCTGATGCGTTCAGCAAAGCCGCGGCCCTTGAAGAGGACGGGACGGCGGGGCACGCTCGCCGCTGTCACGGCGGTACTCACCGCGCTCGCCGTCTCGACAGCTGTGGCACACGGCGACGCGCGGCCGCAGCTGCGCGACAGCAAGGGGCCGGTGTGGACCGGGGCGTGGGGCACGGCCATGCAGCGGCCCGTCGCGGGCAGCGAGGACTGGGGGCCCAACTGGTCACAGCACGGGTTCGCCGACCAGTCCGTACGCCAAGTGGTCCGCGTCGCAAACGGCGGCTCCGCCTTAAGAATCCGGCTTTCCAACGCTTACGGCACCACGCCGCTGCGGATCACTGCCGCGACCGTCGGCCGGTCCGCCGGCGATGCCCAGGTCTGGCCGGGCACCGTACGCAAGGTGACGTTCGGCGGTCGCCAGGGCGCCACCATCGCCCCTGGACGAGACCTCGTGAGCGACGCCGAGGGCCTGCGCACCTCCCCGCTGGAGAAGCTGACCGTCACCCTGTACTTCGCCGGCCGCACCGGTCCGGCCACCTTCCACCGGTTCACCACCGCCACCTCGTACCGCGCCTCCGGACGCCGACTGTCCGATCCGGCGGGTGACCTGTTCAAGGAGTCCACGAACGCGTGGTACTTCCTGAGTGGGGTGGAGGTGTCCGGCGCCGCCTCCCCGCGGCGTGGCACCGTGGTCGCCTTTGGTGACTCGCTCATCGACGGGACAGGGGCCACACCCGGCGCCGACCACCGCTTCACGGACAAGCTCGCCGAACGCCTCGTGGCCGACCGCCGCCCGCTGGACGTGGTCAACGCCGGTATCGGCGGAAACCGGCTCCTCAACGACTCCCCCTGCTACGGGGACAAGGCCACCGACCGCTTCCGGCGCGATGTGCTCGACCGCCCCGGCGTGCGCACGGTGATCATCCACCTGGGCGCCAATGACATCGGCGCCCCGAAGATAGCCGACCCCTGTATGGGCACCGCACCCCACGTGACCGCACGCCAGATCATCGACGCCCACAAACAGCTGATCCGCGCCGCCCACGCCCGCGGTGTCAAGGCCGTCGGTGCGACCATCCTGCCCATGAAGGGCGCCCTCTTCCCCGTCTACAGCGAGCAGGGCGAGAAGGTCCGGGCCGCCGTCAACCACTGGATCCGCGCCGGCGGCGCCTACGACGCCGTCCTCGATGTCGATCGTGCCCTCGCCGACCCCGCCGATCCCACCCTGCCGCGCCCCGGCTACGTCTTCAAAGACGGCCTGCACCCCAACGAGGCCGGCTTCCACGCCATCGCCTCCGCCGTGGACCTCGACGCCCTCTGACACCCACACCGGCAGCGCCATGACCGTATGACACGGCGAATCGACGCGGCGGGCGGCCCGTGGCGGCGATCGAAGCCGCCGGCATCGACAGTGACGGGACCGCCAGGTACAAGCTGCCTAGCGGTATTGCCCACGAGCGTTGTTGACAATGCTCAGGGGTTCGCTTCGTCCGGTTTTCGGGAGCTTGCCCGAGGGTGATGTTGCGGCGTGACGCGGGTCCTGCCCTTTGGTCCTGCGCTACATCGCTGCGGGGTGGTTCAGTCGTGTGCGCGGGCACTCGTGTCATCGTCGCTGCGGTGGGTCTGCCGGGCGGACCAGGCGCTGGCGTCCTGGCTGTAGCGGATGAGGAACTGGGCGAACTGCATGCGCTCGGTCGGCTCCCATGCAGCGGTGATGTGCTCAAAGGTCTCGCGCTGCTCGGAGGCGAAGCGGCGGCGCTCGGTTTGGCCGGCCTGAGTGAGTTCAAGGACGGTGCGGCGGCCGTCTGCCTGGGATGCGGATCGCCGCAGCAGTCCGTCGGCGATGCAGGCGGCAATGGTGCGGCTGGCGACGGGCTGGGTGACGCCCATCTCGGCGGCGATGCCGCCGACCGTCATCTCGCCGGGCGCGTCCGCGACCACGTTCAGGACGAGGTTGCGGGTCAGATCCCCGCGTCCGCCCGAGGTGCGCCGCCGCAGCCGCGACAGGGCAGGTCCGACCTGATCGAAGAGGCCCTTGCCGGTCTCCCGGGGCGTTGACGAGCTGCTCATGCCGCCCATCCTAGGGAGTTTTGGTCGACATGCATAACCATTCCATTATGCATGTGCATAGCTTTAGGTATACGTTGAGATGGAGGGTCGTACTCCAGGATCGAGGTAAGCCATGTCCGTGACCGCTATTGCTGGTGCCCGGGTCTTCGACGGCGAGAAGCCGCTGGGGGTGACCACCGTGCTCGTCGAGGGCGGGCACATCGCCCGCATCGGCGGCGACGCCCCAGCAGGGGCCGAGATCGTCGACGGCAGCGGCGCCACGCTGCTCCCCGGCCTGATCGACGCGCACGTCCACACCAGCCGGGACGCGCTGGCGTTGGCGCTGCGGTTCGGTGTGACGACCGAGTTGGAGATGCAGGGCACCAACACGCGGGACAACCGGGCCCACATCAGCGAGGACGATGCCGTCGCTGACGTGCGTTCCTCCGGTTTCGGTATCACCCCTCCGGGCGGCCACCCCAGTGAGCTGTTCCCCGAGGGTTTCCGTCCCGGCCCTCCTCCCGGCGCCAAGCCTGCAGGAGAGCCGCCGTTGATGCCGTTCTCCACCACCCCCGAAGAAGCCGTTGCATTCATCCCGCAATTGATCGAGCGCGGCTCGGACTACATCAAGTTCATGGTCGACGACGGCAGCGTCGAAGGGCATCCGGGCCTGCCCATGCTTGACCAGGCCACCTTGAACGCCGGCGTGGCTGAGGCCAAGAAGCATGGCATGCTCACCATCGCCCACGCCCTGACCGTGGACGCCACCCGTATGGCCATCGAGGCGGGTATCGACGGCCTGGCCCACCTTTTCATGGACCAGCCCCACACCGACGAGATCATCAACCTGGTCAAGACCGCTGGAGTGTTCGTCGTGCCCTGCGTCGTCCTGAACGCCTCCATGATGGGCATCACCGGAAGCGACCTCGCCGACGATCCGCGCGTCGCCACCCGCCTCGATGCGGACTGGGACAAGGCCCTGCGCTCCGCCTTCGGCCACTACCCCCAAGGCAAGATCGAAGACGTCCTGGCCACCGTCAAGGCCCTCGCCGACGCAGGCGTGGACCTGCTGGCCGGCACCGACGTCTCCCTGCCCCTGCCCTTCCTGGGCGGGCTCGCCCACGGCGCCAGCGTCCACCACGAACTGCAGTACCTGGTTCAAGCCGGCCTCACCCCCGCCCAGGCCCTGCGCGCAGCCACCGCCACCACTGCCCGCCGCTTCGCCCTCGAAGACCGCGGCCGCATCGCCGAGGGTATGCGCGCCGACCTCCTCCTCATCGACGGCGACCCCACCAGCACCATCTCCGACACCCTCAACACCCGCGCCATCTGGCGCCGCGGCACCCGACTCGCGGCCTGACCCTCCTGCCGCCCACCACACAGCGCCATAGGCCGCCGACCACCGGGTCGGCGGCCTCATGTGCCTGCGCTCCCCGCCTGAGCCCAGACGACTGATCAAGATCCGCACCACAGCAGAGGTCTTCGTGTCCCACCCCAACGCCCGACTGACCGTCTACGGCAGACGACTTCTGATCGACCGGGTCCGAGCCGGGCGCCCCGTCGCGCACGTAGCCGACGAAATGGGCATCTCCCGCGCCACGGCCTACAAGTGGGTACGTCGCTGGCGCACCGAGGGCGACACCGGCCTGTTCGACCGCACGAGTCGGCCCCGGACTACCCCGCACCGCACTGCCCCAGACGTCGAGAAACAGGTCTGCGCGCTGCGGCGCGAGCGAAAGCTCGGCCCCGCACGGATCGGTCCGATCCTGGGCATACCCGCCTCCACAGTCCATCGCGTGCTCACCCGCCACGGACTGAACCGACTGCGCTGGATGGACCGGCCCACCGGCCAGGTAATTCGCCGGTACGAACGCGCACGCCCCGGCGAGCTGATCCACGTCGATATCAAGAAGCTCGGCAACATCCCCGACGGCGGCGGGCACCGCATCAAGCCCCGGCAGCAGGCCGGTGCCAACAGGCAGGCGACGACCGATGCGCGCAAGGGCGGCAGCCCCGTCATCGGATACAGCTTCGTCCACACAGCCATCGACGACCACTCCCGGCTCGCCTACAGCGAGGTCCTGGCCAACGAGCGCAAGGAGACCGCAGCCGCGTTCTGGCGACGCGCGAACGCCTTCTTCTCCGAACACGGCATCACCGTCGAACGCGTCCTAACCGACAACGGCTCCTGTTACCGATCCAAGCTGTTCGGCCAGACCTTGAGCGTCGCTGGCATCGTCCACAAACGCACCCGACCGTACCGCCCGCAGACGAACGGCAAGGTCGAACGCCTGAACCGCACGCTGCTCGACGAATGGGCGTACGTGCGCCCGTACTCCAGCAACGCCGAGCGCACCGCAGCTCTCGTGGAGTTCCTCCACACCTACAACCATCACCGCTGCCACACTGCACTCGGCGGCCACCCGCCCATCAGTCGAATCAACAATGCTGCGGGTCAATACACCTAGCCCAGTCGGTCGGCCCAGTCCTTCGGGACTCGTCCCGCGGGGCCGGGGGTGGGCTGATCGGCCGGGTGGCTCTCGGGGGGAGTCAGGTGCGGGCCCGCGGCGGACATCTCCGAGGTCTCGTAGTTCCAGAACCAGCTTTCGCCCGGTTCGAAGCTACGGATCACCGGGTGCCCGGTGGCCCGCACGTGGGCCGTCGCGTGCTTGGCGGGCGAGTCGTCGCAACAGCCGATGTGGCCGCACTGTGCGCAGCGTCGCAGGTGGAACCACCAGCCGCCGTCGGCGTCGCACTCGACGCAGCCGGCTCCGCTGGGTGGGACCGAGGGGTCGATTCCGTTCGGGGAACTCATGACGGCTCCTGTGGGGGTTGGGGGTCGGCGGAGGCCAGCGGGAGGCGTACCTGGAAGCGGGTGTCGCCGGGGGCGGAGTCGAGTCGCAGGTCCCCCTGGTGTTTGTTGACGACGATGCGCCAGGAGATGTCCAGGCCGAGGCCCGTGCCCTCACCCACCGGTTTGGTGGTGAAGAACGGGTCGAAGACGCGGTCGCGGATCTCCTCGGGGACCCCGGGGCCGGTGTCCTGGAACTCGACGAGCAGATGGTCTCCGTCGCGCGCGGTGCGTACGGTCAACGTGCCGTCGGCGTCCGTGCTGTTCATCGCCGAGACGGCGTTGTCGATCAGATTCGTCCATACCTGGTTGAGCTCACTGGGGTAGGCCGGGATCTTCGGCAGGGTGCGGTCGTAGTCCTTGACGACGGTGATGTGGGGGCCGATCTTCGCGGAGACCATCAGCAGGGTGCTGTCCAGCAGTTCGTGCACGTCGGCGACCTGGTGGGGTGCACGGTCGAGTTGCGAGTACTGCTTGGCCGCGGTGACGAGGGCCGAGACGCGGTTGGTCGACTCCTCGATCTCGTTCATCAACAGTTCGGTCTCGACGGTGTAGTTGAGCCACCGCACGGCACCTTCGAGGGTGTCGCTGTCCACGACCGCGGCGATCTGGTCCAGCCATTCGGTGTCGAGGCCGGCCTGTACGAAGGTCGGCGCGAGCTGCCATCCGTCCGCGATGCCGTGGTCGTCGAGCCAGTCGGAGAGGGTGTCCTCCCGGTCGGAGGCCTCCAGCGGGCTCAGGGTGGTGGCCTTGGCGACGCGCTCGGCCGTGCGTTCCTGGACGTCGATGAGTGTCTCCAGGCTGTCGCGCCGGTACGGGCGTGCCGCGATGATGCCCAGCTTGTGGCGCATGCCGGCAACACGCTCACGGAGCGCGGACGTGGCGCGCACGGCCGCGGTGGCAGGGTTGTTCAGCTCATGGGTCAGCCCTGCGGACAGCGACCCGAGCGCCAGGAGCCGTTCTCGCTGGCCGACGGCCTCCTGGGCGCTCTTGGTGCCGAAGAAGAGGCCTTCCAGCAGGTGTACGGCCATGGGAAACCACTCGCGCATGATCGCGGCGAAGGTCTCCGCGGGAAGTACGAAGAAGCGTGAGGGCTCGATGACCCGCAGGGAGCTGTTGTACACCTGCCGCAAGCGGTCACCCAGGTAGGCCTGGAAGGCTCCCGCGTACACCCCGCGGCCGGAGCTCCGGTTGATCTCCACGTCGTAGTCCCCGATCCGGCGCGAGAGAACGACGGTCCCTTCGAGCAGCACGTAGAAGCACGTGGCGGCGTCGCCCTCCCCGTACACGGGCCCGGGTTCGAACTCCTCCACACGGCCTTCGCGGCAGAGCAGGGCGATCTGGTCGGGAGCCAGCTTCTCGAAGAGGAACAGCGAGCCGAGTTCCTCCTGACTGCACGGCATCGGCCGGCCGTTCATGACTGCTCCAGATACCGGTGGGCGAGCATGACCGCCATCGCTCCCTCTCCCACTGCGGACGCGACACGCTTGGCGGACTCGGCGCGGGCGTCTCCGGCCACGAACACGCCCGGGACGTTCGTTTCCAGGTGGTAGGGCGGCCGGTCCAGCTCCCAGTCGGCCGGCGGGCGCCCGTCCGCGGTCAGGTCGGGGCCGGTCAGGATGAACCCGCGGGAATCCCGGAGCACCGTTCCCTCCAGCCAGTCGGTCAGCGGGGCCGCGCCGATGAAGACGAACATCCACTGGGCGTCGACGAGTTCGGTGTCTCCGGTCGCCGTGTCGCGCAGGGTGATCTGTTCCAGTTGACGCGAGCCGTGGGCGGCGTCGACGACCGTGTTGGTGCGTACGGAGATCGTGGGCGTCTCGTCGACCTGCTGGATGAGGTAGTGCGACATCGACGTGGACAAGGAGGGCCTTCGCACCAGTACGGTGACCGACTTGGCGCTCCGGGCCAGGTATATCGCGGCCTGGCCTGCGGAGTTCGCCCCGCCGACGATGTACACATCATGACCTTGGCACGCGGCCGCTTCGGTCAGGGCCGAGCCGTAGAACACTCCGCAGCCGGTCAGCTCGGTCACATGGGGCGCCTCCAGCTGCCGGTACGACACGCCGGTCGCGAGGATCACGGCGTGCGCGGCGACAGCGGAGCCGTCCGAGAACCGGACGACGCGCGAGGCGCCATTGATCTCCAGCCCGCTGACCTCGCGCGCGGTCAGTATCTCGGCACCGAACTTCGCCGCCTGACGCCGGGCCCGGTCGGTCAGCTGCGCCCCGGACACGCCGTCCGGAAAGCCGAGATAGTTCTCGATGCGCGAGCTCTGGCCCGCCTGGCCCCCGGTCGCGGAGCGTTCCACGAGGACGGTCCGCAGCCCCTCGGAGGCCCCGTACACCGCCGCACCCAAACCGGCCGGTCCGCCGCCGATGATGACCAGGTCGTAGAAGTCGGTAGCCGGGGTCGTCGCGAGGCCGACCCGGGCGGCGAGCTCCTGGTCCTCGGGCTCGATGAGGGCCGTGCCGTCCGGAGTGATCACCAGCGGGAGCCGCAGGCCGTCCTGGCCCGCGGCGCACAGCAGCCGCCGGCCTTCCGGATCATCGGACGAGTACCAGCGGTACGGCACCTGGTTGCGGGCCAGGAACTCCCGTACGGCCGACGAGCGCGCCGACCAGCGGTGCCCGACGACCTTGGTGACGGCCACCGGCCGCTGATCGGTGGCCCGCCAGGCCTGAAGCAGATCGTCGAGGACGGGGTAGAGCTTCTCCTCGGGCGGCTCCCAGGGCTTGAGGAGGTAGTGATCGAGGTCGACGACGTTGATCGCGTCGATGGCCGCGTTGGTGTCCGCGTACGCGGTCAGCAGCACCCGCCGGGCGCCGGGGTAGATGTCGAGAGCCTGTTCGAGGAACTCGATGCCGTTCATCTTCGGCATCCGGTAGTCGGCCACGATCACCGCGACGGGGCCGCCGCGCAGCTTCAGCTCGCGCAGGGCATCGAGGGCGGACTCGCCGGACTCCGCGCGTACGATCCGGTACGCCGCGCCGTAGCGTCGCCGCAGGTCGCGGGCGACAGCACGCGATACGCCCGGGTCGTCGTCCACAGTCATGATGACGGTCCGGGCCGGACTGGCGGCCTGATCCATAGGCACCCCGTCCCCGGGTCGATCACCCTTCCGCACCGACTTCGTGTGCCTGTCCGGCTCGCCAGTGCGCCAGCAATGACCATTTTATGGGTGATTATCAAGCTCTGCTACGCAAGATCGGGAGTGCGGCCCCCTGCCGAGAGCTGCCGCCGCCCAGGGTGCGGGCGGGGGCCGGCCTCGCCGCCGTCGTGCGGTTCCTCCGGGCTGAGAGCGTCCGGCTGAGACCGACCGGCGGGGCCGCCTCGGCGCATCGAAGGCGCCCGGGTGCTGGGCGCGGCGCACTGTGAGCCAAGTTGCCGCCTGATCAGCCGAGTTGAGGTTCGGCCGACCCGTGCCATTGTCGGCGGACGCTAGAGGTCGAGGACGACTTCGGTGGTCGGGTTGCTACAGCAGACGAGGACGGTGCCGGCCTCGGGGAGTTCGAGAGGCTGGGTGGTGTAGGTGATGTCGCCTGACACGAGGTGGGTGATGCAGGTGTGGCAGACGCCGGTGCGACAGGACCAGCGGGTGGGGATGTCGCAGGCTTCGGCGAGATCGAGGAGTGAGGCGTGAGCGGGTGACCATGGGGTGGTGATGCCGCTGCGGGCGAAGGTGATGAGGGGGCCGTCGCCCGGTGGGCCGGGGGGTTGGTGCGGCCGGACCGTGGTCGTGGGCGTTACGCCGGGATTGATGGCGGGGAGGGCGCTGAACTGTTCGGTATGGATCCGCTCGGGAGGCAGGCCGTGATCGCGCAGGTAACCGCCGAGGGCGTCCATGAAGGCGGGAGGTCCGCAGAGATAGCCGTCGGCATCGGCGGGCACGCCCAGGGCCGCGAGTGAGGAGGCGGTCGGACGACCTTGGGTGATGTGGGGCTCGCCGGGATGTGGGTCGGCTTCATGTGGGGCGGCTTCATGTGGAGCGGCTTCGGCGGTGTAGTAGATGTGCTCGTGGGCGTTGGGGAGTTGTGCCAGGAGCTCGTGGGCCTCGTCGGCGAAAGCGTGCTGGGCGCGGTCGTGGGCGATGTGGATCCACCAGACAGGGCGTGGGTCTCGTGCGGCGGCGAGTTGGTGAAGCATGGCGAGCACGGGAGTGACACCGATCCCTGCCGAGACGAGGATGACCGGGCAGGTGCCTTCTTCGAGTACGAACGTTCCGCGGGGGCTTGCGATGTCCACGAGGTCCCCGAGGTGGAGCCTGGCATGGATATAGCTGCTGACCTGCCCGTGGGGCTCGTGCTTGACGCTGATGCGGTAGGTGCAGGCGGTGGGCACGGACGACAAGGAGTAGCTGCGCACCGCGGCGGTGGCCCCGCCGACGGCGAGGCGGATGGAGAGGTACTGGCCGGGGCGGGCCTCAGGCAGGGGTGTGTTGTCGGTGGCGTCGAGGTAGACCGACGAGACGGTGGGGGTCTCGGGAACGATGCGGGCGACGCGCATGGTCTTGAAACCCGGCCATCCCGGCTCTTCGCGGGGCTGCTGGGTGCCGGCGAGTTCGCCCGGCCATCCCGGTTCCTGTTGGGGCTGCCGGGCGGCGGCGAGTTCACGGAAGGACTGCTGCCATCCGGGGCTGAGGGCGGGGATGTTCAGTGCTGTGCGCAGTTTCGCGGGGTCGCGGCCGGGGAGGTAGAGCAGCGCGTCGGTGTCGGCGACGCTGAGTTCTCCGGGGCCTCTGCGCGTCAGGGTGACCTCGTCGCCGGCCTGGACTCGTCCCTCGGCGAGGACACGCAGATAGAAGCCGGGGCGATGGTGGGCTACCAACAGGGAGGCCATGGCGGGTTCGCCCAGGCGCATGCCGACGCGGTAGCAGGTGACGCGCGGCTGGGTGACTTCGAATTCGGCTTCGCCGATGCGGTACCGGTCGCCGATGCATACTTCGTCGTCGGGCAGGCCATCGACGGTGAAGTTCTCCCCGAAGTTCCCGAAGGTCAGGTCGTCGCGACCGAGTTGCTGTTGCCAGTACCGGTAGGACTCCAGCTGATAGACAAGGACGGCACGAATTTCGCCGCCGTGTCCGGCCAGGTCTCCTTGACCGTCTCCGTCGATGTTCAGCCGCCGCACCGTCCGGGGGCCACGCACGGGGGACTTCCAGGCTCCGGTGTGGACGGTCCTCCCCTGCCAGGAGACGTCCTCGGGCATTCCTACGTTGACGGACAGCAGCGTCGCCATTGCGGACCCTCCTGCGAGGTGGCCGTCCGGGGGCAGCCTCAGGGCGCTGTGATCTGTGCGCTCAAGCCGATCCTAATTCTCGTGCCGGTGGCGCCGCGATTCCGGCCGCCACCCGGGCAGTGCTGGGGCGCCTCCCTGCACCTGCACCTGCACCGCTGGAGAAACGCCCCTCGGCGAGATCGCCAAGGCGAAGCGTCGACGGGCCCGTGGTCATCAGAGGTGACCGCCGGCGCCTTTACTCGGCTGCGCCGTCGCGGGTGCGCTGGTAGTGCCGCCTGGCCTTCATGCGGTTGCCACAGACGGCCATGGAGCACCAGCGGCCCTTGTTGGTCTTGCTGCGGTCGATGAGGAACAGCCGGCATTCCGCGTTGGCGCACGGCCGCAGCCGGCCGGGCATCGTCTCCAGCAGTGCGCTCCACGCCATGACCGCCTCCACCGCCATCCGGCGCTCAGCGGGGGCGTCCAGCTCCCACGACACCCCGGCAGACGAAAGGTGCGGGAGGGAGGTGACGTCCTTCAGGAGCGGGGCCAGCGACGTGGCGGGCCGACTGCCGCGCACCACGTCCTGTAGGGCGTCGCGCGCCCGCACGAGGCTTCGGAGCTCCTCCGCGGTGCCGGTGCCGCCGTGGGCCTGCTGCCAGGACCTGGCGGTGTCCGGCTCCGCGAACAGGTCCTGGACGACGCCGTTGACCACGGGCGTGGTGTTGAGGAGCTCCAGCAGTGCGTCCTGCTCTTCCCGACCGGCCACCCTTGCACCTCCTAACCGCATTAGTCCGCTTGACAGGTTACACGAACCCCGAGGGCCCCAGTGCCGCACTGGCCGGCACCCCCTCGCGGACGGAGGCTTGGGAGAGGCCGAGGCCCCAACCGCAAGCCTCACCCAGCTCCACACCACCTAACCCCTAAAAATGCATTGACAGGTTAGGCGCAACGTGCTCGACTGACTCCATAACCACTAAAACCCAAGAGAAAGGTTAGGGACATGGTCTCCGCAGTTCACCACCGCACCGCCACCGTCAACGGTCTCGACGTCTTCTACCGGGAGGCAGGCGACCCGAAGGCGCCCGTCGTGCTCCTTCTCCACGGCTTTCCGACCAGCTCGCACATGTTCCGCCACCTGATCCCGGCGCTCGCCGACCGCTACCACGTCATCGCCCCCGATCACATCGGGTTCGGCCAGTCCGCGATGCCGGCCCCAGAGGACTTCCCGTACACCTTCGAGGCCCTCACCGATGTCACTTCCGGACTGCTCCAGCACCTGGGCGTCGACCGGTTCGCGATGTACGTACAGGACTACGGCGCTCCCATTGGATGGCGGCTCGCCCTCCAAGCCCCGGACCGCGTCAGCGCGATCATCACCCAGAACGGCAACGCCTACGAAGAGGGCTTCGTCAAGTCCTTCTGGGACGGCGCCTTCGCCTACGCCAATGCTCCGGGTCCGGACACCGAAGCCCCCATGCGCGGCGCCCTGACCCCTGAGGTCACCCGCTGGCAGTACGTGAACGGAGTCGCCGATCCGAGTCTGGTCAGCCCTGACAACTGGGTCCATGACCAGGCGCTGCTGGACCGCCCGGGCAACGACGAGATCCAGCTCCAGCTCTTCCGCGACTACCCGACGAACGTGGACCTCTATCCGCGGGTCCACCAGTACTTCCGCGACTCGCAGGTTCCACTGCTGGCGGTCTGGGGAGCGAACGACGAGATCTTCGGCCCCGACGGAGCCAAGGCATTCGCCCAGGACCTGCCCGAGGCCGAGATCCATCTGCTCGAGTCCGGACACTTCGCCCTGGAGAGCCACTTGGAGGCCATCACCGAGCACATCCGTGGCTTCCTCGCCCGTGTCCTCGCCTGAGGCGCGCGACGACTGGCGAGCCGGAGAGCCCTCACCGGCGACGGCAAAGCCACCCGGACGCCTGGGAATTCACCGCACGGCCCGGGCACACCGTCGCACTCCAGGACCGCATCGCCTTCGTGTGGCGCGCGAGGGACACCTCGCAATGCTGCGATGGACGCCTCGCGATGCTTCACCGCCCGACCTCGCGATGCTTCGCCGCCCGGGTGGCCTCGCGCGCCCCGTGATCAGTGCTGGGGGTGCGGCCGGGAATGGAACATGGGCCGCCGCTTGGGGGTGGTGCCCTCGGTGAGGCGGCCGAGTTCGACGCGCATCTTGACGGCGTGGAAGACCTCGACAGCGCCCACGACGATGGCCATGATGCCCACCACCAAGGCCAGCGCGGCGATCGAGCTGAACGGCGACACGATCAGCACGATGCCTGCCAGAGCCATGATGATCCCCGAGAAGATCTGCCAGCCGCGCGCCGGGATGTCCTCGGCGGAGACCGCCGTGGCGGTCACCATGATGCCGCGCAGCAGCCAGCCGAAGCCGATCCACAGCGCGAGCAACAGAATCGATTGCAGGGTGCCCCGGAAACAGACCAGGCCCAGCAGGATGAACAGCGCGCCCGCGACGAAATGCAACACCCGCAGATGCCGAGGGACGTGCGTCCCGAAGGCAGCGGCCAGCTGAAAGACTCCGGTGGCCAGCAGGTAGATGCCGAAGAGCACACCGACGACCCGCAGGGTCTGGACAGGCCAGGCCAGGACGAGGACGCCCAGGGCGATCGCGGCCAGGCCCATGATGAGCAGGAATTGCCAGGCCATGTTCGCCAGGGCATTCAGGCCCCCGGCCGGGGAGGCATCTCGGGGCTCGGTGCCGTGCGGAGGGCCGGTGCCTGTGCCGGGGCCTGTGCCTGCGCCTGCGCCTGCGCCTGCGCCTGCGCCTGCGCCTGAGGAATCGGAGGGGTATGCCATGTCGTCTGCCTCCTCCAGGAAGAGCACGGTCAGAGGGATCGAGTTCCATCGTCACCCGACTGGCCCCGTCCCGCCTGGCAGACGCTCACCGCTCCCGTCGGTGGCCACAGCCGCCATACGCCCCGTGAGCAGGCGGAACGGCCGCTCGGGCGCTGCCCGGGCACCCACGGGTTGCAGCGGGCCCCGTGGCGCGATGCCATGGAAGGCAGAGGCCCACCACGTGGGAAGCACCGCCACGGGCTGTGCCGCCATCGCCAAGATGTCGAATGACACGGAAAATGCGCCGGGTATCGCGGTCGGCGGAGTGAGGCGCCAGATGGACAACGACGGTATTCCAGCCCCGAGTGAGGGGCTGCTGATGACACATTTCCTGACGGTGCGTGATGTGGCACGCTCGCGCCGCTTCTACAGCGAGGTGCTCGGCGGGCAGGTCGTCCTGGACGAGAACCCTTGCATCGTGAAGCTCGCCAACAGTTGGATCATCATGAATCCGGGCGGCGGCCCGACCCCGGACAAGCCCGATGTGACGCTGGTCCCGCCCGGCGAACCGCACACCGTCTCCAGCTTCATGAACCTGCGGGTCGCCGACATCGAGGCCTGCTACGCCCAATGGAGCGCGAAGGGAGCGGAGTTCCTGACCCCACCGATCGACCGGCGTGCCGAGGTCCGCTGCTACCTACGCGATCCTGATGGCTACCTGATCGAGGTCGGGCAGGCCACCGGAATGCTGGAAGGCATTTTCGCCCGCACCGACACCAACTCCGGCTAGCTCCACACGCCATGCAGGTCCACACGCCATGTAGGTCCACACGACATGTAGGTCCATACGGCATGCAGGTCCACATGACATGGGGCCTCCGCTCGGCAGAGGCCCCACGTCACATCACCTCGTCCGGAACGGATCAGAAGCGGCCGGGCAGCCCCGGGATGCCCGGAGGCAGGGGAACCGGCAGCTTGCCGGCGCTGCTGCGCTCACGTGCCGGCGCGGGTGCCTGGCAGGTCACGTCCTTCGCGGGGAGCTTGCCCGTGGTCAGGTACGCGGTGGCCGTCTTGTCGGCGCACGACTTGGAACCGTAGATGCCGTGTCCGACACCCCCGGCGACCGTGACCATCCTCGAACCCTTCATGGCCCGGTGCATGCCGAGGCCACTGGACAGCGGCGTCTGGGAGTCCCACTCGTTCTGAAGGGTGAGCACCCCGACCTTGTTGTCGATGGTGGTGGCGGGTTCGCTGCCGTTCTTCTTCCAGAACGCGCACGGCTTGATCTGGGACGCGAAGTCGCCGTACAGCGGGTACTTGGCCTTGTCCCGGATCGCATCGCGGCGGTACTGCTCGGGGTCGCGCGGCCAGGCGCGGGTGTCGGAGCAGGCGACTGCCCAGAAGCTTGCGCTGGAGTTGTCCGAGGGCACGCCGGCGCCGAATGCCGGCGGTGCGGGGCGCTCGGGCCTCACGGTGTCAGGGGTGGAGGACGAGCCCTTGCCGTCGGCGGCCTTCTTCAGCTCGACGATTTCCTCCGCGGCCTCGCGCACACTGAAGAACATGGCGCGGCCCGCGCGGATGTCATCGCCGTTCAGGGAGGCGCCGTTGAGCTCGATCGGCTTCCGGTTGGCCCGGGCGACCAGAGCCCAGAACGTCTTGCGGACCTTGTCCGGGGTGTTGCCCAGCTTGTAGGTCGCGTTCCGCTGGGCGGTCCACTCGGTCCACCTCGTGAACGCGGGCTCGCTGCCCTCTGACCAGACCTGCATCATCCCCCGCCAGATCCGTGCGGGGTCGACGGCGCTGTCCAGTACGATCCGGTCGCTGCGCCGCGGGAACATCTGCGTGTAGACGGCTCCGAGATAGGTGCCGTACGAGTACCCGAGGTAGGAGATCTTCTTCTCGCCCAGCACGGCCCGGATGACGTCCATGTCACGGGCGGTGTTGCGCGTGGTGATGTGGGGCAGCTTGTCGCCCTGTTTGGCGTCGCACTTCTCGGCGACGGTCCGGGCCCACTTGACGTCCTTGGCGAACGACGCGGCCTTGTAGGGACGCTGCCAGTTCTCCTCCTCGGCGGTCAGACCGCAGCTGAGAGGGGAGCTCCGGCCGACACCCCGCGGGTCGAAGCCGATGAGGTCATACTTCCTCTGCACGGACTTGGGGAGCTCGGCCGACAGCGACTGCGGCATATCGAGGCCCTGGCCCCCCGGTCCCCCGGGATTGAGCAGCAGGACACCGTGGCGTTCGGTGGGGCTGCTCGCCTTGATCCGCGATATCGCGAGGTCGATCTTCTTGCCGCCCGGACGGCTGTAGTCCAACGGGACCTTGAGGGTGGCGCATTGAAAGGAGGCCGGAGCTTCGCTGTTGCAGCGGTGCCAGGCCGGTCTCTGCTTGAGGAGCTGCGGCAAGGGGTTCTCGGCGGCGGAGGCGGTCGCCGGCGTGAGTGCCGGAATCAGCGCCGCGACGGCACTCGCCGCCAGAACGGGGGCTATTCGTCTGCTTCGCACGTGGGCCCTTCGGGTCAGTACGTGTGGGACGCACTCACCCTTGCGCACAGGGCAGTTGGGGCGAATCCCCCAGCAGGGCACGACGTGTCCGACTGTGGGTGGACGGACTGCTGGTACATATGGTCCTGGAGTCGGACACGGTGCTCGTATCCATCATCCCGCACCGCCGTCCAGGGCGTCCGGCCTGTGTCCCGTCCCCGCTGCATGGGCCGCGCCGAGAGCGGCAGTTCACATGTCACGGACACCCTCCCGGCGCCCACCGCCCCAGAACGCCCTCACCACGCCCTCCCGGGTTGCGCGGGCCGCACGGGCTGCGCGTACAGATCCATGTCCGTGGTCTCTGGGGCCAGGAACTGCGATACCAGGCCGCCCCGAGTACGAGCATGGAGCACGAGTTCCCGCGTGCCGTGCCGTCTGACGACCAGCGGCGATGCCGCTCGTGCACCGTCTTCCACGGCCCATAACGCTCCGGCAGGTCAGCCACTGCACGCCCGCCCTGATCCGGTACAACACCCCGTTGATCACCTGCCGGTGATCCCGCCACCTGCTACAACGCCCGTTACGCACTGACAGGAGAGGTCGAAGCCGCACCCACTGATCGTCCGTCAGGTCACCTCTGACTCTCACAGCCCAACGACCGGACTGGCCGTCAGGACGCTGCCCCAGGACCCGTGATGCTCGGCACTGACTACTGACTACTGAATACGGTAGAGGGCCCGGTCGAATGGAAGGACGCGAAGACTTGGATGTGTATGAGGCCGTGGACAGTCGACGGGCCGTGCGGGCGTTCAGCGATGAGCCGGTATCCAAGGGGATACTCGAACGAGTGCTGGCTGCTGCGACGCGGGCTCCGTCGAGTGGCAACCTCCAGCCGTGGCGTGTGTATGTGGTCACCGGTGAGCCCTTGGCCGAACTGAAGAGGCGCGCGACGGCCAGGGCCCTGGCGGGAGACCCGGGTGATGACCGGGAGTACCCGATGTACCCGGCCGAACTGACCTCGCCGTATCTGGACCGCTTCTCCGCCGCAGCCGCCCAGCGGTACAAGACACTCGGAATCGAGCGCGACGACCCTGACAGGCCCAGGAAGATCGCTGCCCTGAACTCTGAGGCGTTCGGGGCGCCGGTCGTTCTGTTCTGCTACCTCGACCGGACGATGGGGCCCGGACAGTGGGGTGACGCGGGCATGTACTTGCAGACGGTCATGCTATTGCTGAGGGCTGAAGGGTTGCACAGCTGCCCCCAGGTCATGTGGACCATGTATCGAGAGACAGTCAGCCAGACGGTCGGAGCCGATGACGGGCTCGTACTGTTCTGCGGCGTCTCGGTGGGATTCGAGAAGGAAGGCGTGCCACGACTTCGTACCGAGCGGGCGCACATGACGGAAACAGTGAGCTTCATCGGAATGTGACCGGGATTCGCACCAGGCCCTGTCTGGGCTCCTCGTAGCTCTGGGCAACGTCTCGCGGAATTCCGCTGGATCGACGCAGCTTCAGCGTCAAGAATCGGCGGATGCATGAAGTGAAGCTGTCCGACGGGATCATCACTCTGTCGCCGCTGCGCCTGGACGATGTGAAGGCGCATCTCACGGGGGAGGATGAGCTGCTGGTTCGCTGGCTCAACGGTGGTCCCGGCACGCGCGAGGGCGTTGAAGCGTACTTCCAGCACTGCCGGGAACAGTGGGACACTGCCGGGCCGCTCCGCGCTTTCGGCATCCGGTCCGGCGCCGACGAGACGCTTGCGGGGACGATCGACTTGCGGTTCACAGGGGAGGGCTTGGCTCCCGGCCAGGTGAATGTCGCCTACGGCCTCTATCCGTCCTGGAGGGGGCGTGGCCTGGCTACCCGCGCGGTCCTCCTCGCGTCCCAGTACGCGGCCAGTGAGGGCGGGGAGGAGGCGGTGATCCAGGTGGAGCCGGAGAATCCCGCATCCGCCGCCGTCGCGCGGCGGGCAGGATTCACCCCCGGCAAGCAGCTGCACAGCAAGGACGGCACACGGTTCCACTGGTACATCCGGGACCTGCGCGTCGCTCTCCAGTGATGATGGAAACCTGTGAAATCCGGCCAGTGTCGCTCTTCGTTCCCCAACTGCTCAGGGTTTCGAGACGGACGTCGGAGGCCGCTCGTCTTGGCGGCTCCTGAACGGAGGGGTCCCACCTAGGTTGCTTGGGCTCAAGGGGAAGCGAGGCTCGCGCGTGCTGCGGCCATGAAGGCGATCTTGTGTTCCTCGAGGTGCTCGTTGACCTCGACGTCGCCGATCTCTCGCCACACCGCCTGGTTGAGTGCCCGACCGTATGTGTGCACAGGGGCGTGCAGGTCCGCGTCGCCGAGCAGCACGAGGTGCCGTTCAGCGATCCAGAGCCTGGTCATGGCACCCGAAGCGGCGCTGTTCCAGTCTTCGTCATCGCCCCAAGCCTCGGGGCGGCTGTAGGCCGCCCGTTCGGCGTCCTGGGCGCAGGCGATGAAGTCCTTGATCGCCTGTATCTGCTCTGCTCGGCGCGCCTCGCTGGTGGCCGCTGCCTGGCGGCGTTCCTCCAGGCGTTCGGCGGAGCGCTGAGTGGCGCGCTGGGAGAGTGCCGTCAGGCCGCCGCCGAGGGCGACGCCTGCGAGTGAAAAGATCGGTGCCCACACTTCCATCGCCACGCGGCCCCCTACGACAAGTCCTTGTGCATCAGCGTGCACATGGTCTCGTACCGGAGCAGTGAGCCGTCCGGCGCCTGGACGTCCCAGGCGTCCGGTCGGCGACCGTGGGCCAGGTAGCCCAGCCGCTCGTACAAGGCCCGGGCCCGTGGATTGCTCTCCTCCACCGCGAGCTCGGCCCTGTGCAGGCCACGTGACCTGATGCGGTCCTCCGCGGCCCGGATGAGCATGGTGCCCAGACCACAGGACTGAAGGGCCGGGAGTACCCCGAGCTGCCAGAGTGTGCCTACGCCGGCCGTGACCTGGTAGTCGATGCCTCCGATCGCCACCGGAACATCGGCCGGGGTGCACACCGCCAGATAGTCCACCTCTCCCGCTGCCGCGCGCACCAACTCCCGTTCCACCTGCATCAGATGGGCGGTCGAGCCGGCCCACGTACAGGCCGGCAGATCAGTGGGCGTCAGGTCACGGACGAGGACTGGCACGACAACCTCGGACATTCCGTTACGAGGAAGACTCATGCGCCTATCCGATCACCCCAAGGAGCCTACGGACCAGAGGATTTCGCGTGCAGGCCCCCGCCACGTGGTGAAATCCGCGGTCGCCGCACCGTCTCACAGCCCTCGTCCATGTGGGGCATCAGGGCGAGCAACTCTGAGGCCAGTCCAAGCAGGGGGTGGCCGTTTTCATGATGCGCCCCTCAGTGACGACCAGCAGTTACGGGACAACCCTTAGGGGCGGGAACACAGGGGCGGTACGGGGCACCTCCGTACCGCCCCTGCCATTCCACCGGTGGTCTCGCTCGCTTCGTGAGCTCGGCCCGGACTGACGCTGTTCGGGTCGGTCATGCGAGGCGCCAGCGGGTCGTTGTCCCCGTTGGCGGGCTCTCGCGCCAGGATGGGCCGAAAGATGCCTTGTGCGGTAGCGATCCGGCCGCATTCCTGGCGCTACGTCAAATCGGAGGAACGTGATGCGGCTTCGTTCCCAGGGAGGAAAGTCCTTTGCCGGGGCGCTCCTCGCCGTTCTCGCCCTTGTCTCGGGCTGTAGCAATTCGGGTGCGGAGCACGACCCGGCCTCCTCTCCGTCGGATTCCTCCTGGGCCTCGGCCCGGTCGGCACATGCGCTGCGGAACCCCGCGGAAGTGGTGAGCAAGGACGGGTTGCTGCGCACGCGCATCGTGGTGGAGCGCAAAAAGGTGGAACTCGCCGGCCGAAAGCTGTGGGCCCTGACCTACAACGGGCAGTACATGCCGCCGACCCTGCGCATCAAACCCGGGGATCGGATGGAGCTGGCGGTGGTGAACAAAATCGACAAGGTGACGAACCTGCACGTTCACGGCCTGCATGTTTCACCGAGCGGCAATTCCGACAACATCTTCCTCGCGATCGAGCCCGGGCAGACGTATCACTACGCGTACCAGTTTCCGAGCAATCTCGCCGCGGGGACGTATTGGTACCACCCGCACCCACACACGCAGAGTGCCGCTCAGACGGCCGGGGGGATGTCCGGCCTCATCATCGTCGACGGGCTGAAGAAGTATCTGCCGGAATCGCTGCGGGGCATCAGGGAGCGCGTCGTCGCGCTCAAGGACTTCCAGGTCCAGGGTGACCAGGTCAAGACCGAAGGGCTCAAGATCGGCAGTCCCACGCATCGTACGGTCAACGGCCAGCTGAACCCCGTCATCGACATCCGGCCGGGCGAGGTTCAGCTCTGGCGGATCGCCAACATCAGCGCCAACATCTTCTACAAGGTGGCACTGCCCGGCCGGAAGTTCCACGTGATCGCCAGGGACGCGAATCCCGTCAACACGATCTATTCCGCCGATTCGATCGTCATCCCCGCCGCGGCGCGCTTCGATGTGCTGGTGGAGGGCGGCCGGCCCGGTACTTCCGAACTTCAGACGCTCCCTTACAACACGGGCTCGGCCGGCAACCAGTTCCCCCGGGCAACCCTCGCCACGGTCGTCTCGCAGGGCAGGGCAATGGCCCCGGTGAAGATTCCCACCGCCTTCGCACCGACACGGGATCTGTCCAACGCCAAGATCGCCGCTCGGAAGACGATCACGTTCACCGAGAACGCACAAGGGACCCAGTTCTTCATCAACGGCAAGCAATTCGACATGAATCGCACGGACTTCAGGGCGAAGCTGAACGCCGTCGAGGAGTGGACGGTTCGGAACCAATCCGACGAGGTGCATTCGTTCCACACGCACACCGACGACTTCCAGCTGATGAGCAAGGACGGTGTTCCGGTGAGGTTCTACGGCTGGCGGGACACGGTGGATATTTCGCCGCGCGGGGAATCCGTGATCCGGATCCGCTTTTCGGACTACGTCGGAAGGACGGTGCTGCACTGCCACATCCTCAACCACGAGGACGCCGGCATGATGGCCACCCTCGAGATCGTCGGCGACCAGCCCGCCAACGGTGCCGGCAAAGAGCCGATCCCTCATCATCACGCCATGCCGCACGCTTGAGCCGACCTGGACCGTAGGGCCGCTGGACAGCGACGGCCGCCGACGCACCTCCGCGTGCTCGCACGGTCGCCTGGGCCACGGCCCATGAAGCCACTGGCTGCGACGGCCTAGCGGGAGCCCAACGGCACTGCCCCGGCGGTTCGTTGCTTCTCAGGTGAGCAAGCCCGTCAGGCTCGGGTGTCGACGTGATGCTTCACAGCCGCCGGATGCGCAGCACGCCGGTCAGCATCGGGAGAGTGAACTCGCCGCGGGCGGTCTCCGGTCGACTCGCGAGGAAAGCGCGAATCCGGCCCAGCGTGACCTCTTGTTCCTGTTCCGGCATGACCAGCACCCCCGCGCGCGTCGCGATGGTCGCGACGAGAGAATCGGCGGTGCGGCGGTGCCCGTGCGGGAACTCGGCCTGCTCCGGCGAGCCGAACCGGGCGGCCACGCCAGTCTTTGGAAGGTGCATGTCTGCCGTCTCTGCGCGCCAGCTGGTGGGAGTGTCACGCGGGCCGATGGCCGCGCTCCCGCTGACCCGCGCGAGCCCGGCAACCCACTCGACCTGGTCGTCCAGGACGTTCCACAGGCCGGCCAGGATGCCGCCGGGTGCGAGCACCCTGGCGATCTCGGGTCCCGCGACGGCCATGTCGAACCAATGCATGGCGTTGCCGGCCAGCACAGCATCGACGGACGCGTCCGGCAGCGGTATCGCCTCGGCACTACCCGACAGGGCACGGACAGCCGGCAGCGAGCGGCGCAGCTCGGTCAGCATCGCCGAATCGGCTCGACTGCGATGACTTCGGCACCCAGCGCGACCAGCGTGGCGGTGAGCTTGCCGGTTCCGGCGCCGAGGTCGAGCACGCGCGGGCCGGACGCGGGCTCCAGCGCCCACCGCACCGCGGCCTGCGCGTAGTCCGGACGGTGCTCGGCGTATGCGACCGCCGCTGCACCAAACGACGAGGAATGAAGCAGCCGTTCATCCTGATCCATCCGAGCACCCTATGGGTGCTGCTGGCGGTCGGCGTCCTGGCCGCCGCCGTCGCCGTACTCTCCAGCGTCCTGCCCTACACCTTCCACCTCGAAGCCCTCCGCCGTGTGCCACCCCGCGTCTTCGGCATCCTGACCAGCCTGGAGCCCGCCGTCGGAGCTCTCATCGGCCTCGTCCTCCTCGGCCAGCACCTCGGCGTCCCGCAGTGGGCCGGGGTGACCGCGGTGGCCCTCGCCTCCATCGGCGCCACCCGCGCCCCGAGCCGCGCCCCGAAGCCGACCCCACCCGACAGGCCAAGCGGCACACCGGACGACCTGACGTCCCGAACGCCTGCCGAGTAGCTTCACCACCTGCCCACACCCGGCATCGTCGCGGGCCCGCACGCCCGAGCCGTCCTCCCCCAGGCGGGCCACGCCTCCGGCAGCACTACGGATGGCCGACCATCCCGTCCCGGCCACACCGGATACCCGGGCCGGAACTGTCCGGACATGCCGCTGACCAGCCCGGACAGCTGTATGGCTGTCCGGGACGCCGAAAGCCATTGCCGGAGAGGACCCAGTCACTCAGGCTCGGTAGCTGTGGCGGCGGCCGGCCCTACGGGGGAAGGGACCGGCCGCCGCGTCATCAGCAGGCGTGAGGGGGACGAGCCGAGCCACCCGTAGCTGTGACGCGTCTCATGCAGTGATCTCCCGGACCGCCCACGAGCGGTGGTCCGGGAGTGAACAGGCAGTGGGTCTGGGGCCGTTGGTCCCGGGATCGTGGTCCACAGGGGTCGGTCCACGTCGTGTTCCGGCAGCTCAGCGGCGTTCCCGGCGATGGGCCGGAAATAAGCTGTCCGCGGCAGACGACAGCGGCCCTTCAACGGCGAGGGGGCATGCGGCACCACCAGGACGGACGACACTTCCCATGGACATGAGCGCGGGCGAGCGCAAGGGGCTCAGCCTCTTCGCCCTCATCATGATCGGCATCGGCTCGATCTTCGGCTCCGGCTGGCTCTTCGGAGCCGGCGCCGCCGCCCAGGTGGCGGGCCCCGCGGCGGTCGTCGCGTGGGTGATCGGCGCCCTCTTCATCGGCATGATCGCGATGTCGTACGCGGAGGTCGGCTCGGCCTACCCGATCCCCGGCGGCATGGCCCGCTACGGGCATCTCTCGCACGGCCCGGTCCTCGGCTTCCTCACCGGCTGGGCGGTGTGGATCGCGACCGCTTCGCTGATCCCGATCGAGTCGATCGCGGCCACCCAGTACATGACGTCCTGGAGCTTCGGCTGGGCGAAGGGCCTGGTCGATCCGGCCACCCACCAGCTGACCCTCTCCGGTACGGCAGTGGCGCTGGTTCTGACCCTCGCGCTCTGGCTGACCTGCTTCTGGTCGGTCCAACTGCTGGCCCGCGCCAACACCGTGCTCACCCTGGTCAAGTTCGCCATCCCGGTACTGGCGGTGCTCGCCCTGGTCGGGTCCGGCTTCCACACCTCGAACTTCACCGCGCAGGGCGGCTTCGCCCCGTACGGCTGGCCGGCCGTGCTCACCGCCGTCACCACCTGCGGTGTGGTCTTCGCCTTCAACGGCTTCCAGGCCGTGGTCAACCTCGGCGGGGCCGCGAAGAACCCGGGCCGGGCCATCCCGGTCGCCCTGGTCGGTGCGCTCGCACTCGGTCTGGTGATCTACCTGGCGCTACAGGTCGCCTACCTGGGGGCGGTGCCGCCCGAGCTGCTGGCGCGGTCCGGCGGATGGCAGGGCGTGAACCTCAACTCGCCGTTCGCCGACCTGGCGGGGCTGCTGATGCTGCACTGGGTGGTCACCATGTTGCAGTTCGGCGCGTTCATCTCGCCGGCCGGGTCCAACATCGCCAATGTCGCCTCGGCCGCGTACATGGTCACCAACCTCGCCGAGACCAGGTTCTTCCCCCGGAAGCTGGCGGCCGTGCACCCCCGCTATGGCACCGCCCGCCCCGCGATGTGGCTCAACCTCGGCTTCTCCGTCGTGCTGCTGCTCACCGTCGGCCGCAGCTGGCAGGCGCTGGCCGGTGTGGTGTCGGCGGCCATGGTCATCTCGTATCTGATCGGCCCGATCGCGGTGGGGGTGCTGCGGCGGACCCGCCCGGAGCTGCCCCGCCCCTTCCGGCTGCCGGCCGCCGGGGTGCTGTGCCCGGTCACCTTCGCCTTCGCCGCCTGCGCGCTGTACTGGTCGAAGTGGCCGGAGACCGGGAAGATCACCGTGCTGACGCTGGTGGCCGCACCGGTCGCGGCGCTGGTGCTGTGGCGCCGGGGCGAGCTCGAAAGGGGCCGGCAAGCGTCCGGCAAGGGCGGTGGAGGGCGATGGTCGGGCCTGCTGCGGCACTTCGCCCCGGCCTGGTGGATGATCGCTTTCCTGGTGTGGACGGCCACGGTGTCCGCGCTGGGCGGCCAGGAGTTCGGCGGCCGGGACATCCTCCCCGGCGTGCTCGGCACCGTCCTGATCGCGGTCACCGCCCCGCTCTTCTACTTCTGGGCGGTGCGCTCCGGGGTCAGGGCACACCAACGAGGCCTGACCGGCGATCCGTCCCCCGCCGAGGCCGCCCCGACCACCACTGTCACCCCCGACGACGCACGCCCGATGGCCTCCGTCTGAGGGCACCCTGAGGGCACCCCGCCCTGAGGGCACCGCGCCGGGTCCGGGTGACGCCCGTGGCCCGGCGCATCTCCCTTCATCCCCGCTCCACCGTCCATGGCTGCGCGGTCTTGCGTAAGTCAGACGCTGCTGCGCGGAGAAGGACGTCCCGCTGGGTGAGGGCCTACCGACGGTCCGGTCAGGCCGGCAGCGACGAGTGAGGACCGCAAGGACGGCCCGGCTCCGGAATGACATCGCCGGCCAATACGTCCTCACAGAGCGCTCGTTTGGGCAGTTTTGACCGGGCAGCCAGGATTGTTCCAGACCGGGCGATCCCTCCACACCTGGTGCCAGAAATCAGCACGGCTGTCCACGAACAGCACTGTCGTGTCCCGGCGATCAGCAGCCTCCCCGCCCCCCCCATGGGACTGGACATCACCGTGATGACCGTCGACTAGCCATGACTGGGGCCCGGATCGGCGGGTTGCGTGGGGCCTTTGACGAGCATGCCAACGACCCCAGGGGCCGGGTCGGCGACTTCGACGGGTTCACCGCCCCGTTGGAGGAGTGGGGCCACGTCCTCACCGAAGCGGCCCGGCGGGGCTGGAGCGTCGTGGGGCTGAGTGATTAGGCGGGCGGCGGGTCACCGTCAACTGCACGGCAGCGGCCCCTCCCTCGCCTGCGCCCACTGCGCAAAACCGCCCAGTCGGTGAAGCTCTGGCTGCGGCAACCAGCCAGGACCACACAGCGGATGCCCTGGTATGACCCGATCAGTCCCTCGGCGGCACCCTGTCGTGACCCGATGAGCCCCTCGGCGGTCAGGGACGCGACGGCCTGGCGGACCGTGCCACGCGACACGCCGCAGTGGGCCGCGAGTTCGGTCTCCGCCGGGGGGACAGTCCGCTCACGGTGCATCCCTCGCCATCGATCACCCGCCTCAGCTCTTGGCGATCTCCTGGCATCGTGCCGTCATACTTCCTCTGCCGCGCGGAGTTGTGCGCAGATTGTGCAGCGCGGACGGCCTGGCCGAGGTGCCGTGCCGACCCCTGCGAGCTGCGATTGCGAGGGAATTGAAGTCATTAGTTTCCCCAATGTTTACCTGGCGGACACCATAGTTGGGCCTACTGAGGCCCAACTTGTCAGACAAGTCGTCGGACAAGTGCTCACCCCCCACGTACATCCCTTGTGTAGCCCCGCATGATCCCCTCAATGCTCTGTGCGTACCCCTGGAGAGACCGTGACCGTGTTCCTGCCGAGGACAGCCGTCCTCACCGGCGTCCTCACCGTCGCCGCCGTCACCCTCAGCGCCTGTGGCGCGGACCCCGACGCGTCGACAGCCGAGGGTGGAAAGGGCGCGGCCACCGCGACCACGGCCGAGGCCGCCGGCGGTATCGGTGCCCTGGCCAAGGCGGCCAAGAAGGAGGGCACGCTGCATGCGATCGCGCTGCCCCGCGACTGGGCCAACTACGGCGCCCTGATGGACGGCTTCAAGAAGAAGTACGGCATCAAGGTCGAGGTCGAGAACCCGAAGGGAGCCAGCCAGGACGAGATCAGCGCGGTCACCTCGCGCAAGGGCCAGGACAACGCGCCCGACGTCCTCGACCTCGGCAGCTCCTTCGCGCAGAGCGCCGCCCAGCAGGGGCTGCTCGCGACATACATGGTCGCCGGCTTCGCTGACATCCCCGATGTCCAGCGGGACTCGATCGGCCGCTGGGCAAACGACTACGGCGGCTATATCTCCTTCGGCTGCGATGCCAAGCGTGTGCAGACCTGCCCGACCAGCTTCAAGGATCTGCTCCAGCCGCAGTACAAGGGAAAGGTCTCGCTCAACGGCAACCCCACCACCTCGGGTTCGGCCTTCGGCGCCGTGTACGCGGCCGCCCTCGCCCGAGGCGGCTCCTACGACGACATCCAGCCCGGCATGGACTTCTTCGCCAAGCTGAAGAAAAACGGTAACTACACGCCCGTCAAGTCCACCGCGGCCACCATCGAGAAGGGCCAGACGCCGATCAGCATCGACTGGGACTACCTCAACGCCGGGTACACCGACCAGTTCAAGTCCAAGGGCGTCGACTGGACGGTCACGGTCCCCTCGGACGGCAAGTTCTCCCAGTACTACTCGCAGGCCATCAACAAGGATGCGCCGCACCCCGCGGCCGCGCGCCTGTGGCAGGAGTACCTCTACAGCACCGAGGGCCAGAACCTCAGACTCAAGGGATACGCCCGCCCGGCTCTGATGGACGCCATGAAGAAGGCCGGCACGCTCGACAAGTCCGCGGCGGCGAAGCTGCCGAAGGTCTCCGGCACGCCGACCTTCCCGACCGAGACCCAGCAGAGCAATGCCAAGGGCGTCATCGCCCAGGCCTGGGGCTGAGGGGCGCGCGTCTCCGCCACCGGCTGACCGTGACTCACACCCGTGCCGACGTGGTGCCCGCCGCTTCCTCAGCGGCGGCACCGCGCGGCCGGCCGGCTCGCGTCCCTCGGCGGGCGCCTCACGACCGAGCCGCAGGATCGCGGCGGCCGGACGCGAAGGCAAGGACGTCGCGGACCGCTTCGCGCAGGCTGCCGAAGTGACGGTGCACGCCGTCCACCGCCGCAGGGGCGTTGACACCCCACACCGTCATCCCGGCACGCAGCCCGGACTCCACTCCGGAAGGGGCGTCCTCGATGACCAGACACTCCTCCGGCCTGGCTCCAAGTAGCGCGGCCGCGTGCAGATACGGGACCGGCGACGGCTTGCCTTCCTCCACGGCGGCCGCATCCACGAGCACCTCCGGGAGCGGCAAGCCCGTCCGTGCGAAGCGTCCACGAACCCGGTGCTCATAGTTCGAAGTCACCAGCGCCCAGGAACCGGGCCGCAGAGCGCTCAGCAGCTCCGAGGCGCCGCCGAAGGCCGTATAGGCGCCGGAGCGGACGTCCTCGTCCTCCAGCTCGTGCAGTGCGGCGAGGCACTCCCCGGGATCCTGGTCCGGAGCAACCTGCGCGAAGGTCTCCATCGGCCTCGTCCGCAGCGCCACACGGTAGACCTCATCGGGGTCCAGTCCGTATCGCTCTGCCCACGTTCGCCACACCAGGCGCTGATTGTCCACGGCGTCGATCAACGTGCCATCAACATCAAACAGGACACATCTCATCGCACCAGGCTGACCGAGTTCACTGTGCACGCTTCGATCATGCCATCGGAGCAGGCAGTTTGCGGGACGAGTCTTAGATTCACTCCCGTTGGTCGCAGCGCCGTCCCAGGGGCCGGCGGCAGGGGTGTGAGGGGTCGGTAGTGCCTTACGACAGGGGTATTACGGGAGGGGGATAATCCCCCCATGACGTGCTCCGCACCTGACTCCCGCGACGACGGCGGCTACCTCCTCGACAATGCACAGCCCGAGGCGGGCACCCGATTCGACGCGCTCAGCGAGCTCTTCGACCCCACCACCTTCCGGCACATCGAGGGCCTGGGAATCGCCTCGGGGTGGCAGTGCTGGGAGATCGGAGCTGGCGGCCCCTCGGTGGTGACATGGCTGGCCGACCGGGTCGGGCAGACCGGTCGGGTAGTGGCGACCGACATCGACACTTCCTGGGCCTCCCAGGCAGCGGGAGGGGTCATCGAGGTGCTGCGCCACGACGTGGGCCAGGACGAGCCGCCGGGGAGCGGCTTCGACTTCGTCCACGCCCGACTGGTGTTGGTGCATGTGGCCGACAGGGAGCGGGCCCTGCGCGCGATGGTCGGCGCACTACGGCCGGGCGGGTGGCTGCTGTTGGAAGACGCCGATCCGGCATCGCAGCCGCTGATCTGCCTGGACGAGTACGGGCCCGAGCAGGCCTTGGCCAACAGGTTGCGGGCCGGATTCCGCTCGCTGCTGGCGGCTCGGGGCGCAGATCTGGCCTACGGACGCAAGCTCCCCCGGCTGCTGCGGGAGGCGGGGCTGACCGAGGTCACCGCGGATGCCTACTTCCCGCTCACGTCCGCGGCTTGCGACGTGCTGGAGGCGGCGACGACCCGACAAGTACGCGGCAGGCTGGTCGCGGCGGGCCTCGCGACGGACGAGGAGATCGACCGGCATCTCGCGAACGTCACTTCGGGCCGCCTCGACCTCGCCACGTCCCCGATGATCTCCGCGTGGGGCCGCCGCCCATGAGGGCGTGCCGGCCCGGTCCATCGTCCGCGTAGCGGCACAGGAGTCCCGGCGAGGGTGGAGGGCCCGACGAGGCCTCCGGGCCGAGGTCGGCGAAGCCCCGGGCCGGGGGCGGTGAAGCTCCGGGCCGGAGGCGGCGAAGCCCCGGGCCGGAGGCGGCGAAGCCCCGGGCCGGAGGCGGCGAAGCCCCGGGCCGGAGGCGGCGAAGCTCCAGGCCGGGGCGGTCGGGCGTCTGTCTTTGGGGAGAGAGCCCGTGGTTCCTGAGGGCGAGGTGGCCGCGGCGGTTCTGCCGTTGGGCAGGCGGCGCATCCCGACCTGAGAGCGATGAGTTGGGGGGGTGCACCGCGGCCACGATGGTCGGGAACGTGGACCTCTTCCAGGAGTCGCCATGCCGCACCATGCCACCCCTGCCCCCTTCCACTCCTGCCACCCGCCTCCTCCAGCGTCCCCACCCTCGCGACGGAGCCGACGACGCCGACGGGCGGGTCAGGCGCTGATCTGACGGGATGGGTGGCAAGTTCACGCCCAAGGTCATCAGCACTCCCGCCAATGGGGGTGCGGGGGGAGAGATCGGCGGCGAGATCGGCTTCACCTACAGCTACTCCTCCACCTCCCTCAACCGCGTAACGGGCACGCAGGAGGACAAGTACGAAGACAAGTACGAAACGGAGTTCCCGGCTGACAAGAAGGGGAGCCTGCAAGGCCGGCGCGACGGTGCCTACTACGTCGGCTACCTCTTCGTTCAGTATCAGGCGGCACCCGGGGCACCCGGCACCGGTCCGGAGAAGGAGCACATCAAGGCCATCCCCGCCCGGGTCTACGTCCAGTCCCCCAAGCCGAGCACCCCGGTCACCTACTTCAAGTACCAGGAGCCCGCACCGCGGTAGCCCCGGCCCGGGCGCGCCCCTCCCCCGGCGCTCGGCCACCTCCGCCCCTGCGCCCCGGCGGCTGAGCGGCCGTGGAGAGGACGAGGGGCCTGCACCCCCGTAGCGGGCCCCTCGCCCTTTCCACGGCCGCTCCCCGCGGGCATTGCCCGAGCTGACGGGCGGCCGGCTCGCGCTCGCCGAGGCGACGGTTGCGCGCTCCGCCGGCCCCGGCTATCCCGCGCTCCGTTGACCGGCGCTCGCCTGCCATGTGCCTCCCATCGCTCGAAACAGCGCCGGATACACGCCCACGTACCGGAACGGCTTGATAGCGGCCATGTAGACGGCGCCGAACAGCCCGTTCGGCTTCACGAGGACGGCCATCTGACCGCGATAGCCATCGGCCCCGTCCGGGACCCAGCCGATGTGCATCACCGCGTGCACGGTCCGGTTGGACATCTCGGCCGCCCACTCGTCGTGCAACTGGTAGACGGAGGTGAGCGGCACCGAACGGGGGTCGGGCCCCCGAGGGCACTCGCGGAGGTCCACAGGCAACCGGTCGCGCAGCGTCAGTACCCGGGCGCCGATGCCGGTGCCGGGCTTGTCCCAGCCGAGCAGCCTCCCGAGCATCCAGCGGACCGCGAAGAGTCCGCGGTACACGGGCGAGGAGATGGCTGCCCTGTTGGCCTCGCCGTCGCCCTCGTTCCTGCCGCCCCCGTCGTCGCCCTCGTTGTTCGCGATCTGGCGCACGAGGTGCCGGAGGTCATCGGGACCGCCCGGTGTCGGCAGGGCCCACACGTCCTCGACGTGGAAATCGCCGGCGATCTCGTGGATCCGCCAGGGACGGGATGTGTGTGCGGTTCTGGGGAGTCTCATGAGGCGGCCCCTATCTATACGATGCCGTATAGATGAGACTAGACCCAGTTATACGGCACCGTATAGATGAGGAAGATGTGAGGGGAGACACACCATGGCCCATGCCCGCACGCCTCGCGGCAGGTGGATCGAGGAGGGCTTGCGGGTGCTCGCCGTCGGCGGTCCGGAGGCCGTACGGATCGAGTCGCTGGCGCAGTCGCTCAGCGTCAGCAAGGGCGGCTTCTACGGGTACTTCCGCAACCGGGACGCCTTGCTCGCCGAGATGCTCGACACGTGGGAGCGCGAGGTCACCGAGGCGGTGATCGAGGAGGTCGAGAGCGGCGGGGGAAATGCCCGGACCAAGCTGGACCGGCTGTTCACCCTCGTCACCTCGCTCGGCGCCGAAGCGGTGACGGGCACCGCCATCGACCTCGCGATCCGCGACTGGGCCCGGCGCGACGAGGCCGTCGCGCGCCGCCTTCAACGCGTCGACAACCGGCGGATGGACTACCTGCGCTCACTGTTCGGATCCTTCTGCCCCGACAAGGATGACGTCGAGGTCCGCTGCATGATCACCTTCTCGGTGCGGATCGGCAGCCACTTCATCGCCGCCGACCACGGCGGTCGCAGCCGGGCAGAAGTAATGGAGCTGACGAGAAAATGGCTCCTGCGGTAGCGCCCGCCGCCGGACGCGATTACGGTTCGGAGCCCTCAACCGGACGACGATCCCCGCCGTCGAGCGGCGAGGCCGACGAGGGCCGGTGCGAGCCGGTGCCTGCCGGTGCCTGCCGGTGCGAGCGAGCGCCTGCTGGTGCGAGCCGGCACCCGCCCCGGCACGAGCCGGTGCGGCCCGCGCCCTGGCAGCCCACTCGCCGACCCGTGGGGCAACTGCCGTAGCGCGCCTTGCCAGCGCCGCGGCAAAGCAGGATAAATGTGAATCATGAGCGGACATTCGGGGCGGTTCCGGCGCCGGCTGAGCCGCGCGCCCGGCCGTTCCGCAGCTCCGGGCGCGTCCCCTGCCGGGAACGGCACCGGCGACCAGCCGGACGAAGGTACTGCGGGTGCCGGAGGTCCGCAGCACATACCGCCCTCGTTCCCCACCCGCAGCGTCGCCCAGGAAGTCTTCCTCCTCCAGCTGGTGCTCGTGGTGCTGCTGGTCGCGGCGGCAGTGGTGGCCATCGTCGTCCAGGCCCAGCGGGACACCATGACCGACGCCCGGCACCGGACGCTCGCCGCCGCCGAGTCCTTCGCGCACTCCTGGGGCCTCCAGGAGGCGCTGAACAGCGACAATCCGACCGCGAAACTCCAGCCGCTCGCCGAGGCGGCCCGGAAGGCCTCCGGCGTCGACGCGCTCATCGTGTACAAGCTCGACGGGATCACCCTCACCCACAGCGACCCGCGGCAGATCGGCAAGCACGTCATCGGCCCGTATGCCGAGGCTGCCCGGGGCAAGCCCTTCACCAGGACCTTCGAGGGCGCCCTGGGCCTCTCCGTGGTCTCCGCGGCCCCCGTCAAGGACTCCTCGGGCAAGGTCGTCGCCATCGTCGCCGCACCGGTCACCGTGGAGAAGGTACAGAAATCGGTCAACCAGCAGCTGCCCATCTTCCTGGGCACCGCGGTCGGGGCGCTGGCGCTCGCCGGAGGCGGCGCGGGGCTGGTGAGCCGTCGGCTGCGCCGGCAGACCCACGGTCTGGGACCGGCCGAGATGACCCGGATGTACGAGCATCACGATGCGGTCCTGCACGCGGTGCGGGAGGGCGTCCTCATCGTCGGCCGCGACGGGCGGCTGCTGTTGGCCAACGACGAGGCACGGCGTCTCCTGAACCTGCCGGCGGACGCGGAGGGCCGCCCTGTCGGCGACCTGGGGCTGGACCACCGCACCGCCGAGCTCCTGGCGTCGGACCGGATCGCCACCGACGAGGTGCACCTGGCCCAGGACAGACTGCTGGCCGTCAACAAGCGGTCGACCACCCCCTACGGAGCCCACCAGGCAAGCGTGGTGACCCTGCGCGACACCACTGAACTGAGGTGGCTGTCAGGGCGTGCCGAAGTGGCGCGGGAGAGGTTGCGGCTCCTCTACGACGCCGGGATGCGGATCGGCTCCACACTGAATGTCGAGCGCACTGCCGAGGCACTGGCGCAGGTGGCGGTCCCCCGGTTCGCCGACATCGTCACCGTCGAGCTGCTGGATCCGGTCCTCAAAGGTGAGGAGCCGGCCGTGGCGGGTACCGAGCTGCGTCGGACGGCCATCGCCGGCCTGGCGCCGGACCATCCGCTCCACCCCGTCGGCGAGCTGAGGGGGTTCGTCCCAGGCACCTCGGTGGCGGCGGGTGTGGACCAGGGCCGCTCCATGGTGGAGCCGGACCTGGCCGGCTCTTCCGGCTGGCGGTCCCAGGACCCGGAACGCGCCCGGCGCATCCTGGACCACGGGGTGCATTCCCTGGCGGTCGTACCGCTGCGCGCCCGGGGAGTGGTGCTGGGGCTGGTGGACTTCTGGCGGTCGGGGAGCTCCCCTCCGTTCGACGACGAGGACCTGTCCTTCGCCGAGGAACTGGCGGGGCGGGCCGCGGTGGGTATCGACAACGCCCGGCGCTACACCCGTGAGCGCACCATGGCGATGACGCTCCAGCGCAGCCTGATGCCCCGCGGCCTGCCCGACCAGGATGCCCTGGAGGTGGCGCACCGTTATCTCCCCGCCCAGGCCGGAGTGGGCGGGGACTGGTTCGATGTCATCCCGCTGCCCGGCGCCCGGGTGGCGCTGGTCATCGGCGACGTCGTCGGACACGGTCTGCACGCGGCGGCCACCATGGGCCGGTTGCGCATCGCCGTGCACAACTTCTCGGCCCTGGACCTCTCCCCCGACGAACTGCTGGGGCACCTGGATGAGCTGGTGACCCACATCGACGTCCAGGACGAGGACACCGACGACGGACCGGCGATCACCGGCGCGACCTGTCTGTACGTCATTTACGACTACGTCTCCGGCCGGATCACCGCGGCCACGGCCGGCCATCTGCCACCGGCCGTGGCCCACCCCGACGGGAGAGTGGAGTTCCTGCACGCGCCGGTCTCCCCACCGCTCGGCTTGGGCGCCGGCCTGCCGTTCGAGACCGCCGAACTGACGCTGCCGGAAGGCTCCCGGCTGGTGCTCTACACGGACGGGCTGGTCGAGAACCGCAGCCACGACCTGGACGCCGGAATGGAAGCACTGCGGGCGGCCCTCACCGGACCGGACCGTACGCCGGAGGACACCTGCGCCACCGTCCTGCAATCGCTGCTGCCCGCCCGGTCCACCGACGACGTAGCGCTGCTGGTGGCCCGGACCCGGCGGCTGGACCCGGCACACGTCGCCGAGTGGGACGTGGCCCGCGACCCGGCGGCGGTGAGCCCGGTCCGCAACGACTGTGCCCGCCAGTTGGCGGACTGGGGTCTGGAGCGCATCGCCTACGGCACCGAGCTCATCCTCAGCGAACTGATCACCAACGCCATTCGCTACGGCGCCGAGCCCATCCACGTGCGGCTCCTGCACACCCCCGGCACCCTGATCTCCGAGGTCTCCGACGGCAGCAGCACCTCCCCGCACATCCGCCAGGCGAAGGACACCGACGAAGAAGGCCGCGGCCTCTTCCTCGTCGCGCAGTTCGCCGAACACTGGGGCACCCGCTACTCCCCCAGGGGCAAGACGATCTGGGCCGCTCAGGCGGTCGGGCCCGACGCCCTGCCCGAGGAAGAGGAGTCGCAGGAAGACCTTCTCAGCCGCTGTGACCTGGCCCGATCACCGTCTTGACGGAGGCCCGCAAGGGGGCGGAGTACGCTGTTTTGGACCATTGCTGGACAGAGAATTCGGGCAGTGACACGTCGCGGCGGGGCGGCGCCAGGACCGCCCGCGTGCCAAGGTGTCGACGGCCCCGCGGGGTTGCCGAGGACGCCCGCTCGGCGGGACTGCGAGGCCCCGTCGGCGTTCCGCCCCCTCTCCGGGCGTGCGCCGTCCGTGGCAGCGGGGCCGCTGTACGGGCCATACGACCGCACCGTGCCATGGCCTGCTCTGGTCCCTGTCCGCCACCCACTCGGCGGACCGCTCCCCCACCTGGTCCTGCTGGAGGCGTCGTGGCTACACATCATCGGGTCCGCGTGGGCGCTCTCCTTTGCTGTCTCGGCCTCACGGTGCTCGGTCTCGTCGGCTGCGAGGAAGGGAGAGCCACCCGGCCGGTCGAACCTTCCCGGGCCGGATCCGCCGCGGAGGTGGGCGGGATGGCGGCACTGATCAAGGCAGCGAAGCGGGAGGGCAGGCTCAACACCATCGCGCTGCCGCGCCAGTGGGCCAACTACAGCGGGCTGATCGACGGCTTCGAGAAGAAGTACGGCATCAAGGTCGTCATCGACAATCCGAGCGGCCACAGCCAGCAGGAGATCGATGCCGTGAAGCGCTACGGTGGCCGAGAGCGCGCCCCCGACGTGCTCGACCTGGGGGATTCCTTCGCCCAGTCGGCGGCGCGGCAGGACCTGCTGGCCCCCTACCGGGTCGCACCGTTCGACCAGATCCCACCGGAGCAGAAGGATGCCGACGCCCGCTGGTACAACAACTACGGCGGCTATGTCTCCATCGGCTGCGACGCCGCCCGCGTGCGGACCTGCCCCGCGTCCTTCGCAGATCTGCTCCAGCCGGAGTACAAGGGCATGGTCGCGATCCACGGCGAACCCACGACCGCGGGATCGGCCTTCGCCGCCGTGTACGCGGCGGCACTCGCCAACGGGGGGTCGTTCGACAACATCCAGCCAGGCATCGAATTCTTCGCCCGCCTCGACAAGGCAGGCAACTACAACCGGGCCGACCCCGACCCGGCCGCGATCGCCAAGGGCAGAACACCGATCAGCGTCGAGTGGGACTACCTCAACCTCCAGCACATCGACCAGCTCCGCGGGACGGACGTGGACTGGAAGGTCTCCATTCCCTTCGACGGCAGCTTCTCGCAGTACTACGCACAGGCGATCAACAAGCACGCCCCCCACCCGGCCGCGGCGCGACTGTGGCAGGAGTACCTCTTCAGCCCGGAAGGCCAGAATCTCCGCCTCGTGGACTACGCCCGCCCGGTGCTGATGGCCGCCATGGCGAAGAACGGCACCCTCAACAAGGCCCTGGCCGCCCGGCTGCCGACGGTCGAGGGCACACCACAGTTCCCGACCGAGGCCCAGCTGAACAAGGCGGTGCGCACCGTCCGTGAGAACTGGGCCAAGGCCGTCCGCGACTGATCCCTCATCGCCGGCTTCCGGTGTTCAAGCAGCCGCAGGCACGTTCCCGGCCGCACGACGGCGCTTCCCGTACGCGATGGTCAGCACGGCCAGCAGGGGCCCCCACAGGATCAGCGGCGCGTAGCAGAAAACGAACCAGACAGCCTCCCAGCCGCCGGCCCGGCTCGGGTAGTCGGCGGACAGGACGTCGCCTCGGATCGTTGTTCCCCGGATCTCGGAGACGGGGAACAGGAGGGTGAACAGGAGGGTGAACAGGAGGGTGAGGATCGTGGCCCCGATGGCGGCCGGGATGACCGCCGCCTTCGTCGGGACCCGGCGGCCGCCCAGCAACGGGATCCAGCGCGGGAACACCTCACCCCAGCGGGCGATCAGACCGAACGCGGTGCATGCGAGGACTTCGGACAGCACCGACAGAAAGACGACGTACGCCCGCTCGCCGAGCCCGATCCCCTCGTCGAATGCGACCGGGAGCCGCCAGATGCCGGCGGGCAGGACGGTGAACGGCACGGCACAGGCGACGAGTCGCATCCGCCGAGACACTCCGGCGACAGGTTCGTGGACGGCCCGCCATGCGGCACGGAGTCGTCCGGGGCGGGCGGCAACGAGTTCTTCGGTGTGCCGGAGCAGCTGCATGATCGGTCCTCGGTTCCGCGGGTCCAGGGCTGACCCGTTCGGTAACGAAGGTCCCATTCAGGCAGGCGGGCAGGATCGCCCTACGGGCCAACTCGCCTCCGCCGCACGGCCGATGGAGTGGTGGAGGGATGCGACCGAAAGATGACTGCCGCCGGCTGAAGCCGTCACGAAATTCTTCACCGACGCCCATCACCGAAGCCCTTCACCGAGGCCCGTCACCGAAGCCGCTCAGATTTGCCTGCTGGAGGGTTCGACGGCCTGGTGCGGCTTGACCATGCACCGCATCTGAGCGCCGACCCGATCGCCGTCAGCCGTCAGCCGTCAGCCGTCAGCCGTCAGATGGTGCGTCGGCGATCTCGTCCAGAAGGTGCGGCCCGTTGTTGCGTACGCTGTTGACCGCGGTGGAGACGGCGCGGGCGTCCAAGTGTCCTGCGGCCGGGGCTGTGAGCAGTGCGCGGAGCTCGCCGGGGTCCTCGTGGGCAGGGTCGAGCCAGGTACTCCAGTCAGCGGGGGCGATGGCCAGCGGCATCCGCGGGTGGACACGTCCGGCGGTGTCGGTGGCCTCGGTGGTGATGATCGTGCAGGTGGTCCACCACGCCCCCGGCGCATCGTCGTCGGAGACGTCGGGGGCGCGCCAGAACTCGTACAGACCGGCGAGCGCCATGGCCTGGCCGTCCTCGGGGCTGATGAAGTACGGCTGCTTGCGGGCCTTGGTCCTCCCGGTCGCCGCGACGGCCTCCCATTCGTAAAAGCCGTCCGCCGGCAGCAGGCACCTGCGCTTGGCGAAGGCCCGGCGGTAGGCAGGCTTCTCCGCGACCGTCTCCACTCTGGCATTGATCATCTTCGCGCCGACACTCAGACTCTTCGCCCACGACGGCACCAGCCCCCAGCGCAGCGGCCGGAGCTGCCGGGTGACCTCGCCGGTGTCGCGCTCGACGCGCTCCAGCACCGACCACACGTCGTCGGTGGGGGCCACGTTCCAGCTCGGGTCGAGCACCAGGTCGGAATCCCAGCGCGTCACGTCGAACAGGTCGACCAGGTCCTGCGGACGGCGGGTGGAGACATATCGGCCGCACATATCTTCCACCCTGCCACACCGCCGGTCACTACCAAGGGTCATTACCACCGGTCATTGCTACCGGTCACCCACGCCTCCGACTGACATACAGGGTTGCCCGAGGAGGGGAAAGCGGGCTTGAGCCCGGTGGCGGATCGTTGGACTGCGTGGGGGGGCGATGATGGCCGGGGAGGGGTGGCGGGCCCGCTTCCGACTTCTGCGAGACCGGCAGCCTGAGGTGCCTGAGCTGCCTGAGCTGATGGACATGGAAGCTCTCATGGGCCCTGCCCGAAGCCAGCCGGAACACGTGGTGACGGCGGGGTGTCACGCCCGGTCGGGCTGGATGCCAAGGGGCATCGGGGCGGGTGAGACGTGCCTCCGCGGAGAGCCTGTCGATGGTGATGTCTGCGACTCCGGGCCCAAGAACGACTCCGGGTCCGGGGTCGATGTCATCCCTGGCCCGCGCCACCTGCCCGATCTCGGACGCACTCATCGGGCGGCCGGGACCATCCGGGCCACTGGGACCATCCGGTCGGCCGTAGCCATCCGGGCGAGCGCGGCGCGCAGCGCGGCGTTGAACCGTTCGGGGCTCTCCTGGTGCGGCATATGGCCGGCCCCGGCGATCACGCTGACCTCGGCGCCGGGCGTAAGGGCGGCGCAGGTCCGGGGCACTTCCACGGGGATCGCGGTGTCCAGCTCACCGTGGAGGTAGTGGATCGGCACCTGTAGCCCGGGCAGTGTCGGACGCGGGTCGTAGCCGTCGGCGGTGGCTTGGTGCTCGTCGATGTAGACACCGGAGTCGAGGATCTGACGGATCGTCCAGTCGATGAGCGCGGGCGCGGTGCCAGGCGCGTACCACCCCGGCACCCAGTCGGCGACCGTACCGGCCCGATCGCGACACAGAGCGGTCACGAGCTCCGCCTGAGCCTCCGTCGACGGCCAGTACCCCGGCGCGCCCACGGGAACCACGCCGCCGGTCAACTCGGGTCGCCGCAGTGCCAGTTCCGTGGCGAAGGCACCGCCGATCGACGAGCCGACGACCACCGGCCGGTCCAGCCGCAGGGCGCCGATCAGCGCCACCAGGTCGCTGACCACCCCGGAGGTGGTGTTGCCGCGGACGGGGCGGGCCGACCGCCCGCAGCCCCGCCAGTCGACGGTGACGACCCGGTGGTCCCGGGTGAAGTCGGGCAGCTGGGCGCCCCAGGTCCGGCCGCTGGTGCCCCAGCCGTGCAGGAACAGCAGTGCCGGGCCAGTTCCCTCGTCCTCGTAATAGAGCGTGGTGTCGTTGACATCCAGGCTGGGCATGGCGGTCCCCTCTGCCTCGTGGGCCCTTGCGGGCCGCGCGGTTCGTGAGGTCCCCAGCCAACCGCGATCACCCCCGCCGACCAATGAGCGATCCGCGCCTACACTGATCGCGAACCGTGATCAATGGTGGTCACGGCGAACAGGGGGCGACCGGGGCCATGGAACTGCGTCAGCTGCGCTATTTCCTCACCGTGGCGGAGGAACTGCACTTCGGCCGGGCCGCCGAGCGGCTGCACATCGTGCAGTCCGCGGTGAGCCAGCAACTCCGCAGGCTCGAACGCGAACTGGGCACCGAGCTGTTCGCCCGCTCCACCCGCGTCGTCCGGCTCACCGAGGCCGGCAACCGCCTCCTCCCATACGCCAGGGAGATGCTCGCCCTCCAGGCACGCGCCCGTGAGGCCGTCGACGAACTACGCGCCGAACAGGCCGCGACGGTACGCCTCGGCACCAGCTCAGGGCTGGGTGCCCGGCTGGACGTCGTGCTCACCGCGTTCGCCCGGAACACCGGCCGCGCGCAGTGCGAACTCGTCACCGGCAGCACCGAGGAGCGCCTGGCGCAGGTCCGGTCCGGTGACCTGGACGCCGCCCTGCTGCGCGGTGAACGGACCGACCCTGACCTGGAGTTCCTGCCGCTGTGGCAGGACGCGCTGGTGGCGGCGCTGCCCGCGGGCCACGAACTGGCCCGGCTCGCGGACCTGCCGCTGCGGCTCGCCCCGCGACCCCGCAACCCCGCGCTCCACGACCTGGTGATGCGCTCCTGCCGGGCGGCCGGCTACGCGCCCGTCCTGGGCCCGGAGTTCACCAACGACCAGGACACCCTCGCCGCCATCGGCCACGGCAAACCGTCCTGGACGGTCTTCTACACCCCGCACGCCGACCAGCTCCCCGTCCCCGGCGTGGTGTTCCGTCCCCTGAGCGGGCCGGCGCTCGTCATGCGGACCTACCTCGCGGTACGGAACGGCCCGCCCCGGGCCGCGCTGCGTGCCCTGATCGAAGCCTGCTACGAGGCCGTCGACGGCGACGCGGAACCTAACCGATGTCGGGCTCGGCCCGTAGCTCGATCCGGTCCCCCGTCCGCTCCATCTCCAGGACGACGAGCTCGTTCCGTCCCCGCCGCCACAGGTGGCTCGGCGCGTACAGGGTGACCTGCGGCCCGAGGGACCAGTACCGGCCGAGCGCGAACCCGTTGAGCCACACCATGCCCTTGTCCCAGCCCGGAAAGGCGAGGAAGCCGTCGGCGGGGGTGTCGACATGGATCCGGGCCCGGTGGAACGCGGGGCCGGTCGGTGTGTCTCCGCTGCCGAATTTCAGAGCCGAGAGGTTGTCGAGAGGCAGCCGGCGGATCTCCCAGTCGCTCAGTTCCTCGTCGTCGAGGAGGACCTTGCCGCTGATTCCCTTGGGGTCGTTGAAGCTCCGGCCGAAGTTGACCCGACCGGTGGGGTCGACGAGGAGGTCGAGGGTGCTGGACGCGCCCGCCACGGTGAAGTCGACGGTGTGGTCCGGCTGGTTGCGGTCGAAGGTGCCGATGCGCTTGCCGTCGCCGAACACCAGCGCACGATCGCCCAGGCCCGTGACCCTCAGGCCCTTGGCCCCCTGCGGCCCCCGCACCCGGGTGCGGTAGTGGATCAGTCCGTACGACTGCCCGACTGCCTCCATGTGCACGGGAGTTGTATGCCGTACCGGAGTGCTGCTCAGCGCCTCGAGCATGTCCATCAACGGCACCGACTCTCGGACGGCGACCCTCTGGGCCGGCATGCGGCGCGGCGTGGCCGGCAGGGGCGTGCTCGGCAAGGTGGTGTACTTGGCCAGCACGTCACGCACTTTGTGGAATTTCTCGGTGAGTTCGCCGGATTCACTGATCGGTGAGTCGTAGTCGTAGCTGGTGATGGTGGGCTGGTAGCCGCTGTCGCTCAGGTTGGCACCCGCGAACCAGCCGAAGTTCGTTCCGCCCACCGCCATATAGAAGTTGATGGACGCTCCCGCTTCGAGGAGCTTCTCCACGTCGGCGGCGGTCTGCGCCGGGTCGGTGGTGTGGTGCTGTTCGCCCCAGTGGTCGAACCAGCCGTCCCAGAACTCCGTGCAGAACAGGGGCTTGTCCGGCTGGAATTTCCGCAGCTCCGCGAAGGGTCCGGTGGGGTCTCCGGCGAAGTTGACGGTGGACAGGAGGTCGGGGAGGCTGCCGGCGTTCAGCGCTTCCTGGGTGGCGCCGTTGGAGCAGAACAGCAGGCTGTCCACGCCCTGTGCCCGCATGGTGTCCCGCAGATGTTCCAGGTGCGCATGGTCGTCGCCGTAGCTGCCGTACTCGTTCTCGACCTGCATGGCGATGATGGGGCCGCCGCGTGTGGCTTGCAGATCGACGAAGCGGGGCAGCAGTTCGGCGAACCAGGCGTCGACCGCTCGCTCGTAAGCGGGGTCGGAGCGGCGCAGCGGCGCGTCCTTGTCCTTGAGGAGCCAGGCCGGGAGGCCGCCGAAGTCCCATTCCGCGCAGATGTACGGTCCCGGCCGCACGATCACCTTGAGCCCGACCTCGTCCGCGGTCCGTACGAAGGAGGCGACATCGCGCCATCCGGTGAAGTCGGCCTTCTCCTCGGACGGTTGGTGGAAGTTCCAGGCGACGTAGGTCTCCACCGTGTTCAGCCCCATGGCCCGCATCCGCAGCAACCGGTCCCGCCAGTCCTTGGGATGCGTCCGGAAGTAGTGGAAGGCGCCCGAGAGGATCCGGAACGGCTCGCCGTCCAGCAGGAATTCGCTCCCGCGGACGGTCAGCCCTCGCGGGCTCTCGGCCTGGGCGAGGGCCATACGACCACTGCCCAGGGCGATACCCACGGACGCTCCTCCCACCATGGCCGCGCTCAGAAATCTCCGTCGGCTGAACTGCGTCATGTCTGCTCTCCTCGACTCGACCGACCGTCACTCAAGGTTCGAACATGTTCAGTGGTGCGCGCTTCTGTGCATTGAGAGTGTTATGTAGAACAGAAACGAGCACAAGGGTTCGTGACCGAGCACGGCGAACCGGCGGGTGGGGACAGGGAGGTACGGGCGCGCGGAGCGCCGGTCGGGCCGGTCGGGCCGACCGGGCGGACGCGCCGACCGATGGACGCTGCCTCCTCCACCAAGGGCCGGGAAGACACCGCTTCGCGCCACTGGGCGAAGCGGTTGCTCGCTCAACTCTCTTTCAGTGTCCGTGCGTTCGGTCCACGCCAAACCAGGCTTCTACCAGCCCTCAAACGGTCATCGGAGGAGACGTCCAACCTATTGATCACGGCTCAAGGCAGGCCCTGCCTCAGAGCCGTACCGGAGCGCTCGGGTGCACCTCGCGCTCGATGCGCGGCATGATCTCGGGCACATAGATCTTCTGGATGGCCTCGCCGGCATCGTGGGTCTCCCAGTGCTCCCGAGTCGCCCAGCGCTCGACCAGGACGAAACGGGCCGGATCCTCCTGCGAGTGGTACGCCTCCCAACTGACACAGCCGTCCTCGGCAAGGCACAGCGGGCGCATCCGGGCCAGGGCGTCAGCAACCGGAGTGATGTCTTCGGCCTTGGGAACGTGCGCGATGACGATGAGGTCGAACATCACCACTCCTTGAAATGTGCATGCGTGTCAGCTAGCGGCAGACAGGCTACAGCTGAGGTCGCGGAGCGGGTTGTGGCTCCTGGCCTGCCCTCGCCGGCCCGAACTGGTGCCGTGATCTTCGCTGCTGGCCCCATGGCGGCTGCCCAGGTCCTGTCTTGATCACGAATCAAGGCACAACCTGGCACGCGTATCCAAAGTGCTCTCAGGGCAGTGGTCAGGCCGCTCCGCTACGGTGCAGCCATGGCGAATTTCGTACTGGTTGGGGGCGCGCGGCTCGGGGCGTGGGCGTGGGACGAGGTGGTGCCGTATCTGCGTGCGGCCGGCCACGGCGCTCACCCGTTGACGCTGTCCGGTCTTGCCGACAAGCAGGGCATGCCGGCCGGGCAGCAGACCCACGTCCAGGACATCGTTGACGAGGTCGAACGCCAGGATCTGCGCGACGTCGTCCTGGTAGGTCACAGCTACTCGGGCATCCCGGTAGGCCAGGCCGCGGAGCGGATCGGCGACCGGCTGGCCCGCGTGGTCTTCGTCGACTCCAGTGTTCCGACCGATGGCGAGCCGTTCGTCTCCGCCTGGCCGGACGGCGGGGCGATGGTGAAGGCATCGATCGCCGAGAACAGAGGATTTTGGCCGCTCGTGCCCGCGGCCCACTACGACGGCCAGGGCCTCACCGATGAGCAGATCGCACGAATCGTGGGTGGCTCGACGCCACACCCGGGCGCCACGCTGACCGAGCCCGCCATGCTGGCGCGGCCACTCGGCGAACTTCCGGCGACGTACATCACGTGCCTGCTCGCCGGGGCCGAGCCAGACGATGACGTGGCCAAGCTGTTGACCAGCGATCACTGGCAGATGGTCGAGATGAACACCGGCCACTGGCCGATGTTCTCCCAGCCGCGCGAACTGGCGCAGATCTTTCTCGACGCAGCCGGGGAGTGAATGCAAGGGTCTCCTGGCTCCCCCGCTTGACCTTGGCCTTGTGGCCCTCCCCTTGGCCCTGGTCCTGGCCTTGGTAGGTCACTCGGCGTGGCACAAAGCGGTGGAGAGCACCTTCACCGCGGCGGCCGCCGCTTCGTCAGGCATGGTCAGACCGGTGTTGACGGACAGGGTGACCTGCCGCTCGCCGTCCGCCGAGGTGAAGCTGAAGGTCTGGTATCCGACAACCTCTCCCGTATGACCGATCACTGGCCCGTCGGACGGGCATGTGTTGCCGTTGCTCTCCAGTCCCAGGCCGTAGAAACGCTTGGGCCGCTCGGGGTTCATGGGGTGCATGTCGCGCATCTCCTTCATCAGGCGGGGCGGCAGCAGCCGGCCGTCGAAGAGCGCCCCGTAGAAGGTGTTCAGGTCGTGCGTGGTGGAGATGAGCGTCCCGGCGGCCCAGAAGGCGGCGGGGCTGAATTCGGTGAAGTCGGTGGGCACGGTGCCCGGTCCCCTGCCGTCGAGCCACTCGTAGCCGTGCAGTTGCGCACCCGCGAGGCGCGGGGTGGTCGGGAAGGAAGTGTCCTTCAGGCGCAGGGGCTGCACGATGCGGTGGTCGATCTCGTGCCCGAGCGACTGCCCGGTGACATGCTCGACGAGCAGCCCGAGGGCGACGTAGTTGGTGTTGGAGTACTCCCAGACCGTGCCGGGGGCGGGCCTGTGCTGCATGTCGTCGACGAGCGCGATGAGCTGGCGCGGGGTGTACGTGGCCTTCTGCGCGTCCCGTAAAGGGTCGGGCTTCTTCAGCAGTACGTCGGTGTAGTTGGCCAGGCCGCTGGTGTGATCGAGCAACTGCCGCACGGTGATGTGTTCGCCATGGGGAACCACACCGGGCAGCTGCCGCTCGATGTCGTCATCGATGCCTACCTTGCCCTCGGCCACAAGCTGAAGTACGGCGGTGGCCACGAAACTCTTCGTCACACTCCCGGCCCGAAACCGGTCCCGGGCGTGGGCAGCACGCCCACTGCCCAGATCGGCTGTCCCACTGCTGCCACGCCACACCCCACGTCCGTCCCGCACCTCGGCCACGGCTCCGGGCACTCCGGCGGCGACGGTGGCGTCGAGGGCGTGCTGGAGCGCGGTCCGATGGGCACCGACGCCGGATGCCGTCGCGGTCGCCATGGCGGGAGTGGCGGCGGGGACGAGCAGAGCGGCGGCGGCAACAAACACGGAGGCGGCGATGGCCTTGCGGTGCGGCATGGGCGCTTGGCCTCATCTCTGGCTGGAGCGGCTGGAGTTGACATCAGCGTAGGCCGGTGGAAGCACCTCGACGCTCACGAGTAGGGATGAGTGCTGGGCCTCGCTTCCCTAAGGGGGACCCTGACGTCCGCCGACGCCACACGGAGAGCGTCCAGGTCTGCATCAGGCACGGATCAGGGCTTCTGTCTGATGCGTCGGTGTCGGTGACGGTGAGGTGACGGCATGCGTTCTGGATCGCTCTCGCCGTGTGCCCTCCGGGCTACTCGCACACACAACAAGAACGCGGACCGACGAACATGCGGATCTACGCCTGAGGCCAATGCGGCGAGCGACGCCTCGTCTCCGCCCCGGGCCTGCCGCGGCGAGGAGTCGGCGCCCCGGCCAGAGTGGGGCCGACAGGTACGGAGGTAATCCGCCGGTGACCGCCGGAACGTGCGGACGGCCTTCGCACCCTCCGGCGGCATCCGCACAAAGGGCCAGCCGATTTGCCTCACCTACCGTGCGCCTGTCCCACGGCTGGTGGCACAGGCACTTAAATATCGGAGCGTGACTACAGAGCCGAAAAGCTTCAGGATCTTGTTGGTCCCCGAACACGTCGAGGACAGTGGCGGCGCCTCCATGGAGGACTCAGCCGTACGATCGGCGGTCGTCGAGGCGACGGGTGAGACGGGCGCCTCGGGCTACCCCCGCTACTCCGGGAACGGGATCGTGGCCGACATCGACCCCAGTACGCGCACGGTCGAGGCGGTGCTCGTCGATGGTTCGGAGCTGGACTACGGGCTGACCGCGAGGGTCACCGCCTCCTAGGTCGTGTCCGCAAAGTCAGGGCAGCCATAACTTGAGGCAGGCGATGGTGACCAGGGCTTCGTAGTGGCGGGCGCGTTTGTCGTAGCGGGTGGCGAGGGCTTTGTTGTGCTTGAGCCGGTTGAAGCAGCGTTCGACGACGTTGCGGCGCCGGTAGGCCACCCGGTCGAGTCGGCACCGGCTCTCGCCTCTCCGGATGCGGCCGTTGATCTGGTCGATCCGCTCGGGAATCGCCGCTTTGACACCTCGCCGCCGCAGATAGGCACGGATCTTCGTGGACGAGTAGCCCTTGTCCGCGGCAACCCGGTCCGGTCGTGTTCTGGGACGGCCGGGCCCGCACCGTTCAACGCGGATGCGGGCCATCACCGCTTCGAACTGGGTGCAGTCGTTGATGTTCCCGGCGGTGAGGGTGAAGGCCAGCGGCCGCCCCTGCCCATCGCAGGCGAGGTGGATCTTCGTGGTCAGCCCGCCGCTGGACCGGCCGATCGCCTCACCCGGCCAGGACTGCCCCCTTTTCGGGCCCCGGCCGCATGCTGGTGGGCACCCGGCAGCAAAGCCGGGCTGTTCGAGGAAGCGGTGCGGACCTACGCCGAGCGCTACCGGGAGATCTACCGGCAGGCCGTCGCCGAGAAGGACCTCCGGACCGTCATCGACCAGATCCTCATCGACTCGGTCCACGAGTAGTTCACCCGGCCAAGTGACGCACATCCAGGCTGCCTTCTCAGCAGCGCCCCGATGGCCGACAGCACGCGCACGCTCGACGCCAGCGCCTACTACGCCGAACTGCACGGCTGGAACGAGCGGACGCTCCTCGCACGCATCGAGCGAGCGGTCCAGGACGGGGAACTCGTCGCCGGGACCGACGCAGCGGCCCTGACCGGACTCGTCCAATCCGTCGTGCACGGATTGTCAGTGCGAGCCAATCTCGGCACGGCCCGCGAGGACCTGCTCGCCAGGGCGCAGCTCGCGCACGAGCTGATCTGCCGACAACTCACGTCTCCAACAACCTGACCGTAAGGACAAGGGGTGACAATGGGGTGTCTTGGGTTGCCTGGGTTGCCTGGGTTGCGATCAGCATCTGGGTCCGAAGCCTGCGCACTCCAGATGATCACGGCCCAAGACACTCCCTAACGGACGGCCGGCGCACCGGGCGGAGCGGTGAAATCCGCGAGGCTGCGGAGATATGACAGACCGGGGCGCCCCGAAAGCTGTCTCTCGCCGACGACGGCGAACCCTGAGCGGGCCAGTACGGCCCGCGATGCCGCATTATCGAGCCTGGTCGCGGCACGCAGAATGGTCAGCCCGTAGCTGTTGGCGGCGAGGGCGCACAGCTCCCGCACGGCCCAGGTGGCCAGACCCCGGCCCGCGGCACGCTCTGCGATCCGATACCCGAGTTCGGCACCGCCATCCGCCACATCCACGAGGTTGACCCGCCCCAGCACCTCACCTTCGGTGCCGACCAGCACGTGGAAGTAACAGACACCAGCCTCCTGCTCGGCAAGCCGGGCACGGAGCCGTTCGTCGAACCGAGCGAAGTAGTCATCGCCTCGGTCAGGGACGGACACGGCGAAGTAGGCCCGGTTCTCCTGCTCGAAGGCGAGTAGCGCGGGAGCGTGGCCTGGATGGAGCAGCTGTATCTCGGGCATGAACAGGAATATAGGCAACCGCACCGTCGCCCGGTCCTTATTTTGTGGCGGCCCCTCACTCCGCCACTCGGCCACTCGGCCACTCGGCAGCGTGATACGGCCGGAGACCGGCCCTGGGTTCGCTCCCTCCTGATCACGATCGAAGCCAGCTGAGGAGTGCTGCGGCGGTGACGGTGCCGAGGTAGACGTGTCCGCGCTTGTCACAGCGCGTCGCGACGTGCCGGACGGTGCCGGACGCCCCGTCGCGCTACGGGTGGACCGCAGATCGGTCTTTGTGCCTCGTCGTTCCCCTTCGTGCCCCTTCGTGCCCCTGCATGTGCCCCTTCTAGGATCGAGGCCCGATCACTGGTCCTGGGGGATGCGGATGACTTTCGAGATAGCGCTGCCGCTCGACGAAGACGCCGATGCAGCGCGGCTCGCCACCGAACTCACCGAGCTCGGCAACGAGCGCTTCCTGCACGCGGTGCTCCGCGACCAGGCCCGCTTCCACCACCGCAGCACCGCTCGCCTCGTCGGCTGGTCCCCTCATGGCCCGGAGAGTGCCGAGCCCACGTCCAGTCTCCTGCTGCGCGCCATCCACCTCTGCTTCACGGCGCACCTGCCGCTGAGCCTCTCGCCCGATCTGCTCTGGTACGCCGTCGTGCACGAGGTGGCCGTGCACATCCGGCTGAACTCCAGCACGTACGAAGGACTCTTCACTGACACGCCCGGGCACCAGCAGACCATCGCCGTCCGCGACGACCTGGCCTCGCGGAACTGGGAGCACTCGATCAATCTGGTCCAACAGCCCCTGCGGGACCGGATCGGTGACGAGGTGGCCGACCTGTTCCAGCCGGCCTTCTCCACCACCACCCCCACCGATGCCACGGCCGCGTTGGTGGCGCTGATGGACGTGGTCAGCCCGTACTACCGCTTCCGGTGGCAGACGCTCTGCGGAATTCCCCGGATCCGGTTGGAGGGCACGGACCGGGACTGGCGCCTGCTGGCGGCACGGGTGCGGGAGCTGGAGGGGTGGTTCGAGGGCCTGCGGCCGTGGTTCACCGCCCTGCACCCGGTGCTGGACGCGATCAGCGCTACCGCCTCGGGGTGGGGTGTGGACCACGCATTCTGGCGCTCGCTCTACAAGTGGGAGTCGGACTCCGGCGGCGACCGGGTCACAGGATGGATCACCGCCTTCTTCGCCCACCGGTACACCGACGACGGGCCGTGTGCCAGGCAGTCGTTCGGCGCGGGCACCACCGCCGAGGAGGACTTCCCCACCCACCTCTCCCGCGTTCCGTTTCGCTGGGAGACCCCCGCCGGAACCTTCGACATGGCCTTCCTCGGAGGCGTGCTCGGCATCGAACGCGACGGTGAGTGGATCCGGCCCCAGCTCGGCCATGCCGTGGTCGAACTCCTCCCCACCGCCGGGCACCGCGACGAGCACCTGCCCGAGCCCTGGACCTTGGCGGACGTCCAGCGCCTCACCGGCTGCCCACAAGCCGGCCTGCTCACCCTCCTCGGCACCGTCTCCTACAACGGAACACCCCTCCGGGCCGACTGCGCGATCAACCTGGACGGGATCTGCGCTGTCCAGGCCGACGACGGTGACTGGTACCTCGGCGACCTCATCTCCGACGCCGGGGACATCCAATGCTGGGCAACCTACGGCCCGAACCTCGGCAACGCGCTGCGAGCGCTCTGAGGGTGCTCTCCGCGCAGGCGGAGGTGAATCGGACTGCGAACGGCAGGTGGGTGCAGCGCTGGGGTGGTGTGTCGTCCGCATCAGCCTGGCTCTATGCCTTGACCTGGGGCAGCTGAGCGCGGATCCGGTCGATGGCTTCGAGGGCCGTGAGGTGGGTCAAGCCCTCGGTCAGGGGCAGGTGTTCGGCGCAGAACCACACGGCGTTCTCGGGGTGGCCGGCCCAGTCGTCGGGGTACTCGACGGTGGAGTGGAAGTACACGACGGTGAACTTGCCGGAGGGGTTGTGCTTCCTGATTGTCGGCTGTGTGCAGGCGGCACACTCTGGTGGCATCACGGCCAGTCCTCTCACTCGTCTCGGAACGTTGAACGCAGCGTAGAGGCGACAGGTCCGGGACCTGGCACCTGGGCACCTGGGCACCTGGGCACCTGGGCACCTGGGGGAAGGCTCCTGCGTGTGGGTGGTCGTCAGTTGTCTTGTGGCCGCTGTTTGCTTGGTGGGTGGATGGATGGATGGATGGATGGGTGGGTCTTGTCCGCGGTGATGTTGCCTTCGGTGCCCCATGGTTGGCGGTGTGCGCAGTGGCCTCTAGGGCTGAATGCGCCGTAGCCGGCGAGTTGGCCGTGGGGGCATCGTGGCCATTCGCCGACGGGGCACCGCCGTCTACCGCTCGCGAGTGTGGGCTTGCCGGTCTCGGTGAGGCTACTGCTGTCGGCAAGGCGGGTCTCTAGAGTGCAGGCAACGCCAGTGAATGCGCGAATGGGAGGTCTCGATGAGCATCGTGGTTACCACGCCAACCGGACACGTAGGATCGCGCGTGGTGCGGCTGCTGCTCCAGGCCGGCGTCCGTCCCCGCCTTCTGGTCCGTGACCCGGCCCGCCTGGATGAGGCAACCCGTGCGCAGGCGGATGTGCACCGCGGTGACCTGACGGACGCCGGGTTCGTCCGTGACACGGTGGCGGGGGCGCGTTCTGTCTTCTGGGTCGATCCCACTCCGCACTCGACGGCAGATCCGATCGAGACCTCGCTGCGGACCGCGGCGCCGTTGGTGGAGGCCGCCCAGGTCGGCGATGTGAAGCGCGTGGTGCTGTTGAGCAGTATCGGGGCGGAGAAGCGGCACGGGGTCGGCCACATCGACGCACTGGCCGCGATCGAGGAACGGCTCGATGCCACCGGGGTGGATGTGCTGCATCTGCGGTGCGCGTACTTCTTCACCAACCTGCTGTTGAACGTCGAAGGACTCTCCCGAGGCGTCTTGACCACCGCATTCGATCCCGACCACCCGATGCCATGGGTCGATCCGCGTGACATCGGCGATGTGGTCGCGGCCCGGCTGCTGAGCGACACCTGGCAGGACCGGTTGGTGCAGGCCGTCCACGGGCCAGAAGACCTCACCTTCCACCAGGTCGCGCAGATCCTCACCGAGGCGCTCGGACGCCCGGTCCGGCTCGACCTCGTCAGCGACGACGGGGTGCGGGATGCGCTGCGCGCGGCCGGACTGGCTCCGTCTGCGGTGGAGGGCATCGTCGGGATGACCGCTGGGTCGCGCGACGTGGTGCCCGAGCAGGCGCGCGACCTGCTCACCACCACCCCCACCCGACTCAGTGGGTGGGCTCACGCCCATCTGCGTCCGCTGCTGGAAAGGTGACAATCGCGCGCTGACGGGCGCCGCAGCCCCGTGCCATGGTCGCCCCTGCATCGGAGGGCAGCGCGGTCAGCATTTCCTGATCGCTAGGATGCCGAGGTGAGCAGTGCGATATCGCGTGAGCAGAGCAAGAAACGGCCGCGAGAGCCGAAACCGGCGTGGGGTTGGCGGGTCACCGGGGTGATCCTTGGCCTCGTGCTCACGCTTGTCGGCGCCGGAGCTGTCTTCCTCAACGGTGTCCAGGGTGTGCAGGCCACCGGCCTGGTGGGCACGCGCGGCACGTTCACGGTCGATTACTGCCTCGACACCAATCCCAGCAGGAAGAATTCCGACTACGAGTGCGGCGGCGACTTTCTCCCTCGTGGCGCGACTGCCGACGACGTGTGGAGTGGAAGGCTCGAGAACGCGGACGACTATGCGGCCGGCGAGAAACGCGACGTGGTCGAGTCCTGGGTGGGCAGCGAGGGGCACTTCCGGGAGGTCGGTGTCGGGGCGACCTTGGGCTCCGTTGTGTGGTTCGGCATCGGACTGGTGATCCTGGCGATGGGCGCCTTCCAAGTGCGCAAATGGGTGAAGAGCTTCACGAGGTAGGGCTTGCTGCCGACAGCGAGCGCGACGACAATTCAGTGTCGGCCGGTCGGCTCGCCATGGCTCTGCCAGGGGCGGGCGAGCGTGATCGGCGCTACCGCGGGGAGAAGAGCAAAGCCCAACAGCACGACGGCCATTGACATGGCGGGGGTGCCGTCCAGAACGCCGGGTAGAGGTGCGGCCACGGCACCGAGCACGAACTGGGCGCCACCGAGTACGCCGGAGGCAGCTCCGGGGGCATCGCCACCGACCGCGAGGATGATGGTGGTCGACGCGGGCAGCACTATTCCGAACCCGAAGGTCAGCCCGAACAGGCAGGCGCCCATGTGGTGGGGAGCGTGCTGATGCCGATGGCGAGCAGGAACATCAGCGTGATCACGCAGGTGACGGTGATGAGCACGCCGGTGACGAGCAGGGAGTTGAGACGTACGCGCCCGGCCAGTCGCCCGAATATCCCACCCGCCACTACGGTACCGACGGCATTTGCGGCGAAGACGAGGCTGCAATCAGTGGGCGACAAGCCATAGGTGTTTTGGAGGACGAAGGGCGAGCCGGTGATGTAGGCGAACAGGGCGGCTAATCCACACCCCATGACGAGGAGGTAGCCGATCAGCTCGCGACGCCGGAGCAGTCCGCCCATCGCGGCGAATACGGCCGGCAGACCGCCGGTCCGGAGCCGTTCGGCGGGGAGCGATTCGGGAAGCCTTGCCCAGACTGCGGTCAGCAACAACAGACCGGTCACGGCCAGCGCCACGAACACCAGACGCCACGAGCCGACGCCGAGGATGAGGCCTCCGACGACCGGCGGCAGCACCGGCGCAGTCATCCCGATCACGCTCAGCGTGGAGAGTTGGCGTGCTGCGCGGGTGCCGGTGAACCGGTCGCTGATGACCGCCCGTCCGATGACGAGCCCCGCACTGCCGGCGATCCCTTGCAGCAGCCGGGCGACGTCGAACACGGCGATGGATGGGGAGAGCGCGCAGACCAGGGACAACACGGTGAACGTGCCGGAGCCGACCAGAAGCAGGCGTCGTCGCCCTATCGCGTCGCTGACCGGGCCGAGCACGACCTGACCGACGGCGAGCCCGACGAGGCAGGCCGTCAGGGACAGTTGGACGGACGCTCCCGAGGCTCGGAACGGGGTGACGATCTCCGGGAAGCCGGGGCGCGTACATGTCGGTGGCGAAACGGCGATATCGCCGAGAGTCCGCCAAGGACGATGAGGAGTCGCTGCGTTGCGGTCCGAGGGGGCGCGGAATCGATACTGACGTTCATCGGTCTCCATCCGAGGAGGTCTGCTTGGTGAGATGCCGGCCGGGACGCTGCTGCTCCTCGGCGGTGTCAGCGTCGGTGCGGTCATAACGCAGCCCACGACAGCCGTCACGGCCCCTCGTAACCCGCACTCTCAAAGGTCTCTAGCCTCGCGCTTTCGTCAACGCGCTCGTCCATACCTTGACCAAGCGAGTGGATAGTGCCCCTGATCTGCAACGTTGTGATGTATTCAGAGTCTTGTCAGCCGCACGGGGAGAGGCACTCGTCAGGTGAGTGAGCGTATCGGTGGTACCCGAGTGTCCGTGCCGAGGCTGGACGCAGCGAAGCGGGCTTCCTGATCGGGGCGGGAGTCGTTCTTCTCGGCGGTCCTGAGGTGGGTGTCGAACCAGTCGATCGCGACCGTGCAAGAGAGTTCGAACTGCTGGATATAGGACAAGAAGTGGTCGCCGTCCGTGAGGACGAGCTTCTTCGGTTCGCGGGCGCGGTTGAAGCCGTCGAGGGCAATGTCGGCGGGGGCGACGTCGTCGTCCTTGGCCACGAGCATCAGCAGGGGGTGGGGGCGATGCGGGAGATCCACTGACCGGGTTCGTAGGCGCGGGCGCGGCGGTTGGACTGGAGGGTCACCTCGTTCGTCCACGTGTCTTCCGGTGCCCGGTGCAGGTAGAAGTCGGCCGCCCCCTTCTGTGGGTAGGCCGCTGGGGAGCCAGGGCTCGTGTCGGTGTCGATGAAGGGTACGTAGACGGGCGGCTTGCCGGCCAGCTGGTCGCGTTCGTCATGGTGGAAGCGCTCTTCCGGGGCGCGTACCTCGTGGGGCGGGACGCGGCGCAGTCCGGTCTCGTAGCCGCTGACGGTGGGGGCCTGGGCGTAAACGCTTTTGATGCGGCGGTCGGTGGCGCCGAGGACCAGGGCGTGACCACCGGCGTAGCTGAATCCCCAGATGCAGATGCGCTGTTCGTCGATTTCCCAGCGTGTGCCGAGGTAGGTGATCGCCCATCGCCAGTCCGCGATCTGCTGGTAGGGGTCGATGTCCTGGCGAGGTGTGCCGCCGCTGTCGCCGAAGTTGCGATGGTCGTGGAGGAGAACCGCGTAGCCGGCCTCGCTGAAGCGGCGGGCTGTGTGCTCGATGCTGTGATGGCGGGTGCCGCCGAAACCGTGGGCCATGGTGATGGCGGGCAACGGTTTCTCGGTGTTCTCGGGAAGGAACAGCCAGGTGGCCAGTTCGATGCCGTCGGGCAGGGGAATGCGCACGTCGATGCGCTCAACCATGGCGGACACTCCTTCAATGGGTCTCTGTTCATGCGTCGTGATGTCACGGCCGCTCAGGTCTTAATGAACGTCGAGGTCGGCAATACCCGCAGCTTCGCCTCGGTATTGAGGGCATCCGCCCCTTGCGCCGCGAGAGTTTTCGGTCCTGGGACCGGCAAGAATCCGTCGATGTCTCGCTGTAGCGTGCCAGGAGCATTCTTCAGCGGGCTGGGTGGTTCCCTGCCCATACCGTGGGGATTCGGCCTGACCACGGACTTGCCTGTTCGAGTTGTCCGGCGAGGCGGAAGAGCCGGCCTTCGAGGCCGTATCCGGCGGCGAACTGCATACCGACCGGGAGCCCCGTCCCGGCGTCGGCCGTCAAGGGTACGGACATGGCGGGCGTGCCTGCCACGTTGAACGGCATGGTGAACGGCGACAGGTCATTGATGCGCTCGATCCAGCCGAGGCCGTCCAGTGTCTCCGCACCCTCCGTATGAGTGCCCAGAGACACGGGAGGCTCCGGCAGGGTTGGCGTGAGGAGGATGTCGTACTCGTCGAAGTACCGCGCCAGGCTTCGGGCCACCCGGTTCCGCATCGCCAGAGCGGTGTGGAATTGCGCGCCGCCGACCCGCTGCCCGTAGTGGTAGCCGGCGAGGGTCGCCGGCTCAAGGGTCGAGGAGTCGACGGGACGGCCGAAGGCGGCGGCCAGCCCGTCGACCAGGGTGGTGAGGTTCACCGTCATGAGTCGGGCGTTGGCCAGGACGAATTCCTCCCAGTCGGCGCCGAGGTCGACCTCAACCTCCTTCACCTGGTGACCGAGGAATTCAAGCAAACGCACGGTGCGGGAGAGGGCATCGGTCACCGGTGCAGTAGTACGGCGTCCGCCCCACGCCTGGGCGAGGACACCGATTCGCAACGAGCCAGGATGACGGGTGACTTCCTCCGCGTACGGCCGTGACGGCTGCTGGGCGAAGTAGGGGTCGCCCGACTCCGGGCCGCGTATCTGGTCGAGCAGTACCGCACTGTCGCGTACGGTGCGGCTGACGCTGCCGTGCACGGCCAGGCCGTTGAAGACCTCGTCGACGTCGGGCCCCATGGAGACCCTGCCACGGGTGGGCTTGATCCCGAAGAGGCCGTTGTAGGCGGCGGGGATACGGAGCGATCCGGCGGCGTCGGTGCCATGGGCGACCGGGACCACCCCGGCGGCGACAGCGGCGGCCGCGCCTCCACTGGATCCGCCCGCGCTGCGCTCCAAATCCCACGGGTTACGGGTCGCGCCGTACAACGATGATTCAGTCGAGATGCCATAGGCCATCTCCGGTGTCGCGGTGCGCCCGAACGTCACGAGGCCCGCGCGCCGGAAGCGCTGCATCAGCGAGGAGTCGGCGCCGACGACGTTACCGGCCGCCAGGCGGCTTCCCAGCTCCATCCGCCTCCCGGCCATGGCCACCGCGATGTCTTTGATCAGAAAAGGGACGCCGGCCAGTGGTGTGCTGCCGGGGACAGGTTCGTCGTCGGTCAGCCAGGTCTCCACGACGGCGTTGATCTGCGGATCAACTGCCTGCACAGCCTCGCGCGCAGCTGCCTCGAGCTCGGCGGGGAGTACCTCGCCTTTGGCCACCAGCTCCGCCAGCCCGACTGCTTCGAAGCCCACATACTCAGAAACCTTCACTGCCACTCCCTGACAAGAACGATACCTTCGAGTACCGAACGATACCCTACGGTATCGAAGGGGTCGGACTGGTACCGTGAGAGAGGTTGTGAACCGCACGATCGACCGGAGTGACGGAGTAGTCATGGCATCGACCCTCAGAAGGCCAAGCAGAGTGGCGAAGCTGCCGCCTCGTGAGCGCATTCTCGACGCGGCCGAAGAGCTCTTCCAGAGGGAAGGGATCCGGCAGGTGGGGGTCCAGACAATCGCCGACAAGGCCGAGACAACCAAAATGGCGATCTACCGGCACTTCGAGACCAAAGACGCGCTGGTCGCGGAGTGGCTGCGGATCGTCGCCGCGGACTATCAGGCGGCCTTCGACCGCGTGGAAACCGAATACCCCGACCGGCCCGAGGAGCAGATTCTGGGCCTGGCCCGCTTCATCGCCGAGGGGCTGCCGGCGATCTCATACAGGGGCTGCCCATTCATCAACTCCCTCGCCGAGCTGCCCGACCGCCTTCATCCGGCACGGCAAGTGATCGAGGACCACAAGGCCCACCAGACCCGCCGACTGATCGACATGTGCACCCAAGCCCAGATGCCCGACCCCGGACAGGCCGCGGCCGAGATCACCTTCGTACTCGAAGGGGCGCAGGTCAGCACACAGAACGGAAGCATCGATCAGACGGGAGACCGCCTGATGAAGATCGTCGAGGGAATCGTGGACCGGCACCGCTCCCACCTCGGCGCACACAGGGCGGCTAACTGACCGCCCGCGCCCCCGCCCGACCACCGCTCAACGTGGGCATGCGAGTGTGACCTGGCGCGCTCGTCTATGCCCTGATCAAGTAAGCAGAGAGTGCTTCTGACCTGCAACGATGGGACTTGTCTAGGGTCCTGTCGGTTACACGGAAAGAAGCACTTCTCAGGTGAAGAAGCGTATCGGGTCGTACCCGCGTGTCCGTGTAGAGGGCGGCGGCCGGGCGGTGGTCTCACAGGCCGGGGGCGTGCTGCTGGTCGAGACCGTCCGCAAGGCCGGCTTGGACACGGCGATATCAGCGGCGCTGGCGCCGTGGCGGAAGGCTCGGGCGGTGCACGATCCGGGCAAGATCCTGCTGGACGTGGCCCTGGCGGTCGCGCTGGGTGGGGACTGCCTCGCGGATGTCGCCCTGCTGCGGGCCGAGCCGGCCGTGTTCGGGTCGGTGGCCTCCGACCCGACGGTCTCCCGTCTCATCGACACCCTCGCCGCCTCCGGGGAGAAGGCCCTACGGGCCATCCGTTCCGCACGGGCTGAAGCCCGCCAGCATGTCTGGCGATTGGCCGACCGGGAAGCGCCTGATGCGGGCGGGATGGTGACCGTGGACCTCGACGGGGTGCTGGTGATCGCGCACTCGGACAAGGAGGACGCCGCACCCACATGGAAGCGGGCCTACGGGCACCACCCGCTGATGGGGTTCGTCGACCACGGGCCGGGCGGCACCGGGGAGCCGGTGGCGGCCCTGCTCAGGCCGGGAAACGCGGACTCGAACACCGCGGCCGACCACATCACCGCCGCTCAACTGGCCTTGTCCCAACTGCCGAAGGAGTACCGGCGCGGGCGCCGGACCCTGATCCGCACGGATTCCGCAGGCGGAACTCACGACTTCGTGGCCTGGCTCGCCCGGCGGGGACGGTGGCTGTCCTATTCGGTGGGCATGGTGATCACCGAGGCGATCCACAGCCACGTGCTGAAGTTCCCACCTCGGCCTGGTCACCAGCCGTCGAGGCGGACGGCGAGGTCCGTGACGGGGCCTGGGTCGCCGAACTCACCGGCGACGTCCTGGACGGCTGGCCTAAGGGCATGCGGCTGATCGTCCGCAAGGAACGGCCGCACCCCGGAGCCCAGTTGCGGCTGACGGACGCGGGCGGCATGCGGCTGACCTGCTTCGCCACCAACACTTTGGGCCGTCCGATCGCCGAGCTCGAGCTCCGGCACCGGCTGCGGGCCCGGGCCGAGGACCGGATCCGGGCCGCCCGGGCCACCGGCCTGCGCAACCTGCCCCTGCACCGCACCGCCCAGAACCGCATCTGGCTGGAGACCGTGCAGATCGCACTCGACCTGCTGGCCTGGATGCCCATGCTCGCGCTGACCGGCAAGGCCCGGCTTTGGGAGCCCCGCCGTCTGCGGCTCCGTCTGTTCACCACGGCCGGACAGTTCGTCACCACAGGCCGCCGGCTGATCCTCCGTCTGGCTCGGCACTGGCCCTGGAGCAGCCACATCACCGCCGCCCTCGACCGGCTCGCGCTCCTACCGAACCCCGGCTGACCAGCAATTTCCCCGTCCCTACGACAGCAGCCCGACACTGGATCAGTGGAACCCGGCGCAACCCCGAGGCGATATGCGGGCCCTCGGCCTGCCCACCCTCAGCCCACGGCACGAAAACGGTCCACCGACTCCGTCGGCGGACCGTCATGAAACTTCGAGGCTAGCGGGACATGCCCGACATCCAAAGGCAGCTCTCATTGTGCAATATGAGCCGTCGCAGTTCCGAGATTATGGGCGCCTTCATCTACGGCACACGCGCCCCGGACGGTGGCTCGCTATGCGACCGCCTGCAAACGATCGATTTCGGGCCTTTTCTGATGCACTCCACTGGAACAAAGTCGTCAGAATGGTAGCCAGCGACATAACCGGCACCATCGGTGGGCTCAGCGTTTCCCGTAAAGGGTGGTGCTGTCAGCTGGTCGATTGATTACGGCGACGCCTCCGTGTCAAGTGGGTGCAGGTCCAGCACAAGGCGAAGGCGTTCAACGGCAAGGTATACGCACTCGGCATGCGCGACACCTACACCACAGCGCGGACATTTTTGGTGACAAGCTTTACACCTTGAGAGCCGTCTCAGCCAAGCTGACTCCAATAAATTTGAACGTCATTTACAATTCCGCCCAGGCGGTAGTTTGAAAAGCGGGATTCGCGTGTTCAACAACACCCTGCATCCCCTTGAGCCAATCGACTCAAAAATGAACCCCGGTGTCGTAGTCGTGAATATGGATAGGGGTAAACGACTATGGGCGAGACACCGTTTCCGCCGGCAGCTACCTGGCCCTCGGGCTCCCCCGCGGCGACACAACCGAGAACGAGGCGCCGGTCTTTGCCGTCCCGTTCTTGCGGCGAGGGGCGGCTGGTTGACGCCCTGGGACATGGAGGCGACCGGGGCTCACCCCGCCCCTCAGACCCTCCACCCCTCAAGCCCTCCACCCCTCAGACCCGGCAGCGGCCCGCCGACACACACCTCCCGGACATCTAGGACATCAGGCGGATTTGCCTCTTGTCCGAAATTGGGTGGTTGCGTGTATCGTCCTAGAGGCAGTTCCCGCAAGTGATGGAACGGGGAGACATGATGAAGAAGATCATCGCGATAGTTTTCGCCACCGCACTGTTCGGCGTCGGAGGCGCCGGCATCGCCTCCGCGGCCCCCGCGTCGCAGGCGCCTCCGCCGGGCCATGACACCGTCACCACGACTTTCCACTGCCCTGCCCCGCGCGGCACCTTCACGATCACGGCGGACCCGTGGGTGATGGGTCAGTACGAGTGGTATTACGGCGGGCACGGCTGCACGTACTCTTCGTAGTCACCTCACGGTCACCCTCCTCGCAGTCACCGGCCCCCCCGCGGTCACGCTCACTCTCTCTCGCCATGGTCATCTGCTCGCCGGGCCCCTGTGACTACCTGACCCGGCCCGGTCAGTAAAGTCCTGCCGTGGCACGGAGGGGGGATCTGCGATGACGGACATCGACGCGGTGGTGGCGCGGTTGCGCCAACTGCCCGACGTATCGGGCGGGTTGGTGGAGCTGGAACGGGGGATCGACGACGCCCGGATGGACTCCTGGCCGGTTCCGGTGCCGGCAGAGATGCGCGTGCTGTTCCGCTCCGTCGGCGGCATCCGAATCACCGTGCGCCGTTCCGTGGTGAACGGACATACCTCGGCCGAGCACGTCGACTTCACCGAATCCTTCAACAACGGCGAGTACCTCGGGCACGACGTCGGCTGGTACTTGGAGCACGCCGGTGGTCCGGGCAGCCACTGGTTCGTCCACCTGGATCACGGCGACGGACACTTCTATGTCGACGTCGACCGGGAGACCGGTGCCTGGGGTCCGGTCTTCCAGTTCTGGGACGCCACCGACACCCGCCGGCTGGCTCTCTCGCTCCCCGACTGGCTCCAACGGTTGGGGGACTGCGTGCACCAAGCCGTGGCAGAGGCAGGTACGGACGACACCAATGCCTTCGGGAGGGCGTTCACCGACCGGTGGTGCGAGCCCGCAGAAGATCCGGTACCGGTGGCGCCCGTCCGTGCGACCGACGCCAGGTCGGCCGACGACCCGGTGCTGCGCGACGCGGCGGCCGGATTGCCGGACGACGCTCTCCTCGCGGATCTGCGACCGGTCACCGGAGTTGCCGAGGTGCTGTTCGACCTCCCGGTGAGTTGCCGCTACACACGACGGCACGGCGGGGCCGTCCTGACCGCGGTGCAGTGGGACGGCGAATAGGCCGTGCCCTGAAAACCTCCACGGAACCATCCCCACGGACGCGCAGACGTATGTATGGACGCATCGACGCATGAACTCGCGGACGCGCGGTCGGAATCGGACGGCGGCCGCACCCCCACATGACGCTCTCCGTGTAGTCGAGGTCATGGGTCTCGACGGACTGGTCGAAGTCGACCCAGCGGGCCTGCCGGGTGACATAGCCGCGCCACTCGTGGGTGTAGCGCATCACCGCGAAGCGGCAGACCTCGTAGAAGCGGACGACGCCCCCCATGCGCTCGATATCGAACTTCGCGGTGCTAGTGCTACCGAGTTGCTTCTCGGCGTCAAGTTGGACGGGCAGCCCGTGCGAGGTCCAGCCGAATCGTCGCTCGACCCTGCATCCCCGCATGGTCTGGTAACGCGGCACCATGTCCTTGGCATGCCCGGCCAGCAGATGTCCGTAGTGCGGCGGGCCATTGGCGAATGGCGGTCCGTCGTGGAACACGCATTCTTCGTCGGATTTCCGCGCTTCCACCGTCTCGTGGAAGGTGCCCTGGCGGCCTCAGTAATCCATCACATCGAGTTCGACGTCCGGAAAGCGTGGTCTCGGGGGTACGTTGTCGGGCCAGGCCTTCGGGACAGACGCACACGGAACGGGACGCCGGGCGAACCCCGTTGGCGCCCCCGAAGGCCGCCCCCTCCCCCCGGTCAGCCGCGTGAACAACGCTCCAGGCCAACACGGCTAGCGCGCACCGGGCGGAATCTCGCGATTCCACGACTCCTCAGAAACCCACCGGAACCGGACCCGGACACTCCCGGGCGCCTTCCGGCCATTGGCCGCCGCAACTGTCCCGAATGGTCATGGATACGGTAGGAAAGGTGCCGGTCCGCGGAACTTCCCCAACCAGTACCGGAGGAAGTGCATGAAGGGCATGGACGGTACGCGCACGAGGGTCCGCCAGCGGCAGCGGCAGCACGGCCGGGCTCCCTGCCTCCCGCACTGATTCCTCAAAAGCTCCCGCACGTCACGTCACGTCACGTCACGCCACACCATGCCACCGGCGCTCCGCGCAACAGTGATGCGTGGTGATCGAATGACGCATTTCCCATGACCACAGCGACCGCCTGCTCCACCACTCCGGCGCTCCCGAGCCCTTTCGGGTGTTCACGACCTATTCCAGTACCGACGGGAGTCATTCCAGTGCTGACGGGGGTCGTACCAGCCCTGGTCGGGGGGCGTACCAGTGCTGCCGGGGGTTCATTCCACTGTTCTCGGAAACGGAGACCATGATGCGAAGACATATCCGTGCCGCGGTGGCGGTTGTCGCGACCGCGTTCCTCACGCCCCTGCTGGCGGCGAGCCCGGCGCCGGCCGCACCGGCCCGGCCCACCGACGGCGCCCGCACGCCCGCGGACTGCCGACCCGCCCTCCAGGTCCTGGCCTCCCTGCCCGGTTCAGGAGGCAGCCAGGTCAAGGGACTTGGGCCGAACGCCTTGGCGGTGGGGGCATCGCACGAGCTGCCCGTGTACTGGACCGGTACGCGGGTACACCGCGTACCGCTGCCCGCCGGATTCACCGGCGGTGAGGTCGCGGCCGTGAACGCGAAGGGGCTGATGGTCGGGTCCCTGCACGGCCCGGGCCGTACCGCGGCGTTCAGCTTCCGCGCCGGGGCCCGCACGGTGACGCTGCTGCCGGAAGGGGCGCACGCGGCGGACGTCAACGACCGGGGCCTGATCGTCGGAGATGGGGTCAAGGGCGGCGCCCTCATCGGTCTCGCATGGGACGGCGCCCGGATCCACCGCCGGCTCGCGCCGCCGGCCGGATACTCGCTCACCTCGGTGACCGCCCTCAACAACGCCGGGCAGATCGCCGGTTCCGGCGAAGCCGTCAAGGACGAGGAATCGTGGTCCGCGGGTCTCTTCTGGTCCGCCCGGAGCAGCGACGCGGCCGTACCGCTCCAGCGGTTCTGGCCCGCGGGGGTGCCCTACGACTACTGGTACCCGCGGGACATCGACCGCGCCGGACGGATCGTGGGCACCCACGACTTCACACGGCTCGACACCCGGACCCCCACTCAGTGGCTTCCGCCGTACACCACCGAGAGCGAACCGGGGCTGCTCGGGGAGCGCACCAGCGGCACCTTCGAGGCCATCAGCCCCACCACCAACGTAAGTGTGGGCACCGCTCTGGACAGCCACGTGGTCGGACCGTTCCCGCCGGAGACGGCGCCCCCGGCACAGGCCCAGATATGGCCGGGTGCGGGCCCTCTGCTGGCGCTGCCCCGGCTCTCCCCGGAGGGTGCCTCCGAGGCGTATGCCGTCAGCGACGACCAACGCGTCGGCGGCTCCGCGGTCGACGCCGCGTCGACTCCCCGTGCCGTCGTCTGGACCTGTGCCCTGCGGCAGGCGTACCGGCCCTGACCTCCCGCTTCCGATGCCGGTATGCCCCCTCCGGTGCCGTACGTGACAGCTGGGAGCGTCCCGGCGGATGGTCCCGAACCCCCTACTCGAAGGCCTTCAGGGTGTCCTCCCCCTGGGTCCACAGGACACCGAGCCTCTGACGCGTCAGGAGCCAGCCGTTCGGACCCCGGCGGAATTCCCAGTCATAGGGGCCGCCCATCGAGTAGGGGGAGGCGGCCTTCCCGGCTTCGGTGACCGCGACGAACCACATGTAGCCGATGCCGGTTGCCCGGTCGCCCGCTATGTCGAAGTGCATGTTCAGGATGTGATGCTGCATGCTCGGGTAGGCCGATTCCGCTGCTTCCACCGTCGCGCGGATCGCGTCCTTGCCGTAGGTCTTGTCCCATGGCCCGAACTCCAGCACCGCGTCGTCGGCCCAGCATTCGATCCAGGTCTGCCAGTCCTTCTGGTCCAGTGCCCGCCACCCCTGGATCATGAGGGCACGCAGGGCTTCTTTGTCCTCCAGGTCCCGCAGTCTTCGCACGAGGCTGTCGTAGTCGGCGGCAGTGGGCGGCATATCTGCTCCTTTCCTTCCGGGGTGGGTCACTGGGCGCTTGCGGTGGGACGGACGACGATTTCGTTCACGTCGACCTGCGGCGGCTGTGAAACGGCGTAGGCGATGGCCTCCGCGATGGCCGCGGCGGGCAGTGCCACGGCGCGGTAGGCCTTCATCGCCTCCCTGGCCGCGGGGTCGGAGATGCTGTCCGCGAGTTCGGACTCGGTCACGCCGGGAGAGACGAGGGTGACCCGGATGTCCCCGGCGGACTCCTGGCGCAGTCCTTCGGAGATCGCACGGACGGCGAATTTGGTGGCGCAATAGACGGCGGCGGTGGGCGAGACCTCGTACGCGCCGACGGAGGCGATGTTCACGAAGTGCCCGCCGCCCTGTGCGCGCATCACGGGCAGGGCGGCGGCGATGCCATGCAGGACTCCCCGCACGTTCACGTCGATCATGCGGTCCCACTCGTCGATCTTGAGCGCGCCCAGCGGGGAGAGGGGCATCAGACCGGCGTTGTTCACGAGCGCGTCGATCCGGCCGTACTCGCACACTGCCGCGTCGATGAACGCGTGCATGTCTGCCGTGTCGGTGACATCCAGCTTTCCGAAGGCGGCGGTGCCGCCCGCCTCCGTGATCTCTTCGACCAGTCGCTCCAGTCGGGCGGTGCGGCGCGCGCCGAGAAAGACCCGGTGCCCGTCCGCCGCCAGACGGCGTGCGGTCGCTTCACCGATTCCGCTGCTCGCACCGGTGATCGCTACAGCCTTGGTGATCTGTGCCATGGCTTTCCTCCTTGAAGAGAACGAAGTACCCGCCCCCGGTGGAACACACCGTCACGGGCCTCTCAGCTCTCCGGAGTCTGGGCGGCGGCGAAAGAACCAGCCAGGCCAGGCTGTGCCTGGGTGCGGCGCACTCAGGCACACGGCCGGGGGCCGGTCCAGCCTGAAGTCCTGACCCGAGCAACGCTCTTGGAGTCTCTCCTTCGCGCGCGACAAGGCCACGAGCACAGCCCGGCGCCCCCGGCCCACAGATCCTCGATGCGATCAGCGGCGCCCTGCGCCCGAAGCTGGAGTCTGGCCCCGGCTGCACGAGGTCCTCCTGGCCAAGCTTCGCGGCGCGAACGCCCCGGAAGTCTCCCGGGCGGCCGTCGACGGCACCCCCCTACGGGCACGAAAAGGCGGATCCAAGACGGGACCGAGCCCCCTTGACCGGGCAGGACTGGCAAGACAGGCAGGACGGGCAGGACGGGCACTGCTTACGTTCACGGCCCGGTGGCCGACTCAGGTTGGCTTGCGCCACACGGAGATGTGCTTTGCGGAGTCCTGGGTGAACGGCGCCCCGTCCCAGTCCGCGACGCGACGTTCCAGTTCGAGTCCGGCGATCCGTGCCATCAGGTCGAGCTCTGCCGGCCAGGCATACCGGTGCCGGGAGTTGTCGCGACGGTAGCGGCCGTCGTCGCCGTCGCGGGTGAAGTGGTGCGAGACGAGAATCTGCTCGACCAGGTCGAAGGTGTCGAAGCCCAGATGCTGCTCGGAGACGTCGAACGGCACCGCGACCTGGCCGGGCGGCAGGAACCGCAGCGGCGGCACGCCCAGCTCGATGACGAATCGGCCGCCGGGCTCCAGATGACGTGCGGCGTTGCGGAAGCACTCGACCTGCTCGTCCTGCGTGAGCAAGTTCGTGATGGTGTTGTAGACGAGATAGACCAGGGTGAACTCGCCGGGGACGACGGTGGTCGCCATGTCCCCGATGGATACTGGAAGCGCGCCCTCGTCGATCTTGCGCCGCAGCACCGCTGCCATGTGTTCGGACAGTTCGATGCCCACTACCGGCACGCCGCGTTCCCGGAGCGGGACGCCCACTCGTCCGGTTCCGATGGCGAACTCCAGTGCCCGGCCCTCTCCGGCGAGCTCCGCCAGGAAGGCGAGAGTCGGTCCGAGAACGGCAGCCGAGGACGTTTCGGTCTCCTCGGCGTCGTAGCGGTCGGCGGTCGCACGGGCCCACAGCTCACTGCTCGTCACGGGCGGCCACTCTGCCGGGTGCCGAGGGGCACTGTCGACGCATTTACCTTCCACCGGCTGCGATCGCACAGTTCGGGGCGAGCCGGTACGGACCTTCCGGTGCACCCTCCGGCTCGGGGGCAGTGGTGCGGTCGTGCTCCTCGGCGCAGCGTGCACTGCCCATAGCTCGTCATCGACTTCCCACGGCTTCGCCCTGGCCACCCCACACCCGGGTCTTCAGTCCCGGAGTGATCCAGCCATCTCGCCGATCATTTCGTGAGGAGTTCCTAGTGGGTGTCTGTTGGATCACCTGGCCCATGGGAAGTTGCTGCGATGTACGGGGCGCGGCTTGGTAGATGGGGCGGTCTTGTCGAAGCCCGGTGGTCGTCCGCCGTGGCGCCCGCGTTGCCGGGAACGTCCCGCGCCGACCGGTTGTAGCCTCAGCCCTTATGAGTTGGCTGCCTGAGGACTTCGTCCACCCCGTCCACGTGCCCGTGCCGCACACCGCGCTCCACCTGCGGCCGATTCGGGAGGCGGACACCGCGCTCGACTACCCGGCCGTGACGGGCTCCCGAGAACGCTTGTGGGAGATCTTCGGCCCGGCCTGGGCTTGGCCCAAGGAAACGATGACCTACGAAGAGGACCGCATCGACTTGCTGCGGCACGAGAAGGAGATAGCCGCGCACCAGTCGTTCAACTACGCGCTGTTGAACGAGGAGGAGACCGCGATCCTCGGCTGCGTCTATATCGACCCGCCCGAGCGCACCGGCTCCGACGGAGAGGTCTCCTGGTGGGTGGTGGACGACCTGGCCGGCGGCGAGGTGGAGCGTGCGCTCGACGCGCTGGTACCGCAGTGGATCGCCGCCGACTGGCCCTTCCAGCAGCCCCGTTATCTGGGCCGCGACATCAGCTGGCAGGACTGGCTCGCGCTGCCGCGCGCCTCGTGACACGTGCGAGGGGGTGCCTGGATCGTGTCGTTGACGAGCGTCTGATGGTTGCGCGGATGACCTGCCGTTGACGGACGTCATGCCAGGTAGGCGTGAAGTAAGTTGTTGCTCCCTGACCGGTCGCCGTGTCGCGGCGGCCGGTGGGGCGGGCAGCCTTCCTCTGGACCGAGTGACCCAACAGGCAGGCCCCGGAGGAAGTTTCCTGACGCATCGTGAAGTCCGGGACCGGCGCTCTTCGGGTGATTGCTGTCGCCGCGTACGGCCTGAAGGGGATACTCCGTGGCCGATCAGGCAGGCGCTTGGCATTCTTGGGGCATGAGCCCCCGACTCGCCCATGAGCCGGGCCATTCCTGGCTCGGTGCCCCGATCGACGCCCGCCCCTTGTTCGTTGTCGAGCAAGCGGCGCTCATGGCCGTGCTGCGTAACCTGGAGCCGGCCGACTGGAGCAAGGAGGCGGTGCCGGGCTGGACCGTGCGCGATCTCGCCGCGCACCTCCTCGGTGACTTCTACGGGCGCCTTGCCCGCGACCGCGACGGCCACCAGGAAGGGCCCCGCTTTGCGCCGGGTGAAACCCTGGAGGCGTTCATCCACCGCATCAATCAGGAGTGGGTCGACGCCTTGGCGCGGGTGAGCCCCGCCGCCCTCACGGACACCTTGGAACTGGTCGGTGGGCAGGTCGCCCGGTTCTTCGAGACCGCTGACCCCGGCGCTCCCTCGCTCGGGGTGTCGTGGGCCGGCATCGACCCGGCGCCGATGTGGCTGGACTGCGCCCGCGACCTGACCGAGTTCTGGACCCACCGTCAGCAGATCCGCCACGCCGTCGGCCAGGAAACCGACCTGGACCCACAGCTCCTCTCCGTGGTCCTGGACACCTTCATGCGGGCCCTCCCCCACACCCTGCGGCACACGGCTGCGCCCGCCGGCACGCAGATCCAGGTGAGCGTCGACGGCCCGGCCGGTGGCGCCTGGACCGTCACCGCTGCCGGGGACTGCTGGTCGCTGGCCGAGCCGAGTGCCGGACAGCCCGCTGCCCGCGTCCAGATGGACGCGGATTCCGCGTGGCGGCTGTGCACCCGCGGCATGACACCGGCAACCGCACTCGCCCGCACCCACATCGACGGCGACTGGCAACTGGCCGAAGCGGCCTGCCAGATCGTGTCCATCGTCTACTGATGTCGGTGCCCTGTCCCGGCCTCCGCGTCAGACGGGCGCTCCTACAGTCACAGCTGCGGGGCTTCGTTACAGGCGGCTGATCGGCGCCTGCTGCTGTCGGGCTTCGGGGTGGGGCACTTGTTCATCCTTGAGGACGGCCGTCTTCGAGCACGCCGGGGTGGCTACGGCGGCGCCGGGAGTCACTCTCGGCCAGGTGGCGAGATCCCCTCGCTGCCGCGCCTGTGATCATCTTCACTCGGCAGGGCACTTAAGGGATGTTTCCTTTCAATCCGCAACAAGTGTTCCGTTTGAGGCACTCGCCGTGCCGATTCTCCTGCGGGAGTCACAGAAGGTCGGAAATCGTCCTTCCAACCAGGCCCTGGGAGGGGTTTATTGCGCCCGTCTGCCGCGAAACCGCCGCATCTGGCCCGCGCGCGGCCTGAAACACGTTCCCCATTCAAGATCCACAAGCGATCGGTTGGCGATACGTTCACACCACCGAGCGGTCAGCTCGTCCGTGGCTACGAGCAGCACGGCTACTTCTATCTGTTTCTAGCTATCCCGTTCGCGGTCTTGCTGGATCCGATTCCGCGTCCAGCCGCCCGTGAACACCCCACGAGTGCACGCCTAGCGCATGTACACCGCAGGAGAGGATGAACCATGAACGACGTTGTCACTCCCACTCCCGTGACGCACCTGAACAGTCAGGGATACATCCACGGAAAGCTCAGCACGGTGCTGGGTGCTCAGTTTATCCAGAGCGCCGAATGGAAGCAGTTCACGGACAGTTGGAACAATCTGAGCCAGGACGGCTATATGGCCGATGGCGGTACCTATCGTGAGCGCCGCTACTCGGAGTTCTCTTACGACACCGCGGCCGGCAACATGAGCTTACTCGCTCACGTGCCCTACTCCCAGACGATGGAGGTCAACTATCTGAACGGGGGGATCGAGCGGCACTTCGAGCCCTTCGAACCGCATGTCGCAGACAGTCCCGTCCTGCGGTCCGTCTTCCAATGGTGCGCCGACTCGCTGTCGGAAACCGTGGGAGAAGCCACCTGGAAGATTCAGACTTTCCAGAACCGGATTCTGGCCCGGAGCGATGAAGACGGACAGCCCACGCCCGAGGGGATGCACCGCGACGGCGTCGACTTCGTGCTGACGTTGCTGATCGAGCGGAATTCCATCGACGGTGGAGTCAGCGCGGTCTACGAGGCGCAGACTCAAGAGTGCCTCAAGGAAGTTGAGCTGTCCGATCCGGGCGAGTTCCTGTTCGCGGACGACGAGCGGCTCCTGCACAGCGTGACTCCGCTCAGCCCCTCTGCCGCCGACGGCCGAGGCCATCGGGACGTGCTGATCGCCATGTTCACCCGTACCGAGAGCTGACCAGGGAACTACCGTGATACGAGATCAGATCATCCGTTCCTTCCGGCAGCTCACACCCGCGGTCCTGGATCCGAGCCGGCCTGTCGTCACCTTGTTCAGCGGTGGGCTGGACAGCACCTACCTGCTGCTCCGGTTGAAGCAGGCGGGGTTCCGTGACATTCACGCGGTGAGTGTCGACCTCGGCGAAGACGAGAGCAGCGAACACAAGCAGCGCATCGCGGATGAACTCGGCGCCCGCCTGCACATCATTGACGGACGCCAGGCGTTCGTGGAGGAGTTCGTCCGGCCTGCGATCGCGGCCCAGGCGGTCTACCTCGACACTCACCCGGTCAGTTCCACACTGAGCCGCCCCCTTATCGCACGTCTTGCCGTGGGGCTGGCCGAGGAACTCGGGGCCACAGCCATTTTGCACACCGCGAACCGTTCGCAGAATACGCTGCGGCGGCTCAACGGAGCCCTCGCTCTGCTGGGTTTCTCCGGTCCGTACGGCAGCCCGTACGACCTTGACCCGGTGGACCGTGACCAGAAGATCCAGGAACTCAAGGCCGTGGGCCTGGACCAGATGAGCGAGCGCATCGTCTCCGGTGACTCGAACCTGTGGTGCCGTGAGTTCGAATCCGGCATTCTCGACGATCCCGAAGACCATGCGGTGCCCGAGCACATGTATCAGTGGAGTGCCAGGCAGCCGGAGTTGTCCGGTGAGACCCTCGACGTGCACTTCCGTGAGGGCGTGCCGGTGAGTGTCAACGGGGTCGATATGCCCCTGCCCGAACTCATCGCCGAGCTCAATACCCGCGTCGGGGCGTACGGGATCGGCCGCTACAGCGGTCTGGAGCATCTCGACAACGGCGAGAAGGTCCTGGAGATCAGGGAGATGCCGGCCGCCTGGCTGCTGCTGCGCACCTACCGGCATCTGGAAACCGCCGTCCTCGAAGCCGAGACGATGCGCGAGAAGATGCATCTGGAACAGCTGTGGGTACGTGAATCGCTGGAAGGCCGCTGGTTCGGCGAGCTGCACCAGGCGCTTCAGTCCTTTATCGACACCTGTGCGGTGCGGGTGACCGGATACGTGCGCTGGAAGCTGACGCCGGGCGGGGCCGAGACCCGCTCGATCACCGCTGACGAGCCGCGCTATCTCCGCGATCGCGAGGCCTGGGAAAAGTTCTCGATCCATGTCGAGAACGCTCCCTATCAGCTCGTCTGAGAAGCCGGCCCGGTGCGGTCGGGGTCCGGTCGGAAACGGCGACCGGACCCCGACCGCACCTCCGCATCACGCCCAAGCTCCCTGCGGCTAGGCAGTTTGCGTTCTGCTGGTTCGCGGCCCAGGAGCTCCGGCGCCATTCATGAAAGAGCGCAACCATGCTCGCAAACCAAGCACGCGTCCGGCTGGTGGACCTTCTTCTGCTGGCGGTGGCTGCCGTCTGGGGCTCCACCTATCTCGCCGCGAAGGAACTCGTCACGCCCAGCACCGTCATGGCCATTCTGGCCCTCCGGTTCGCGGTGACGGCGGTGGCACTTCTGCCTGTCTGTCTCCGCAGACTACGAGCGGCCAAGCGTGATGAAGTCGCCACCGGGATGCTCCTCGGCGCCATCCTGGCGGTGGTCCTCCTCTTCGAGACGTTCGGCATCGCTCACACCAGTGCGACAAACGCTGGGCTCATCATCAGTCTCACCATTGTCATGACCCCCATCCTGGACAGCGCCGTCAGCAGGTCCTGGCTCCCGCCGCAGTTCTTCATCGCCGCTACCGCGGCAGTCGTCGGCGTCGGCCTCCTGGCGTCCGGGACCGGGCTGCGCCCCCCGACTGCGGGAGACTGGCTGGTATTGGCTGCGGCGGCGGCACGTGCCGTTCACGTCACGGTGATGCACCGCAGGTCGGCCCAGAAGCAGTACGACTCGCTCAGCCTCACCTACGTGCAGATGACAACAGCAGCAGTGTTGTTCTGCGCAGTCAGTCCGCTGGTAGGGGTACCCGCATGGACTGTGGCCTCCCGGCTCGACCCCGGTCTCTGGATCGTCCTGCTGTACCTGGCGCTGATCGGCACGGTCTTCGCATTCTTCGTCCAGATGTGGGCAGTGCGCAAAACCTCGCCGTCCCGGGTCAGTCTGCTGCTGGGTACCGAGCCCATTTGGGCGCTCCTGGTCGGTGTCGTCCTCGGCGGGGACCGTCTGGGGATCCTTGGCGCGGTGGGTGCCGCCCTGATCCTTGTGGGAGCCGGGTGGGGACAGCGCATTGAAAGGAAGCACCGGGAGGCACGGGAGCACGCATCCGCTGTACTCGCCGCAGGAGTTCCCGAGCCCGCAGAAGCGGGCCGGCCAGTGGCGGGATGATGACTCATGCGCCGGCGCCCCCACTCGACCAGGCCCCGTCTCCCTCACCCTCATAGAGAGTCATACCTGCTCCTGCTGAATGGTGTGGCGCGGTAGCCGACGTCAGTGCGCGGCGGTCAGCGCGCGGCGTGGCCGATCGCATCGAGGAGTGCCCAGGCCCTGGGCGGCGGCTCAGGGCCTGGGCGGCGGCTCAGGGCCTGGGCGGCGGCTCAGGGCCTGGGCGGCGACAGTTCAGCGCCCGGACTGACGGCTGACACAGTGTCGTGCAAGGCCGGCGACGCCTCCGCTCATGACCGCCCGCCGAACTGCCATCTGTGGACCTCGATGTCGGCGTACCGGTCGGAGGGGAGAACGGCGCGTGCCGTGTCCGGGTCCGGCGCCCGTACCAGCGCCGCCGTGCCCAGCCAGGTGGCGCCGTCGTCGGACAGCAGCGGCCCGTACGCGATCAACTCGTCCTGCTCGGGCGGCATCTCGAGGTCGGCGGCCTGCTCTGTGCCGAGGCCGAAGCCGAGCACCAGGTACCGGTTGTCACCGGTGTCGCCAGCGGGGAATTCCCACATGGTGCGGCCCAGCGTGTTGTGCCACCGGCGCAGCATGACGTCGCGGTACACGCCTGCCTGGTAGCCGGGCTCGCCGAAGGCGAACGTGCGGGCGGCGGTGGGACCCGGCAGGTCGACGATGTGGACGCTGCCGGTGGGCGTGTCGCCGTCGCTGGTGAGGGTCGGGCCGCGGGCGATCATCTCCGCTGCGTACCGGTCCATGTAGGACCAGTGCTCTTCCAGCAGCTCATTACGCAGCTCCAGGGAACCGGGCCGGTCGCGGTGGTAGCAGAAGAACTCCATGCCGACAGTCTTCATCACCGGCACACCGGCGCACCTGCACACCTGCACACCGGCGCACCTGCACACCTGCACACCGCCGCATCGATTTCGGTGAGTGGGACTTCCCCGCTCCGGCCGTCGGCTGCTCGATACCTGCTACTCGATCTGCGGCCCACTGCCTTGCACTGCGGAACGTAACTACAGGTAAGTGATCAGTTTCACGCAGTGTGGGGCTCCGCTCGCGGTCCACGCAGGCCGCCCGGCTGCGATCATCCCTAGCGACGCGGGACTCAGTTGGTTCCGCAGAGGCTTGAGTGACTTAAATGACGGCGAAAACAGGGGTGTTGGCGTGAAATTAGCGTGGTCGCGGTGGGTTGCGCCGAGGCGGGCGGGCACCGGCGCGGGTTCCATTCCGAAGGGGCCGGGAGTGGCCCGCCGCGCGTGGGCGGCGAGGCGTGTCGCGGCGGTCGGCGCAGTCGCCGTACTCCTCGGCCAGCTCCTCGGCGGACACCCCGCCGCGGCGCAGGCCGGCGTCTTGCCGGGATCGGCGTTCCCCCTCGTCCTCGACGTGGACCTGACGCCGAATCCGGTGTGCAGCGGAGCCGTGCACGGCCGGGTGCAGGTGTATGACCCCGCCGCGGCGAAGGCCGGAGCCACCGTGGAGTGGCGCGTGCGGGCCGGTGAGCAGCAGCTGGCCGGCGGGCGCCTCGCCATGGCCGCCCATGTCGGCACGGCGGAGTTCAGCATCCCCTTCGACCGGGTGCCCGCGGCCGAGACCGCCCTACAGGTCGACGCCCGCATCGCCGCCTCGTCCGGCCATGGCCCCGGGCGCTACGGCAAGGTCTGGCGGGACACGGTACGCCGGGGGTGCGATCCGGTGCGGGTGGCGTCCGTCGGTGACTCCGTAGTCTGGGGGCAGGGTCTGGACCACGATCAGAAGTTCCCTTATCTGACGGGTCAGTTGCTCGGCCGCGAGACCGGCCGGGGCCATCAGCAGATGGACTACTCGATTTCCGGCGCGGTGCTCGACGCGCCCGAGCTGCCCGCGGGCAACGATGACGCGGCCTGTCTGCGCACGACCGAGAAGCAGGACCCGGACGGCGACGGGGAGATGGAGTTCGGCGAGGTCACCCAGCAGATGCCGGACGTCTTCTGCCAACTGGAAAAGGCGGGCGCGCAGGCGCGGGCGGGCGGTTACGGCCTCGATCTGGTCGTGATCAACGGGTGCATCAACGACCTCGACCCCTTCTTCGGCATCGGCGTCGGCATCACCCCCGGCTCGGGAAACCTGCCCGAGGCGGTGAAGCGCGAGTGCTCCGGCATCGGCGCGGCAGCGGAGAACCCGGCCAAGGACGTGCCCTACTTCAGCGGCGCGAAGGTCGGATACGGCGGACGCGGGATGCAGGCGGCGATCGAGAAGGCCCACTCCCTGCCGGGACGGCCGAAGGTGATCGTGGCCGACTTCTACTACGCGTTGAGCCGCAGCAGTTCTCCGATCCCCGTGAAGACCTGCTCGACCCCGGGCATCGCCGGTACGCGGCTGACCTCCTGCAAGGGCGCCCTCGGCAGCGTGGCCGAGCGCTATGAGCAGTACACCCAACTGGCCAATGCGGCCTACCATCAGGCGGCGGCCGCCGCCAACGAGTCGTCCAAGGACGGTCCGTATGCGGTTGCGGCCGACGGGCTGTTCACCGTGGACAATGCCCTGCTCACCCGGGACTCCAAGGTCTGGGGCACTCCGGTGACCGACCCGGCGTTCCCGCTGCGCACACGGGCCTGCCCCGAGCTCAGCGCGACTCCGGCGCAGTGTCTGACCGCGGCCGTCGCTCATCCCGACATCGAGGGCGCCCGGCAGTACGCCGACGCCTTTCTCCTCAACCCGAGTGTGCGCGAGTGGTTCCACCTCCCCCGGCAGGGGCCCCGGGCGCAGCTGAACATCGCGGAGAGCGCGCACGTCGGCAGTGAGGTGCGCATGTCGGTGACGGTGGACGGAAAGCCGCCCGCCCCCGGGTACCGCTACCACTGGTACTTCGGCGACGGTACGCAGCAGGAGACGAGCGCGGCGGACGTCACCCATGCGTACGACCGTAAGGGGCCCTGGCTGTCACGGCTCGTGATGACTGGGCAGGATGGAAGGAAGGCCCTGGTCGAGGCCGCTCGGGCCATCACCACGGACTGAAGGCTCCGGAAAGGGGGGCGGCTCGCAGGCGCGGGCCGCCCCTCGGCATGAGCGTGCGGACATCGGTCAACGATCAACGTCCCATGAACCAATGACCGATGAGAGCAATGACCACTGGCCACTGACCCCTGACCCCTGACCACTCCACGGTCTCGACGCGCCGCCGATGAGTGACGTTTGCGTTGTCGGTTTCTTTCCGGGGTTATGGAAATGTCAGCGCTTCCAGGTGCGCCCGGCCCTCGCGAGGCGCGGCGTCTTCGCGCGGTTGTGAACGACGTGCTTCACGCGCATGACAGTGCATTCGGAATGTGAGACGCATCCGGAAGAATCGTTGACGTGGCTGATATTCGCTGCCAACCTCTCGAGTGTGAGCCAGTCCGAGAAATTCGCCGCCCGCCTGCACGTCGATCTGCGACGCCAGGCCAGCGCCATCTGTGCCGCTGCCAGCTGAGGACCGTCCAGTATTCCTGCCGGCCGGTGCCGTCTCCTGACTCCACTCCTTCCACGGTGCGCGTGCACGCCAGGCCGCTGATGCGGCCGGTGACGTGTCACGCCTGATGATCCCGTCTGTCCGCGTCGTCGGACGGCCCGTTCGGCGCAGCTGTCGGCACCGTGGGCACCGTGGGTTTCTCACCCGTTTCCGTGAAGAGCGGATTGGTCGCCGGCCATTCCCGGCGAGGCCCTATTCCCCCTTGGGTGTTTGTCCTGCCCTGCTGAAAACCCGGGCACACCAATTCCGGCAAGGGCCCTTATCGCGTCAGCCCCTCTCTTCCAGCAGCTCAGGAAAAGCTCTCCAGTTCGCCGCGCTGGACGCCCAGACCAGGGAGTCGTTGCAGGGCGAACTGCTGCGGATCTGGCAGCGCACCGGAAAGACGGTCGTCTTCATCACGCACGGGATCGAGGAGGCCGTCTATCTGGGGCAGCGGGTCGTCGTCATGACCTCCCGGCCCGGCCGGATCAAGCAGGTCGTGCCGATCGCCTTCGACTCCCGCACGGCGACGGACGACCTCCGCTCCAGTACCGAGTTCGCACGCTACCGGCACGAGATCTGGTCGCTGCTGCACGACGAGGTGGCCAGGGCCCAGCAGTTGGAGAAGGAGGCGGTTTCCGTATGAGCCCCGCAACCGGCACAAGCACGCCCACCGACACCGACACCAGCACCAGCACCAGCACCAGCACCAGCACCAGCACCAGCACCCCAAACGGTACGGCGGACCGGGAAGACCCTGACGCCCGGCGCGGCGAGCGTCGCCGAAACCACCGCAGCTACCCCGGCCCCTTCCGCCCTGCATCCTTCCCTCCAGTCCCCTTCGGCGCAGCCCCCTCCGGTCCAATCCCCTCCCGTCCAATCCCCTCCCGTTCAGTCCCCGCCCCTCCCTCCTCCATGCCGCCCCCCGCACCACCACCTGGCGCACGCCGAGGATCCGGCTCGACGGCGCGCCTCCGCCGGGCGGCCCGCCGGCTGCCGTACCTGCTGCTGAAGGGGGCCACCAAGTCCGCGGCGGTGGTCGCCCTGCTGCTCCTGTGGGAGGCCGCCCCTCGACTCGGTCTGGTCGACCGGACGTTCCTGCCTCCGTTCAGCGAGGTCGCCGGTGCCTGGTGGGAGCTGGCGGCCGACGGCCGGCTGGCCGACAACGCGGGTGCCAGCCTGGCGCGGTCGTTCAGCGGATTCGCTCTGGCCGTGGTAGTCGCCGTTCCGCTCGGTCTGCTGATCGGCTGGTACCGGCCGGTCGCCGACCTGCTCGGTCCGCTGCTCGAGGTGTTCCGCAACACGGCCGCGCTCGCCCTGCTGCCGGCCCCCACGCTGCTCCGCCTGGCCAGGTCGATGGATCTGTCCGCGCCGCACCTGTTCCAGAAGGTCATCCTGCCGTCCTCGGTACCGGTCATGTTCACCGGCATCCGGCTGGCCGGAGCGGCGTCGGTCCTGGTGCTGGTGGCCGCCGAGATGATCGGCGCCAAGGCCGGTCTGGGCTATCTGATCAACGCCTCGCAGTACAACTTCGCGATCCCGCAGATGTACGCGGGCATTCTCACGATCTCCGCCATCGGCGTGGCCTTCAACCAGTTCCTGGTGACCGTGGAACGGCGGCTCAGCTCCTGGCGCGTCCCCGCCCCCGGCTGACCCGGCGCCCCGGCCTGGCAGGCCGCCCCGCTCCCGCTCCGAGGAGCCCTCGTGGCCTCAGAAAGGGATCCGACGCCGCAACTCAACTCTCCCCACCTCACCTCACCTCACCTCACCCAACAGAAATCTCACTACCCATCACCTCCTGAACGGAGAAACCGCGCATGACCGCCACCGGCAGCAGCACCAGCTTCGACATCCGCAGGATCGGGGGACGCATCGGCGCCGAGATCATCGGCGTGGAGCTCACCTCCGACCTCGACCCCGCCCTCGTCACCGAGATCAACTCCGCGCTCCTGGAACACAAGGTGCTGGTCTTCCGTAACCAGCAGCTCGACGATGCCGGTCAGCTCCGCTTCGCCTCCCTCTTCGGCGAGCTCACCACCGCGCACCCCACCGTCCCCTCCGTCGACGGGCAGCCCAACATCCTGCCCGTCGACGGAGACGAGGGCATCCGGGCCAACCGGTGGCACACCGATGTCACCTTCGTCCGCACTCCCCCGAAGGCGTCCACGCTGCGCAGCATCGTGGTCCCGCCCTACGGCGGCAACACCCTCATCGCCAACACGGCCGCTGCCTACCGCGATCTGCCCGAGCCGCTGCGCGAGCTGGCCGACAAGCTGCGGGCGGTCCACACCAACGACTACGACTATGCCGCCCCGAGGAGCGAGAAAGCCGCCGAGCACCGCAAGCAGTTCGTCTCGCGGAAGTACCGCACCGAACACCCCCTGGTACGCGTTCACCCCGAGTCCGGGGAACGGGGGCTGTTCATCGGCGGCTTCGCCCAGAGCATCGTCGGCCTCGGGCCGTCCGATTCGCGTGACCTGCTGCGCCTGTTCCAGTCCTACGTCACCCGCCCCGAGAACGTCGTGCGGGTGTCCTGGACTCCCGGCGACCTCGTCCTGTTCGACAACCGCATCACCCAGCACTACGCCCCCGACGACTACGGCGACCTGCCGCGCCTGCTGCACCGGGTGACCGTGGCCGGCGATGTCCCGGCCGGTATCGACGGCAGGCTCAGCCACGCCGTCGAAGGCGACGACGCCGCCCACTACACACCCGCCGCCGCCTGAGTCCGTGCGTCGGGGCGGAGACCGGCAGGCCCGGTCATTGCGGTGTCGTCCTCTCTCTCGGTCAGGGTTCGCCGGGGGCACAGTGCCGACCCGGCGCTCGAACGGGGGCGGGCGGTGTCGCGGCGGTCGATGCCGGGGGGGGCGGCAACGAAGCGGCCGCCCGCGACCACGGCGCCCTGTCGCCCCGCCACCCCCGTAGACCCCATCACCCCCGAGTCTCAACCCCACACAAGCCGCTGACCAGGGACGTTCGTTGCCTGGGTGCCACACACCCAGGCAACACACCGCTCGGTTGCTTAGCCTGGGGGCATGTCCGACAACGTCCTGGGAGATTTCCTGCGCGCCCGGCGCTCCGGCCTGCGGCCCGAAGACATCGGTATGGCGAGCTACGGCGTGCGGAGAGTCGCCGGTCTACGTCGTGAGGAAGTGGCGGTTCTGGCCGGAGTGAACGTCGACTACTACACCCGCCTCGAACAAGGCCGGGAACGGCATCCCTCGCCCCAGGTCCTCGACGCCCTCAGCCGCGCCCTCCACCTCGACACCGACGCCGGCGCCCACCTCTACCGGCTGGCCGGCACCACACCGATCGGCGGCCCTGTGCCGCAGCGGGACGCGGTCAGCCCGGCACTGCGCCAGCTCATGGACGGCTACCCCCACACCCCGGCCTTCGTCCTGAGCCGCACCCTGGACATCCTGGCCACCAACGCCCTGGCCGACGCTCTGTTCGCGCCCTTCGACCCGGCGGACAATCTCGCCCGTATGACCTTCCTCGACCCGGCCGGCCGCGACTTCTACACCCGCTGGGACTGGACCGCACAGGTCACCGTGGCCAACCTTCGTCAGGCGGCCGGTTTTGAGCCCGACAATCCGCGGCTCGACGCGCTCGTCGGCACATTGAGCGAGCAGAGCAGCGCGTTCGCGGCTCTGTGGCAGGCCCACAACGTGCGCGGCAAGACCCAGGAGGCCAAACGGCTCAACCACCCCGAGGTCGGTCCGCTCACCCTCACCTACCAGGCCTTTGACGTCCGCGACGCACCCGGCCAGCAACTCGTCATCTACCACGCCGAACCCGGCAGCCCCGATGCCGAAGCGCTGTCCCTGCTCGGCGCCATCGACGCCACCCGGCGGCAGACCGTACGAGACCCGCAACCGTAGAACAAGCGGCCAAGCCACGAGTCGGAGTCGTCCCGCGGGGCAGGCGTACCGCTACGAGGGGGACGGGCCGCGCCGCGCTCGCTCGTTCTCCGGCTCTGCGAACCCCGCCGTGGTCATCGGCCGGACACCCCCTAGGGTGAGACCTCGGAAATCTGAGTGAGCTGGATGGGGAGCTTGATGGAGCCGTTGGACGCTGCGGACCCACGGGCCGCCGGACCGTACCAGCTGATAGGGCGTCTGGGCTCGGGTGGGATGGGCCGGGTGTTCGTCGGAGAATCCGTGACGGGGCGGCGGGTTGCCGTGAAGCTCGTACGGGAGGATCTGGCGGCCACGCCCGGGTTCCGCGACAGGTTCCGGCGCGAGGCCAAGCTCGCGATGCGGGCGGGCGGATTCTGGACCGCGCCGGTCGTCGACGCGGACCCGGACGCCACCATGCCATGGATCGCCAGCCAGTACGTCGACGGCCCCTCGCTCGCCGAACACGTCATCCAGCAGGGCCCGTTGGACGAGGCCGAGGTGTGCAGGCTCGGTACCGGACTGGCCGAGGCCATCGGCTCGTTCCACCGAGGCGGCCTCGTCCACCGCGACCTCAAGCCCTCCAATGTCCTGCTCGTCGACGACGGTCCGAGGGTCATCGACTTCGGCATCTCCAAGGCCCTGGAGACCACCGGCGGTACCGATCTGACCAAGGCCGGGACCGTCCTCGGCACACCTGGCTTCATGTCGCCGGAGCAGGCGCTGGGGCAGCCGGTGGGCCCGCCCTCGGATGTCTTCTCGCTCGGCTCCCTGCTCGTCTACGCGGCCACCGGCGCCGGAGCCTTCGGTGACGGGTCCTCCCACGCGCTGCTGTTCCGGGTGGTGTACGAGGCAGCCGATCTCAGCGCGGTACCGGACGGGCTGCGGGGGCTGGTGCAGGACTGTCTGCACAAGTCTCCGGAGGCCCGGCCCACCGCCGATGCGCTCCTCGCACGTCTCGCGGGAATGCCGCGCGCGACGATCCCCGACCCGCGCATCGCGCCGAGGGCCGTGGCGAAGACCGCCACCTCGGTTTCCGACGCGGAGGCCCTGGCGCCCACCGGGCCGCAGCAAGCGAGCCCACCGGCCACGACCGAGCCGCCCAGGCCGGCACCGCGCGGGCGCCGGCCGGTTGCCGAACCGCCGGCCACCCTCCCCACCTTCACCGTGGAGAAATGGGGCCTCGCGGCGTGCCGGCGCCGCATGCGACGGCCGGCCGCGTCGGCGTTGACGGTCGCCGGCTTCCTGCTCTTCGTCGGAGTGCTGACCGAAGGGGCCCCGGCCGCGTTCGCGTTGGTGTTCCTCGTCATGCTGCTGCATCTGCTCTACGGGCTGAAGGTCTCGTTGCCGCTCCTCAGGCCCAGGGCACTGCGGGTCGGAGCAGAGGGGCTCTTCGTACGGCACGGCCCGCACACGCTCGCGGTGCCCTGGCAGGACATCTCCTCCGTCACGCTCACCGGAGAGCGGAACAGGCACAGCATCGCCGTGACGGCAGCCCTCGAAGAAGGAACGCGCACCCGGGTCCCCGCCCCGCTCCACGCCGGGACGGGTGTGCTGACGTGCACGATCCTCTCCTCCGCGAGGAACGAGACGGGCACCCGCCTGGACGGTCTCGATACCGCACTGCGGCACTTCGCGGGCAGCCGCTACCAGTCGCTTCCCACCGCGGGCTGACGACCGCGGCAGGGACTGTTCAGGTCGGCACTCAGCTCCACCGGACGCGGAACGTGGTGGGCAACGACCTCAGGGCGTCCAGCTCAGCCGCCAGCTCGGGGGCGGATACCTCGATCCGCTGCCCCTCCACCAGCGGCGCGGAGCGGTAGATCTTGCGCAGTGAGAAGTCCCCACCAGAGCTGTCCCCGGGTGCGCGTCCGGCCGTGACCCGCAACCGATGCAGCTCGTAGCGGATCATGGCGCTCTCCGCTCGCGTGGCGGCGCAGGAGTCGAACGCCGACCACAGCTGCGGATCAGTCATCCGGGCGAGCCGGTCCGGGTCGAGGGTCGTGTGGTCGAGCAGTCGGCAGGCCAGACGCCGGACCGCCGAGACCGGACCCACGTTGTCCCACGAGGTGTGCAGCCGTGCTTCCGCGCAGACCAAGCCGACAAGGGAGGCGGCGGTCGCGCGGTCGGCTGACACCGCGGCCTCCTTGAGGTCGAGCCGGCGCAGCATGACGGCCGGATCGGTATCGAGACGCCCGGCGGCACGCCCACTGCGCACATAGGAATCGAGATGGTCGAGATTCAGCAAGCCGGAGCGGTTGGTCAGTGGCGAGGGCGGCTGCACGCCGAGGGCGGCGGTGACGGCCTCGGCGCTGATCCCATGCTTCTCCAGCGCAGGACGGAGGGGGTCGGTCCGCAGCAACTGCAAGCCGAGGGCGTGGTGGTCGAGGCCGGAGATGCCTTCGAGGGTGTGACTCAACGGCAGGTGGCCGATGTCGTGCAACAATGCCGCGACCCGGAGAAGTTCGTCTTCCGGACGGAAGTGCGCGACCAGCGCGAGTACACCGAGGGTGTGCTCGAGTCTGGAGTAGGACTGCAAGGTGCTGAGCGCCGAGGCCCCGCCGTGCGCGACGAAGTGCAGGCGCCGTAGCGGTGCGGTGCGCAGCAGGTCGACTTCCACGGGGTTCAGGCGGACGGGTATCCGCCACAGTGGGTCGGTGAACACCGGGGACAGGCCTATGACGTTGGTCGGGACGGGCCCTGCGGCGGCAGCCACGGAGCCCTGCGGCGAACTCTGATCCTTTTGGTCATCCACCGGGTCACTGTAGGGCGACGTCGCCTGCTGCCTCCCTAGGACGACGGGTCCCTCCGCACCCGCGTCCTCACCCCGGGCGGCAGCAACTGTTCGCGCAGTGCGGTCAGTTGATGGGAGGTCTCCACCGCGCGGGTCTCGTCCAGCGTGGTCAGGGCGAGCAGCAGGGCGTCGGCGATGACCAGGCCGGTCAGTGACTCGGCGGTGATGCCGGTGGGGGTGTGCGGCGCGGTCAGTACGGCTTCGACGCGGCCTTCGAAGGCGTGGCCGAGTTCATCGGTGACGAAGACGACCTTGGCGCCGACCGCGCGGGCGCGCTCGACCAGCACGGTGAACTCCGTCAGCGGGCGCCCCGGCTGGAAGACCACCGCCGCGTCGCCGCGTCCCAGTGGCAGCAGCGCATCGGCGAACGCGAAGCCCGTCGCGCCCAGGAAGCGGGCCCGGCGGCCGGTCCGGGCGAGCATCAGGGCGAGGTGCCGGGCGGCGATCTCGGAGGCTGCGACGCCGTAGCAGAACACCTCCCCGGCCGGGGCGAGCGCGGCGACCGCGCGCTGGAAGGACTCGGCGTCGGTCAGCCGCCGGGCGTGCCCGATCCGTTCCGCCGCTTCGTCGAAGACGTCGTCCCAGATGCCCGCGAGGTCCTTGCCGACATGGGCGATGCGCTGTCGCAGCCGGACCTCGGGGGCGACGGCAGTGGTGAAGTCGGTGGTCAGATCGCGCTTGAGGGCGGGCAGGCCCGCGTAGCCGATGCGCTGGAGGGCGCGTACGACGGTGGCGTTGCTGGTGCCGCTGGCGGTCCCCAGCTCCTGCGCGCTGGCGAAGAGCAACTGCTCGGGCTCGGCCCCCACGAGGTACTGGGCCACTGCGCGCTCGGAGGTGGAGAGCTCGTCCCAGGCGTCGCGGACGGCGGCTCGCAGCCGCGTCAGGCCGGTGCCCTCACCCACGGACTCTTCTGGAATCCCCATTACAACCCTTGACTTTCATGAGACCGGCATTACTCTCCTGGACAACATGTTCCAAGAGACCCACTTGCTGAAATCGACGTTACAGCACCATGCGTCCCGGCACCGGGTCCTGCGCAGGGAGAGACATGGCACAGCGCACCCTTCCGGTCATCGAGATCGCCGGTTCGCCGGCCGAGCGAGGCCGCCAGTACGGCGAGGCGGTGCGCGACCGCATCCACGCCGCGACCGCGTACTACGAAGCCGCCTTCGGCGCCTCCAGCGGGCTGACCTGGCAGCAGGTCACCGCCCGTGCCGCCCGCTGGCTGGCGCCGGTCCGCGACTACGCACCTCACCTGGTCGAGGAGATGCAGGGCATCGCCGACGGCGCGTCCGTCGACCTGCTCGACATCCTCGCCCTCAACGCCCGCGGCGAGGTCATGTACGACAAGTCCTTCGCCAAGATCAGCGAGGCGGCCCTGGCGGACGACGAGGAGCCCGCCGAGGGCTGCACCTCCTACGCCGCCTACGGGGAGGCCAGCGGCGACGGCCATGTCTACGCCGGGCAGAACTGGGACTGGCGGGCCGGCGTCGCCGACACCGTCGTGCTGATCCGGATCGTCCAGCCGCCCAAACCGACCCTGATCATGCAGGTCGAAGCCGGGCAGATCGGCCGCCAGGGCGCCAGCTCGGCCGGTATCGCGCTCAACGCCAACGGGCTCGGCGGGCGGTTCGACGACGCGATCGGACTGCCGCAGACCGTCGTACGGCGCAGTGTCCTGGACCAGGTCAGCATCACCGACGCCCTCGAAGTGCTGTGCCGCACCCGCGCGCACATCGCCAGCAACGCACTGCTGACCTGTCGCGAGGGATTCGCCGTCGACCTGGAGACCACTCCGGCCGGACACGGCTGGATGTATCCGACCGACGGGCTCCTGGTGCACGGCAACCACTACCAGGCCGGCGTGCCGGCCGCGCTCGCCGCCGAGTACCGCCCGATGTCGTCCGACTCCCTCCTGCGGGTCCCGCGCGCCGAGGCCGGGCTGCGGGCACTGCGTACGTCCACCGGACCCGACGAGTCGCGCAAGATCATCCGGCAGGCGATGTCGGACCACCTCGGCCACCCCGAGTCGCTGTGCACCCACCCCGATTCCCGGAAGCAGGCACTTCGGCACTGGACGACGCTGGTCTCCTCGTGCGTGGATCTGACCAGCGGCGAATACCACGCCACCGCCGGCACCCCCTGCGAGCACGAGTACCAGCGGGCGCCGTGGAACCTCTACGACGGACCGGGGGCCCACCGATGAAGCGCATACCCCGGCGGCCGGCCACTCCCCTGCTGGCCGCGGCCGTCGCCGCCCTCGCCCTGGGCGCGGCGGGGTGCAGCGGCGCCACCCACGCCCTCGGCGGCGGCAAGCCCCTGAACGCCGCCGACCTCAAGCTCACCCCCACGACCACCCAGGCCACCGGACGGCTCGGCAGCGTCAACTGGCTGCTGGAGGACGAACCGGACTCCCTCGATCTGGACACCCAGGGCACCAGCGCCGGCCGGACGGTCCTCACCAACGTCTGCGAGCGGCTCTACCAGCTTCAGCCCGATATGTCCGTCCGCCCCTTCCTCGCCCGCAAGGTCACCCGCCCCGACCCCACCACCCTGGTGCTGAACCTGCGCGACGACGTCACCTTCCACGACGGCGCGAAGATGACCGCCGACGACGTGCTGTGGAGCCTGAAACGGCACGCCGACCCGGACATGGAGCAGGCCGACGAGTTCGGCAACGTCAAGAAGATGGCCAAGACGGGTCCGCACGAGATCACCGTGACGTTCAAGCAGCCCGACGCCCTCTTCACCAAGGCGCTCGCGGGCGATGCGGGGCTGGTCTACCACCGCAGCGAGGTGCAGGCGGCCGGCAAGGAGTTCGGTACCCCGGGGCGCGGCGACGCCTGCTCGGGCCCGTATGAGCTCAAGAGCTGGAAGTCGGGTGACTCGCTCACCATCCGCCGCTACGACGGCTACTGGGGCAGCAAGCCCCTGACTCGGCAGGTCGTCTTCCGCTGGGCCTCCGACAGCGCCTTCGTCAACGCCCTGACCACCGGCGCCGCCGACGGCGGCTACGCCGAATCCCCCAACACCGCCGCCGCGCTGGCCGGCCGCAAGGGGCTCAGCGAGCACTACGGCCCCAGCACCGCCTCCCTCGCCCTCATCCCCACCGAGCGCGGCGGCCTCAAGGACCCCGCGATCCGCCGCGCGCTGTCCCTCGCTCTGGACCGCGCCGGCATCGCCGCCTCCGGCTACGGCGGCCTCGTCCAGCCCTGGGCCACCCCCGTCGGCTCCGGTGCCTGGGGCTATGCGAAACCCGCATTCGCCGCGGCGCAGCGGAAGCTGAACGCCGCCGCCCCCGAGCGGCCGGACGCCGCCGACCTCGCGCGGGCCAGGAAGCTGGTGAAGGAGGCCAGGGCGCCCGCCGAACCGATCGTCATCGGCACGGACGCGAGCCAGGGGCGCACCGTCATCGCCAACGCGGTGCGCGCCGCGCTCCAGCGCATCGGGCTCGCCGGAGTGATCAAGACCGTGCCGACCGCCCAGTTCGAGGAGTTCTACAGCTCCCCGCAGGCCCGCTCGGAGATCGATGTGCTGGTCGGCGACTGGTACATCTCCAAGAGCGACCCGATGGGCTTCTACGACAACGCCCTCTCGGACAGCCCCAACAACTGGGTCGGCTTCAAGAGCCGTTCGTACGACAGCACGGTGCACCGGGCGATGCGCACCCTGGACGACGGAGCGCGCGCCCGGCTCGCCGTACAGGTGCAGAAGGAGTTCGCCGACGCGGCGGTGTGGATCCCCGTCGCGCAGGTGCCCGCCGTGCTCGTCCTCAAGGACGGGCTGACCGGGCCGCCCGCCTCACAGGCCCACCTCTATTACCCATGGGCCGCCGAGCTGGGTACCGAACCCGGGTCCGCCCCCTCCCGCCAGCCCCCAGGGAAGGACTGAACCACCGTGGTCCGCAGACTCGTACGGCGCATCGCCGGCCTGATCGCGACGCTGTTCGCCGCCTCCTTCGTCATCTTCGCGTCCGTCTACGCCGCCCCCGGGGACCCGGCGGTCTTCCTCGCCGGCGGCCGCGACAAGCTCACCCCCGAGAAACTCGCCACCGTCCGCGCGCAGTACCACCTCGACGAACCGCTGGTCGTCCAGTACGGCCGGTGGCTGTGGGACTGCGTGCACACCGACCTGGGGCGGTCCTTCCGATACGGCGACCAGGTGGCCGATCTGCTGGCCGCCCGGCTGCCCACCACCCTCGAACTCGTTGCTTACGCGACGGTGCTGTTCGTCCTGCTGGGCGTCGGCGCGGGGGTGCTGGCGGCGGTCCGCCGCGGCTGGGTGGACTCCGCCGTCGTCGGCGCGACCACCCTCGCCGGCTCCGTCCCCTCCTTCGTCGCCGCCATCGCGCTGATCTCGCTCTTCGGGGTGCAGCTCGGCTGGTTCCCGGTGACCGGCGGCGGAACGGGCTTCGCGGGAACGGTCCATCACCTCACCCTGCCCGCCCTGTCGATGGCACTGGGCGCGCTGGCGATCATCAGCCGGGTCACCCGGCAGGCCATGCTGGACGCCGCGGCCGCCGACCATGTGGAGGTCGCCCGTGCCTGTGGCGTCCCCGAACGCGAGATCGTGCTGCGGCATGTGCTGCGCAACGCCCTCGGGCCGATCGTCACGATGTGCGGTCTGGTCACCGCCGGAATGCTGGCCGGCACCGTCGTCATCGAGACCGCCTTCGGGATCAGCGGCATCGGCTCGCTGCTCGTCGGGGCCATCAACACCCATGACTTCCCGGTCGCCCAGGCCGTCCTGCTGCTGATGGTCACCGGCTACATCCTCGCCACCACCGTCGTCGACCTCGTGCACCCGCTGCTCGACCCGCGGATCAAGGCCGCAAGGAGCACCGTATGACCTCCCTCAGCCCGGCGGCCGGGCCCGGCCCCGCAGTTGCCGCCGCCCCCCGCCCGCGGAGCAAGCGTCCGGTCGGTCCCACGGCCGCCGCCGGTTTCCTCGCGCTGGTGGTGCTCGCCGCGCTCGGTGCGCCGCTGCTCGCCCCGTACGCGCCGGACGCCATCGACCTGTCGTCCTCGCTCACCGGCACCGGCCGGGAGCATCTGCTGGGCACCGACGCCTCCGGCCAGGACCTGCTCAGCCGGGTCCTGTACGGGGCCAGGACCAGCCTGATCGCACCGCTGCTGCTGCTCGCGCTGGCCGCCGCGCTGGGCGTCACCCTGGGCACCGTCGCCGCCTGGCGCGGCGGCTGGGTCGACACCCTGCTCAGCCGGGTCACCGACGTCATGTACGCCTTTCCCGGGCTGCTGTTCGTCGTGCTGATCATCGCGGTCTTCGGCTCCGGCATCACCACCTCGGTGCTCGCCCTGGGGCTGGCCTTCGCCCCCACCATCGCCAAGTACACCCGCAGCATCGCCCTCGCCGAACGCGCCAAGCCCTATATCGACGCCTACCGCGTCCAGGGCATGGGCGGTGCCCGGATCTGTGTCCGCCACCTCGTCCCCAACCTCGGCCGGTCCCTCGTCGGCTACCTCGTCGTCCTCTTCGGGGAGGCCCTGATGAGCCTGGCCACGCTCAGCTATCTGGGCTTCGGAACCCAGCCGCCCAGCTCCGACTGGGGGCTGATGGTGCAGGAGGGCCAGGCCGCGATCGTCCAGGGGGCGCTGCTGCCGGCCATGGTGCCGGGCTGTGCCGTGGCCGCCGTCGTGGTGGCCTTCAATGTCGCCGGTGTCCGGGCCGCCGACCGACTCGCCGCCAAGGGATAGCCACCATGCCGAACCCGACCACGCACCCCGCCGCCGCCCCGTCCATGCCCCCGCCGGACGCCGCCCCGCTGCTGGACATCGACCGGCTGACCCTCCACCTGCCCGGCACCGCCCGCCCCGTCCTCGCCGAGGTCTCGCTGCGCGTCGGCCCCGGCGAAATCGTCGGCCTGGTCGGGGAGTCCGGATCGGGCAAGTCCACCACCGCCAAGGCCGCACTGCGACTGCTGCCCGAGGGCGCCCGCGCCGAAGGCACCGTCCAGGTGTCCGGCACCGACGTGCTGTCCCTGAGCGGGGCGGCGCTGCGTGCACACCGTGCCGGTGCCGTCGCCATGGTCCACCAGGACCCGCGCTCGGCTCTCAACCCGGTCCGCAGGATCGGCGACTTCCTCGCCGAACGGCTCGCCCGCAGCGGCCTCGACCGCCCCGCCGTACGCGCCCGCGCCCTCGAACTCCTGGGCACCGTGGGCCTGCCCGACCCGGAGCGCCGTATCCGGCAGCGTCCGCACGAGCTCTCCGGCGGCATGCTGCAACGCGTCGTCATCGCCGGCGCGCTGGCCGCCGCCCCCCGGCTGCTGCTCGCCGACGAGGCCACCAGCGCGCTGGACGTCACCACCCAGGCCGAGATCCTCGCCCTGCTGCGCACCCTGCGCGACGAGCACGGCATGGGCCTGCTCTTCATCACCCATGACCTTCAACTGGCCGCCGCCTACTGCGAGCGGGTGTACGTCATGTACGCGGGCCGGGTCGTCGAGGAACAGCCGGCCGCCGCCCTGTTCAGCGCGCCACGGCACCCCTACACCCGTGGACTGCTGGCCTGTTCGCCGGACCTGGCCGAGGCGCCGCGCGTGCTGCGCCCCATCCCGGGCCGCCCGCCGTCCCTCGCCGACACCTTCCCCGGCTGTCCCTTCCACGCGCGCTGCGCACACGCCGACGACGACTGCGCGACCTGGACTCCGGCCCCGGCCCCCCTCCCCGGCGGCGGCTCCGCCTCCTGCCGCAAACTGCCGGACGCCCCGGCACCGACCGCCTCCCCGACCCCGCCCTCACCCTCGCCCGAGAAGAGGCAGCCATGACCGGCGCACACCCGCTCCACGACCCGGCGTACCGGCCCCCGCACGACGCCCCGCCCGTTCTGGCGGCCGAGGGTCTGACCAAGACGTATCCCCTGCCGGGCGGTGGCCGGCACCAGGCCGCCGACGGGATCTCCTTCGCGCTGCCACGCGGCGGCTCGATCGGGATCGTCGGGGAGTCCGGGTCCGGCAAGACGACCGTGGCCCGGATGCTCGTCGGACTCGTGCGGCCCGACGCCGGCACGGTGACCGTCGACGGCCACGCCCGCGCACCCCGTACACCACGGGGCCGGGCAGCGCGGCTGGCCAGGGCCCGGGACATCCAGATGGTCTTCCAGGACCCCTATGTCTCACTCGATCCCCGCCTCACCGCACGCCAGTGTCTGCACACCGCGCTGCGGCTGCACGGCACAGCACCGCGGGACGCCGAACAGCGGGCGACGCAACTGCTCGACCAGGTGGGGCTGGGGACACGGGAGGCCGGCGCCCGGCCGCACGGACTCTCCGGCGGCCAGCGGCAGCGCCTCGCCATCGCCCGTGCGCTCGCCGTCGATCCCAAAGTGCTCGTCCTGGACGAGGCGGTGGCCGCGCTGGACGTCTCCATCCAGGCACAGGTCCTGCAACTGCTGGCCGGGATCCGCCGCGACACAGGAGTGGCGCTGGTGTTCGTCAGCCACGATCTGGCCGTGGTCCGGCATCTCACCGACGAGACGCTGGTGATGCGGCGCGGCCGCGTGGTGGAGCAGGGGCCCACGGAGCAGGTACTCGCCGAGCCCGCGGCTCCGTACACCCGGGCGCTGCTGGCTGCCGTGCCGCACCGGGGCTGGGACCCCGCAAGGGCGACAGCGGCCGCCGCCGCGGCGGGGTTGAGCGCCTAGCGACCTCTTGCGGCGACGCCGCGCCCCTCGGTCAGGCAGTTGGCGCGCGAGGGCGTCGGAAGCGACGAAAGGGAGCGGCGCGGAGGCGTGATACTCGACGAGGAGACAGCGGCTCGATCACGGGCGAGCGGCCATCAACAGGTCGACCACATAGGTCTCTTCCACCACCTCGTCGGGGAACATCTCACGCAGTCGCCCGCGCTCCTCGGAGAGAAAGGCCCGCTTGTCGTCCTCGGCCAGGACCAGGAACGCCGAGCGGCTGCCGATATTGGCAAGGTGTGTGTCGAGGGGGACCGTACGGCTCCACCGCAGCTGCCTGCGGGCGACCCGGAGGCCCGACAGGCCCGCGAGCCGGATGGCGTCGCTGTCGTCGGGACGCGCCCGAGACGACTGCTGCACTCCCACTCCGCAGTGGTGCGCGATCCGCTCGTGCTGCGCACGGATCCAGGGCACGTCGAAGGCGGTGGTGTTCCACCAGATCGCCAGCGCACCGCCAGGAAGCAGGACCCGCAGCACCTCCGGGACGGAGCGGGCGGTGTCGGTCCACTGCCAGGACTGCGCGTAGGTGAGGAGGTCGTGGGAAGCGTCCGCGAGGGGGAGGGCGTTGCCGTCGCCTCTGACGATCGGCACGTCCGGGAGCATGGTGTGGAACCGGGCGGCCATGGCGTCGCCCGGCTCAACACCGATCACGTCGGCCCCTCGCTCACGCAGCAGAGCAGTGGCGATTCCGGTGCCCGCGCCGACATCGGCGACGCGGGCACCCGCCAGGGGACGGCTCATGAACTGTTCGATGAGAGCGAAGAGCGCGGGCGGATAGGAAGGCCGGCCGGCGGCGTACTGGTCAGCGGCCGCGTTGAATGAATGGGCGCGTGAGCTGGCGGTCATCCGCACATCATCGTCCCCTGGCGCCTGTCGTGGGGATCCAGGCCGGGCTCGCGGGGTCTGGCCTGATCCCCACGACACGCCCTCGCCCCGCTGACCGCCCGCGCCCGGTCCGCCGTAGAGGATGCCGGCGGCTCACTTCCCGACGGGTGAGGGGGCGGCCAGCAGCCGGGCGGCACCGACCTGGTGCAGATGGACGATGATGTCGTGCGACCGCGCGAGCGCGATCCGGTACTCCACGCCGGGGCCGGGGTACTCCGTGCCGATGCTCCTGGTGGGACGGGCCGTGGCCAGCCAGGCGCGGGCCGCGGGCGGGGCGCTTCGCAGGTCCAGGACGTAGTCGCGGTGGCGTACCCGGTCCAGGGTGTACTCATTGCTGCCGGGTTTCGCGGGGCCCAGGGTGTACACCCGCACCTGTCCGTCGGCTCCGGTGGCATGGAACGACCCCCGGTCGAAGGTGGTGCCGATGCTCACATAGCTCTTGCCCAACTTGTCGCGCAGGAAGCTCCCTTGCACCTTGGGGTAGTGCGTCGGGTCACTGGTCTCCAGGGCGACATGTGCGTCATGAGCCGACAGCACGGTCTTGTCCCCGGTGTGTTTCTGCCACCAGGCCACGTTGTCCGCCATGACCGCATCGCGGTAGCGCATGCCTTCCGCGACCTGCCGCGGGTCGTCGAAGGCAAAGGCGTATCCCCTGGCCGTCTGGTCGATGGCGGTGGCGTGCTGTACGGCCCAGGCGTGCGCCTTCTTCTCCGTCCCCGCGCCGGGCCGCTGCTGCTTGAGCAGTTCCAGCGCGCGTCCGGTCCGGCCGGCTATCGCCTTCCGTTCGGCCAGCGGCCGTTTCAGATACGCCTTCATATGGGCGTCGACGGTGGTCGTGGGCCGCAGGCCGCGGTAGAGCTGGGCAAAGCGGGGCAGCAACGCCGGGTGGGCCTTGGCCACATAGCCGGTCACCCTGTCATAGGGTTCCGGACCGGCGTACCCGAAGTCGTCGCCCATGAACTGCACCGGATCGTGCGGATGCCGGCAGTTGTAACTTCGCATCCACGTCAGCAGGTTCAGGTAATCGGTGTTGTTCCACCAGGAGTAGATGTCCTGGAACTCCTCGCGCATGATCCGCCGTGGATCGCCCTTGCCGTGCAGCACATAGTCGTTGAGCCGTAATCCGGAGCTCCAGCTTCCCTCCAGGGCGAAGCTGCGAAAGCCCTTCTCCTCGACGAGGTAACGGAAGACCCGGTGCTTCATGGCGAAGAATTCATGGGAACTGTGGGTGGCCTCGCCCAGCCCCACCACCCGGGCGTCCTTCACCATCCGGCCGACCGGGCGCAGGTCGCCCAGGTCCCCCTGGGGCTCGGTGGTACGCAGCGGGTGTGCGTCGCGTTCCAGGGCGGGCACCGGCGGCTGTGCCGAGGACGGGGGCGCGGCGGCGACCACCGCGCCGAGCGAGAGGAGTAATGCGGCGAGAGCCGATCCGTGTTGTCTCATGCCCCAAGACTTCCTGTCGGCAGGGACGGCGGCCATGTGCCCCACCCCCCAGTCGGGGGTGGGGCTGTCCCCACCGGACCTGCGGTCCCCGCCGGCCCGGCTCAGGCCGACTGCATCGCGTGCAGCATGTTCAGTCGGGCCGCCCGGCGGGCCGGCCAGATCGCGGCCAGGACTCCGATCACCAGTGCCAGCACCAGGAAAACGCCCAGGCTCCCCCACGGCAGGACCGTCTCGTACAGCGGCATCGACGTCGTCATCAGGCTGCCTCCGGCCCAGGCCAGGAAGATGCCCGTGCCGATCCCGAGCGCCGCGCCGAACAGGGAGATCACCACCGACTCCAGCCGGACCATCTGCTTGATCCCGGTGCGGTCGAGGCCGATGGCCCGCAGCATTCCGATCTCGCGGGTGCGCTCGAAGACCGACATGGCCAGGGTGTTGACGACGCCGAGGATCGCGATGATGACGGCCATGCCGAGCAGCCCGTACATCATGTTGAGGACCGTGGTGAAGGGCCCGTTGTTCTCCTTGACCAGCTGCTCCTGGCTTCGGACCTTCAGCAACGGGCTGTCGCCGAGCGCGGCGCGGATCTTCCGCTCCAGGCCGGGGGCCTGGCCGGTCTCGGCCTTGACCAGTACGTTCTCGAGTTCTTGGGAGCTGGTGGAGTACGGGAGCACGTCGGAGAGCGTGCCCAGCGCGTCGTCGGCTGCGCGGGTCCTGGTGTAGATGCCGACGACGGTCAGCTTCTTCCGGGCCTTTCCGGTGTCGGTACCGGTGTTCTTGCCGGTGCCTGTACCGGGGTTCGTACCGGAGGCCGTACCTGTGTCCGTACCGATGTCCGTACCGGAGTCCGTGCCGCTGCCCAGCTCGGCGTCGATGGTGCCGCCGACGTGGAGCCCGGCCTGCTCGGCGAACTCGTCGGAGACCGCGATCCTCCCGGGCCCGATGTCGTCCAACGTGCCTGCCTGGAAGTCGAGTCGCGCGGCCTCGCCGAACGCCTTCGGGTCCGTGCCGGTGATCACGGCGTACCGGCCCCGGGTGTCGAGACCCGCCGAGGTGACGGGGGCGGCCGCGGCGACCCCGGGCACCCGGGCGACCTTGCCGGCCGCGTCCGCGTCGAGACCGCGGGCGGTGCTGTTGGTGACCTTGTAGTCGGCGGCCAGGCCCTGGGTGGCTTCCCCGTCCATGGCGCGCTGGGCGGAGTGCCCGCCGACGGTCAGGCCGGTGATCAGGGCGAGCCCGATCATCAGGGCCGATGCGGTGGCGGCGGTGCGGCGCGGGTTGCGCAGGGCGTTCTCCTTGGCCAGCTTGCCGCTGACGCCGAACCATCGGGTGGTGGCCCTGCCCGCCAGGGAGATCAGTGGCCTGGACAGCAGTGGGGCCAGCACGATCACGCCGAGGAGGGTCAGTACGCCCCCGAGCATCGCGGTCATCAGATGGGGCTCGGTGCTGGTCGTGAGCGTGGAGACGTAGAACATCACCAGCACCCCGGCCGCGGTGAGCAGCGTGCCGAGCACATTGCGGACCACCAGGGCGCGGGCGGGCGGGGCCTGGTCGACGCTGCTGAGCACCGCTACGGGGGCGATCTTCGCGGCCTTGCGGGACGGCAGCCAGGCGGCCAGGACGGTGACGACGACGCCGACCGCGAGGGACGACAGCGGGGCCGCGGGCGTGATGACCAGCGGCCCGTCGGGCAGTCCGGCACCGGTCGTGTTGAGCAGCGGGCGCAAGACGGTGGCGATGCCGAGGCCTAGCGCGAAGCCGGCGGCGGAGGCCACGAGGCCGAGCAGTGCGGCCTCGATGAGGACGGAGCGGACGACCTGGCGGCGCGAGGCGCCCACGGCCCGCATCAGCGCGATCTCGCGGCTGCGCTGGGCGATGAGCATGGTGAAGGTGTTGGCAATGAGGAACACCCCGACGAACAGCGCGATTCCGGCGAAGACCAGCAGTGTCTTGGTGAGGGACTGGGTGTTCTCGGCGATCTGGGCGGACTGCTCGGCGGCCAGGTCCGCGCCGCTGGTGGCGCGGACGCCCTTGCCGGGAAGCAGCGTGCGCACCTGGTCGGTCAGCGTGCGCTCGTCGGTACCGTCCTGGGCCGCGACCGCGATCTCGTCGAACTGGCCGGGATGGCGGAACAGTTTCTGAGCGGTCTCGGTGTCGAAGAGCGTCAGGGTGCCGCCGGCGGTGACCTGAGGGTCGTCCGTGGTGACGATGCCGACCAGCTTCTTGGTCAGGGCGGGCCCGTCGGTGGCGAAGCGGACCGTGTCGCCGAGCCGGTAGCCGGCCTTCTCGGCGGTCTTGGCGTCCAGTGCCAACTCGCCCTCGGCAGCCGGGCCGCGGCCTTCCTTCAGCGGGAAGTGGCTGTCCTTGCCGTCCTTGTCCCGCAGGTAGTTGGTGGCCAGGTTCTGTGAGTCGTTGCCGGCGTTGACCGGGCGGCCGTTCTTGGCGGCCAAGGTGGCCTCGCCGTTGACCGTGGGGCGCACCGAGGCGACGCCGGGCAGCGCGCGGATCTTCCGCGCCAGCGCGGCGTCCAGGGAGGTGGTCCGCTGCCCTTCCTCTTCACCTGCCGGGGTGGCGGGGTCCCCCTCCGCTCGCACGGAGACGGCCACGCCCTTGAGGCTCTTGGCGGAGGCGTTGCGGAAGGCGGTCGCCGTGGTGTCGGCGAAGACCAGGGTGCCGGAGACGAAGGCGACACCGAGCAGGACCGCGAGTGCGGTCATCATCAATCGGGCTTTGTGCGCAAGGACGTTGCGCAGGGCGGTACGCAGCATGGTGGTGGTCAGTCCTGGAGGTAGCCGGAGACAGCGGGAGGTAGCGGGAGGTACCGGGAAGTGTCTTGAGGTAGCTGGAGATGAGCCGTGGAGGCAGGGGGCCCTACGGGATCACCGGATTACGGGAAGGGATGCCGTGCGCGAGAGCCGCGTCAGCTCGTCCGTCCCTCGGTGTCGAAGAGCCGCATGCGGTCGAGCACGGACTCAGGCGTGGGGGCGGGCAGATCGTCGGTGAGCCGCCCGTCGGCGAGGAAGACCACCCGGTCCGCGTAGGAGGCGGCCACCGGGTCGTGGGTGACCATCACGACCGTCTGCCCCAACTCGCGTACGGAGTCCCGCAGAAAGCCCAGGACCTCCGCACCGGAACGGGAGTCGAGGTTGCCGGTCGGCTCGTCCGCGAAGATGATTTCCGGACGCCCGGCCAGCGCGCGGGCCACGGCGACCCGCTGCTGCTGGCCGCCGGAGAGCTGCGAGGGGCGGTGCCGCAGCCGCCCGGCGAGCCCGACGGTCCCCACGATCAGCTCCAGCCATTCCTGGTCAGGCTTGCGGCCGGCGATATCCATCGGCAGCGTGATGTTCTCGACGGCGTTCAGCGTGGGCAGCAGGTTGAACGCCTGGAAGACGAAGCCGATCTTCTCCCTGCGGAGCCTGGTGAGCTGACGGTCTCCCAGGCGGGACAGCTCGGTGTCGCCGATCCGGGCCGATCCCTGGGAGAGGGTGTCGAGCCCGGCCATGCAGTGCATCAGCGTCGACTTGCCGGAGCCTGACGGCCCCATGATCGCGGTGAACCGGCCTCGTCCGAACTCGACGGTCACCGAGTCGAGGGCGACGACGCGGGTCTCGCCCTCGCCGTAGATCTTGGTCAGTCCCGTCGCGCGGGCGGCGACGCCGGACGCGGCGCCGAGGCGGGTGGCGGCAGTGGCAGGGTGCGACATGGGTACTCCTGGGAGGGGTGCGGGGCTCCCGACCATCGTGGCCGCGAGGCACCCCCGGATCCGTCGCCCTCAGGTCGGGACTGCGCCGCCTGCCCAACGGCGGACCCGCCGCGGTCCTGTCCTCCTCACGGACCATGGCGCCTCTGCCCGAAGAGAGAGCCGACAGCCCGGCCTGCCCGGAGAGCCGATGCCCCGACCCGGGAGGCGCTCAGCCCATCAGCCCGGCCTGGTGCGCCAGCAGCCCCGCCTGCACCCGGCCGCTGGATCCCGTCTTCTCCAGGATCGACCGGACATGGCTCTTGACCGTCCCCACGCCGATGCCGAGCCGACTGCCGATCTCCGCGTTCGACAGCCCCTCCCCCAGGGTGACCAGCACCTCCCGCTCCCGGTCCGTCAGCCCCGCCACCCTGCGGTCCGGGGCCGCGGGCCCGGCACCGGCCCAGCCGCCGCTCAGCATCCGGCGGATGACGGTCCCGGTGACGCCCGGTGAGAGCACGGCGTCCCCCGCGGCCGCGGCCCGTACCGCGCTGATCAGCTCCTGCGGCCTCTCGTCCTTGAGCAGGAAGCCGGTGGCGCCTTCCCGCAGGGCCCTGGTGACGTTCTCCTCGTCGCCGAAGGTGGTGAGCATGACCACCTGCGGTGCGGGGGTGAGGGCGACCAGCGGTTCGATGGCCGCGAGCCCGTCGAGTACGGGCATACGGATGTCGAGGAGCACCACATCGGGCCGGTGCTCGGCGGCGAGCCGGACGGCGTCGGCGCCGTTCGCCGCCTCGCCCACCACCTCGATGCCGTCGGTGTTCCGGAGGATCAGCCGGAGGCCGTGCCGGATCATCTCCTCGTCGTCGGCGAGCAGCACCCGGATCACGGAACCCGTCCCGGAGCCCGGGGAGTTGGCCTGGTCAGTCATGCTTCCTGCTTCCATGGGGCGGTTCGGTCGCCTTTTCGGTCACTACAGGGACCGTGAAACGGTCAATCGCGATCAGCGTGTCCGTCCCGAAGCAGTAACGGACGATCTCCAGCCGCCCGCCTTCGGCCCGGTCCGTGTAGGGGTACAGGCAGCCCGTGGCGGAAGCCGGCCGCGGCGGCTCGCGCCCGGCGGCGGCCGCGCGCGCCATGTCGTCGTCCGGTGCCACGGCGCGCCGCACCTGCTCCTTGGCCATCCCCACCCGGGGCTTTTCGGGGCTCCGGTACGCCAGGTCATAGCGTGAGTGGGACACCAGCAAGACCCCGAACAGCATCATCACGCCCACTCCCACGAGGCCGAGCAGCCCGGTGACGGCGCCGGCAAGGCGCCGCTGGAAGGCGGAGAGCCCGCTGCCGGGCGCGTAGACGGCGGCCGGCCCGTCGTCGTACGGTGCCGTCTCCGCCGTCTCCCCCGTCTCCGTTCCGGGCCCGGGGTCGGCGGGCAGGCCGGCCGTCACGGCGAAGCCGCCACCGGGCGTCCGGTGTGCCTCCAGGCTGCCGTTGAGCAGCGCCACGCGCTCCCGCAGCCCGGTCAGCCCGCGCCCGGAACCGAGCCCGGTCGCGGCGGCGGGCGGTACGGGCGGCACGCCGTTGCGTACCCGCACCTCCACCCGCTCGTCGGTATGCCGGACGGCGACGGTCACATGGGCCCCGGTCGCGTACCGGTGCACGTTGGTGAGCGACTCACGCACCACCCGGTGCACCGCCCGCCGCACCCGGGCGGGACGCGCGTCGAGATCCTGCCCCTCCCAGCAGAACTCGACGGGAATGCCGACCCCGCGCGACTCCTCGACCAGCGCCTCGATGTCCGCACGCGTACCCGTCGCGTCGGTCAGCGCATCGGTGCCGGTATCCCTGGCCAACGGGCCCAGGACCCCCAGCACCTCCCTCAGCTCCTGCATCGCGTCACGGGCGGCACGGCCCACCACGGCGGCCTCGTCCCGCAGACCGGGTGCCTCCCTGAGCAGCGCCATCTCCAGTCCGCCCGCGTGCAGGGAGACCAGGCTCAGCCGGTGCCCGACCAGATCGTGCATCTCCGCAGCGATACGCGACCGCTCCCGCACACGGGACTCGCTGTCCGCGAGCCGCTGCGCCTCCTCGGCGGCGGCCGTCCGCTCCCGCAACGCCCGCAGCAACCGGTCCTGCTGCCCCGCGGCGATGCCGACCAGCCCCGGCACGACGACCGTGATGACGGCGAGCACCGAGCTCAGCGCCAGCCCGAACAGCCAGCTGCCCAGCTCCAGATGGGGCGCGGACACCGCACAGACCGCCATCGCCGAGGCAGCCGCCCCGAGCAGCAGCCCGGCACGCCGTCGCGGCGTCTCCAGCTGCCGGGCCGCCGTGTAGGAGGCCACCGCGGTCAGCAGCGCCACCGCGGGCACCACCCCCATCAGCGCCGCCAGCCCGAGCACACCGGCCACCGGGAACCGGCGTCGCACCAGCACCAGCACCACGCCGACGAGCGCCAGGGCCGGCGCCCCGCCCATCAGCCGCGCCTCGATCCACAACTCACCCTGGTACGTGAGCAGCACCAGCGCCCCGGCCAGGACCGCCTCGCCCGCCGCACGCCACAGCTGCCGCCCCTGCTCTCCCGGCCCCGCGAAGGGGCTGCGGGACGGGCGGTTCTCGCTGACCGGTGGAGCGCTGGACGACATGCCGTCGATTATCGGGGGCTTTGCGACGGGTTTCCCTGCGCCTTGCGGACGATCCGTCTCTACCCAAAGGCAGAGGCCGCTCTAGGCTCGGAGCATGCGCATCGTCTCGCTGCTCCCCGCGGCCACCGACATCGTGGCCGAGCTCGGTCTGACCGCGGATCTGGTGGGACGCACCCACGAATGCGACTGGCCGCCGGAGGCAGTCGCCGGGGTGCCCGTCGTCACGGCTGCCGAATTCTCCGCGGACACCCTGAGCAGCCGGGAGATCTCCGACGCGGTGGGCGGCGCCACGCACGCGGGCTCCTCGCTCTACACCCTCGACACTCAGGCCCTCGCCGACCTCGCTCCGGACGTGGTTCTCACCCAGGACCTGTGCGACGTGTGCGCGGTGTCGTACCGCAGCGTCTCCGAAGCCGTTCGGATCCTGGACGCCGATACCAGGGTGCTGAGCGTGGAGCCGCGGACCCTGGGCGATGTGCTGGACTGCCTGGTCACGGTGGGCGCACTGCTGGGCGTACGCGAACGAGCCGAGCGGCGGCGGGAGCAGCTGCGCGCACGCCTGGCGGAGGTGGAGCGGCTGACCGCCGGGCGGCCGCGGCCGCGCGTGGTGGCCATCGAGTGGCTCGACCCGCTCTGGCCCGCGGGGCACTGGGTTCCGGAGCAGATCACCTGCGCAGGCGGCACGCCGCTGCTGGCGGCGCCGGGCGAGCACACCAAACCGATGGAGTGGGCCGCGGTACGCGCCGCACGCCCCGACGTCCTCCTCGTACTGCCCTGCGGCTTCAGCCCCGACCGGACACTGCGGGAGCGCGATCTGCTCACCGAACTGCCGGGCTGGGACGAGCTGCCCGCCGTGCGCAACGACGCGGTCTGGGTCCTGGACGGGCCCGCCTACTTCAACCGGCCGGGCCCCCGGGTGGTGCGGGGTGCGGAGGTCCTGGCCCACGTCCTGCACTCTGTCGAGGCGGGCGACCCCGTGCTGCCGGGTGAGGCGACCCGGCTGTCCGCGGCGGAAGGCTGAGACCGGGAGCCGACCGGGTCCAGGAGTCGACGGCTCAGGCCGGTCGGTCCGCCACGGGATAGGGCACGAAGGTGCTGCTGTTCTCATTGATGGCCAGCGGCTGCCCCAGCGGAGGGACGGCGCGCTGGGGGCAGTCGAGGCGCTCGCAGATGCGGCAGCCCATGCCGATGGGCGTGGCGGCGGCGGTGTTGTCGAGGTCGAGGCCGTCGGAGTAGACCAGCCGGGAGGCGTGGCGGATCTCGCAGCCGAGGCCGATGGCGAAGGTCTTGCCGGGCTCGCCCCAGCCACCGCGGTGGCGGGTGACGGCACGGGCGGTCCACAGATAGCGCCGGCCGTCCGGCATGGCGGCGATCTGGACGTGGATACGGCCGGGAGCGGCGAACGCCTCGTAGACGTTCCACAGCGGGCAGGTGCCACCGGCGCGCGAGAAGTGGAAGCCGGTGGCGGACTGCCGCTTCGACATGTTGCCGGCCCGGTCGACGCGGACGAAGGAGAACGGTACTCCGCGGAGCCGGGGGCGCTGGAGCGTGCTGAGGCGGTGGCAGACGGTCTCGTAGCCGAGGCCGAACTGGTCGGTGAGCCGCTCGATGTCGTAGCGGACCTCCTCCGCGGCGGTGTGGAAGGCGCGGTAGGGAAGGATCAGTGCGGCGGCGAAGTAGTTCGCCACGCCGATCCGGGCGAGCGACCAGGTGTCGGAGCCCTCCGCGTAGTCCTCGGCCGCCAGCGCGGACAGTTCGTCGCCGAATTCGAGCAGTGCGAGCTGGGTGGCCATGCGGAAGGCCTGCTGGCCCGGACGCAGCCGGCCGGACAGATGGAGCACCCGGGCCACGGGGTCGTAATGGTGCGGTTGTTCCGCGTCCGACGCTATGCGTACCCCGTGGTGTTCGGTGAGCCGTGCGGACAGGACCCGCAGGACCTCGCCGGGGCGGATGCCGATGTCGCGGGCCAGGCCCTCCGCGGCCAGGTCGGCCTCGTGGAGGTAGTTCTGCCGCCGGTAGAAGAACTCCCGGATTTCCTCATGCGGCGACCGCGGCAGGGCCAACTCGTGCCCGTCCCGGCCCTCGGCCGCCACGGCCAGCTGCTGGGTCAGGGCGTGATTGCGCCGGCCGAGCTCCAGCAGGACCGAGGCCGCGGCCGGCATCTGGGTGGCCAGTTGCGCCAGGTCGGACGGGGAGACCTGGGCCGTGGAGACCTCGTTCGCGAGGGTTTCGCGCAGGTCGGCGACGAGACGGCTGGTGTCCCGCTCCGAGAAGAAGCTCGCGTCGACGCCGAAGGTCTCGGTCAGCCGCAGGAGCACCGGGACGGTGAGCGGCCGTGAGTCGTGCTCCATCTGGTTGAGGTAGCTGGGCGAGATCTCCAGCCTCCGCGCAAGCTCCGCCTGACTGAGCCTGCGCTCCTCCCGCAGCCGCCTCAGCCGCGCACCCGCATAGATCTTGCTCACCGGAACTCCCCTTCGACGATGCCCGAGCCTACGCGGAACAGCCCCCTCAGGCGACGTTGGCAAACTTAACAAAGTGCCGCGGAAAGATGCGCGGAAGTTGGCATCCATCCACGCTTGTTGGCACTCAGTGCCACTGCCAGAGTCGTCCTACGGCCCGCCGCACCGCGGCAGCCGGACCGGGACTCCACAGCGATTTCACGCCCTGACGTCGCACGATTCGAGAGCTCGGCCCGGCGCTCCGGGCGCATTGCTCACCGTTCCACACACCGGGCGGGGCGGCGGGCCGTGTTCCACACATGACGGCACCAAGTGACATGCCGTTTGCACGCTTCACAAGCACGACAAGCACGATGCACTTCACGCGATCCGGGAGACGGTCATGACGCAGGCAGGGACGACGAAGGCGACGGCCGAGGAGCTGGCGCAGCGGTGGGCAACGGACCCGCGCTGGAAGGGGATCGAGCGGACCTACACCGCCGGGGATGTGGTGCGGCTGTCCGGCAGTGTCCGCGAGGAGCACACGCTGGCCCGGCGCGGCGCCGAACGGCTGTGGCGGCAGCTGCACGAGCAGGACTACATCCACGCGCTCGGCGCTCTGACCGGCGGCCAGGCGGTCCAGCAGGTCAAGGCCGGCCTCCAGGCCATCTACCTCTCCGGGTGGCAGGTCGCGGCCGACGCCAACCAGGCCGGCCACACCTACCCCGACCAGAGCCTCTACCCCGCCAACTCCGTCCCGCAGGTGGTGCGCCGGATCAACAACGCGCTGCTGCGCGCGGACCAGATCGCCACCGCCGAGGGCGGATCGGACACCACCGACTGGCTCGCGCCGATCGTCGCCGACGCCGAGGCCGGCTTCGGCGGGCCGCTCAACGCCTTCGAGCTGACCAAGGCGATGATCGAGGCCGGCGCCGCCGGTATCCACTACGAGGACCAGCTCGCGTCCGAGAAGAAGTGCGGGCACCTGGGCGGCAAGGTCCTGGTGCCCACCGGGCAGCACATCCGCACCCTCAACGCCGCCCGCCTCGCCGCCGATATCGCCGATGTGCCGACCGTGATCGTGGCCCGTACGGACGCGCTCGCCGCCAATCTCCTCACCAGCGACATCGACGAGCGCGACGCCCAGTTCGTCACCGGCGAGCGGACCGCCGAGGGCTTCTACCGCGTCCAGAACGGCATGGCCCCGGTCATCGCCCGCGGCCTGGCCTACGCCCCGTACGCGGACCTCATCTGGGTGGAGACCGGCACCCCCGACCTGGCGCAGGCCCGGGAGTTCGCCGAGGCCATCCACGCCGAGCACCCCGACCAGATGCTCGCCTACAACTGCTCGCCGTCCTTCAACTGGAAGGCCGCCCTCGACGACGACCAGATCGCCAAGTTCCAGCGGGAACTGGCCGCGATGGGCTACCGCTTCCAGTTCATCACGCTGGCCGGGTTCCACTCCCTCAACCACGCGATGTTCGACCTGGCCCGCGGCTACGCCGAGTCCGGTATGACGGCCTACGTCGACCTCCAGGAGAAGGAGTTCGCCGCCCAGGAGCAGGGCTTCACCGCCGTCAAGCACCAGCGCGAGGTCGGCACCGGCTACTTCGACCAGGTCTCCACCGCCCTCAACCCGGCCTCCTCGACCACCGCGCTGCGCGGCTCCACCGAAGAGGAGCAGTTCCACTAGGAACGGCCCGGCCTCTCCGGGCGACCCGGGCCCGTTGAACCGGCTGTTGACCCGGCCATCGGCCCAGCCCTTGGCCCGGCTGTTGACCCGGCCCGCCGGCCCGGCCGTCGGCCCCCGTGGCTCGGCACGTAGGCAGCCGGCCGCCCCATCACCAGGTGAGGGCCGGACGACGACCGTGTGCGTCCGGCCCCCACCGTCCCCCGCTCCACCGCGCCCGTTGAGGAGATGCGCATGTCCACCACCGAACTCACCAGCCGTGTCCAGGTGCTCGGCGCCCCGGGCGACCGCTTCGACGAGATCCTCACGCCCGCCGCCCTCGATTTCATCGGGCGCCTCGCCAGGACCTTCACCGACCGGTACCGCGACGTCCTCACCGAGCGCCGCCGCCGCACCCTTCGCCTCTCGTCCGGATCCCCGCTCGACTTCTCACTGGCCACCTCCGCCCTCCGCGCCGATCCGCACTGGCGGGTCGCCCCGCCCGCGCCGGGTCTCGCCGACCGCCGGGTGGAGATCACCGGGCCGCCGGAGCGGCGGATGACCATCGACGCGCTCAACTCCGGGGCGCAGGTGTGGCTGGCCGACTTCGAGGACGCCACCTCCCCCACCTGGGACAACATCATCGGCGGCCACCTGAACCTGCGGGACGCCATCGAGCGGCGGATCGACTTCACGACGCCCGACGGCAGGGAGTACCGGCTCGGCGAGGAGCTCGCGACCATCGTCGTGCGCCCGCGGGGCTGGCACCTCACCGAAGAGCACCTCCTCGTCGACGGGCGCCCCGTGCCCGCCTCGCTCGTCGACTTCGGCCTGTACTTCTTCCACTGCGCACAGCGCCAGATCGACGCCGGATCCGGCCCGTACTTCTACCTCCCCAAGCTGGAGAACGCCTACGACGCCCGCCTGTGGAACGACGTGTTCGTCTTCGCCCAGGATCTGCTCGGCATCCCGCGGGGCACCATCCGTGCCACCGTCCTGATCGAGACGGTCACCGCGGCCTTCGAAATGGAGGAGATCCTCTACGAGCTGCGCGAACACAGTGCCGGGCTCAACGCGGGGCGCTGGGACTACCTCTTCAGCCTGATCAAGATCTTCGCGCACCGCCCCGACTTCTCCCTCCCCGACCGGACGAAGGTCACCATGACGGCGCCCTTCCTGCGCGCCTACACCGAACTCCTCGTGCGCACCTGTCACAAGCGCGGCACGCACGCCATCGGCGGCATGGCCGCCCACGTCCCCGGCCACGACGCGCAGGCCGACGGGGCGGCGCTCGCCAAGGTGCGTCTCGACAAGGAGCGCGAGGCCGAGGACGGCTTCGACGGGACGTGGGTGGCCCACCCCGGTCTCGTCCCCTTCTGCCGCGACATCTTCGACGGCGTGCTGGACGGGCGCCCGCACCAGATCGACCGCACCCGGGACGACGTGCACGTCTCTGCCGACGAACTGCTGGCCGTCCGGCGCACCGCGGGACCGCCCACCGAGGAAGGCGTGCGCGCCAACATCTCCGTCGCGCTGCGCTACTTCGACGCCTGGCTGCGCGGCACCGGCGCCGTGGCACTGGACGGGCTGATGGAGGACGCGGCGGCCGCCGAGATCGCCCGGGCGCAGATCTGGCAGTGGCTGCGGCACGGCGCCGTCGAACGGGACACGGTGCTCGCTCTGCTCGACGACGAGATCGCCGCACTGGGAGCCGAGTACCCCTGGGCGCGGCTCGACGAGGTCCGGACACTCTTCGAACGGACCGCGCTCGCCCGGGAGTTGCCCGCCTTCTTCACCCCGGACGCCTACGCCCGCCACCTCGTCCAGCACGCAGGAGTCACGGCATGAGCGCCGCACCGCACACCACGATCCGGCGGGTCGGTGTGGTCGGCGGCGGCCAGATGGGCGCGGGCATCGCCGAGGTGTGCGCCCGCGCAGGCCTCGACACCGTCGTCTGCGAAGCCGACGCGACCGCGGCCCGGGCCGCCCGCGAGCGGATGGCCGTCTCCCTCGAACGCGCCGTCCAGCGCGGCAAACTGGACCGCATCTCGGCCGAGGACGCGCTGACCCGGACGGTCTTCACCGGCAGCCTCGACGACCTCGCCGACCGCCACCTCGTCATCGAGGCCATCGTCGAGAACACCGAGGCCAAGACCGACGTCTTCGCCGCCCTCGACAAGATCGTCGAGGACGAGGAGGCCATCCTGGCGACCAACACCTCGGCCATCCCCGTCATGCGGCTCGGCATGGCCACCCGCCGCGCGGACCGCGTCCTGGGGCTGCACTTCTTCAACCCCGTCCCGGTGCTCCCGCTCGTCGAGGTCGTCGCCTCCCTGCACACCGCGCCCGCAGCCGTCGCCACCGTCGAGGCATTCGTCACCGGCACCCTCGCCAAGACAGTCGTACGGTCCCAGGACCGGGCCGGCTTCGTCGTCAACGCCCTGCTCATCCCCTACCTGCTCTCGGCGGTCCGGATGACCGAGTCCGGCTTCGCCACCGCGGCCGACGTGGACGCGGGCATGGAGCTGGGCTGCGCCCACCCCATGGGCCCGCTCAAACTCGCCGACCTGATCGGCCTGGACACCGTGGCCTCCATCGCACAATCCCTCTACGACGAATTCAAGGAACCCCTCTACGCACCGCCGGCGCTGCTCCTGCGGATGGTGGAGGCGGGACTGCTCGGCCGCAAGACGGGCCGGGGATTCCACACATACGACCGGGACTGAGGGGTCCCGGTACGCCGCCGGGGTTGAGGGCCCCGGTGGCCGCCGGACGGGCGCGGAGCAGAACTGAGGCTGCTCCGCGCCCGCCGCGTTCGCGGCCGGGCCGGCTCACCCCACCGTCTGGTCGCCGTCGGGCAGATCCTCGACCGTCACCTTTCCCCGCGGCACGCCGAGTCCGTCCGCCACCGCCCTGGCCAGGCCGTCCGGGTCGGGCTCAGTGGGTACGGGCACCTGCGCGCCCTCCGGGTAACTCTCGATCGCCTTGGTGAAGTAGCTCGGATCCCAGGCACCGACGGCACCCCTGACCTCCACCGCGCGTACCCCCCGGCCCCCGATCCGCTGCCCGACCGCGGCGAGGATCCGATCCGACCGGTACTCCCCCGGCACCTGAAACAGGCTGGCGTGCGCACCCACCATGCCACCGTCCTGGAGACGGACGGTCACCGTCAGACAGCTGGTCACACTGGGGTAGGTGAGGGTGCCACCGGGCCCGACCTCACCGACCTGCCCCTCGCTGACCCTGAGGTGCGCACTCGCGGGTGCAACGGGCCCCGGTGTACGCGGCGGAGACATCACCGCACCCGGGAGGTAACCGCCCGCGGCCGTCGGCTGAGCCTGAGCCACGGCCACGCCGGTGGAACTCCCGTATGCCAGCAGTGCCGTGACGAGTAACAACGCCGTGCCGTTCACTCGCGGTACTCGCCGTACTCGCATGACTCGCACCCGCCGCAGCTGCCCCATCTGCCCCGCATACCTCTGCATCGCCATGACGCGTCTGCTTCCCATCCTGCTTCCATCCTGTTCTCGTCGAGATTCCCTGCCGACGGATGGTTGCAGAGCAGCTCCGCCGCCGGGCAGAGGGGCGGTCTTGCCCTCGCCCGCGAGCCCCTCACAAGGTCTGGCGGCTACGGGGAACAACGACCGGCGAGTCGTCGCCGGGGGCTCGGAGGATGTCGGCCTCCAGGGCGTAGAGCTCCTTGACGAGGGCCTCGTCGACCGTGTCGTGGGGGCTGCCCTGGGCGATGATGCGGCCTGCCTTCATCGCGATGACGGTGTCGGCGTAGCGGGCGGCGGCGGCCAGGTCGTGCTGCACCATCACGACGGTGCGGCCGGTGGCGGCGACCTTGCGGACGAGTTCGAGTACGTCGACGACGTGGCCGAGGTCGAGGGCGCTGGTGGGTTCGTCGAGCAGGACGACGGGGGTGTGCTGGGCGAGCACCATCGCGAGCCAGCAGCGCTGTCGCTGGCCGCCGGAGAGCCGGTCGAGGCGTTCGGCCGCGAGCTGTGTGGTGCCGGTGTCCGCCAGCGCTTGGCGTACTGCCTGCTCGTCCTCGCGTGACCACTGGCGCAGCAGGCCCTGGTGGGGATGGCGGCCGTAGCGGACGAGCCCGGCGACGGTGACGGCTTCGGGTGCGCGCGGGGACTGGGGCAGCAGGGCGATGCGGCGGGCGGCCTCCCGCCGGCCGAGGCGCCAGATGTCGGCGCCGTCGGCGTGGACCGTGCCGGTGTCCGGGCGGTGGAGTCGGGCGATGGTCCGCAGCAGGGTGGATTTGCCGCAGCCGTTGGGGCCGACGATGGCGGCGACATGCCCCTTGGGGAGGGTGAATTCGGCTTTGCCGACGACGGTGCGGCCGGAGTAGCCGGACGTCAGCGCGCGTACTTCGAGCCCGGGAGTTGCGGTCATGCTGGTCATGCCTTTCCGGTGGTCCGGTCCGAGCGGAGGAGGACCCAGAGGAGGAAGGGTCCGCCGAGGACGCTGGTGACGACGCCGACGGGTATTTCGACGGGAGCGGCGACCCGGCCGAGTGCGTCGGCCGCGGTGATGAGGGCGGCGCCGGCGAGTGCGGAGCCCAGTACGGGCACCCGGGTGGGGCCGCTGAGGCGCTGGGCGAGGACCGGAGCGGCGAGGGCGACGAAGGCGATGGGCCCGCCGATGCCGACCGCGATGCCGGCGAGGGCGACGGCGAGGGCGAGCGCGACGGCCCGCACCCGCCGCAGGTCGACGCCGAGACAGGCGGCCATGTCGTCGTCGAAGCGCAGCAGTTGGAGCCGGTGTCCGGCGACGAGGGCGAGCGGGACCAGGAGCAGCAGGGCGGCCAACAGAGGCTGCCCCACGCTCTCGTCGCGGCCGTTGAGGCTGCCCACGGCCCAGAGGAACACTCCGCCCGCGGTGTTGTCGTTCTCGCGGGACATGATGAGGTCGCTCACCGCTCCGATGAACGTGGAGACGCCGATACCGACCACGAGGACGCGGTAGCCGCGGCTGCCCGCACCGCCCGCGCACAGCACGACCACCACCGCGGCGGCGACGGCGCCGAGCGGGCCGAGCCACCAGGCGCCGGCCATCCCCGTCGCCGAACCGGCGGCAGAGGCCACGACGGCAGCGGTGGCGCCCTCGTTGACGCCGATGAGGTCGGGGGTGGCGAGCCGGTTGCCGGCGAGAGTCTGGGTCAGGCAGCCGGCGATGCCCAGGGCCATGCCGACCATGATGCCGACCACGACGCGCGGCAGCCGGAAGTCGCGCACGATCATGACGGTCCCGGGGTCGCCGGTGCCGAGCAGTCCGGAGAGCGTCTGCGACAGCGGCATCCCGGTGGAACTCGCCACGACCGCAAGGGCGGTGAGGACGAGCACCAGTGGTACGAGGATCGCGGCGGCGAGGGCGCTGCGGCGCGGGAAGAGCCAGGAGAGGGTGCCGGCGCGCAGCACCGTGCTGTCCGGCGGGGTGACGGCAGGTTGTGTGCCGGAGACTGTCATGCCGAGGCCCCCGCGGTGGACAGCCGGGACGAGCGGGCGATCCAGACGAGCAACGGTCCGCCCACGAAGGCGAGGAGCACGCTGACCGGTGTCTCCCAGGGCCGGATGACGACCCGGGCGAGGATGTCGGCGAGGATCATGACGTCGGCCGCGATCAGTGCGGACAGCGCGAGTTGGGCGGTCATCCGTGCGCCGGCCAGTGCGCGGGCGGCGTACGGGGCGAGCAGTCCGAGGAAGGCGATGGGCCCGGCCACCGCGACCGCGCAGCCGGCCAGCAGCGAGACGGCTGCCGCGACGACCAGGCGGACCCGGCCGGGGTGGTGGCCCAGTGAGCGGGCGCTGTCGTCGCCGAGGCCGAGTGCCGACAGGGGGCGGGCGCAGCCGAAGGCGGTGAGCAGGCCGACGGCCACCACGGGCAGCAGGGGCACGAGGTCGGACATCTGCACTCCGGCGAGGGAGCCGATCGTCCAGTAGCGGTAGGTGTCGAAGGTCGACTGGGTGCCGAGCAGCACATACGAGGTCATGCCGTGGAAGGTGGCGCCGAGCGCGGCTCCGGCGAGGACGAGCCGCAGCGGCGAGCCGGCGGTGCGGCCGGACCCGGCGAACAGGAGCACGACGGCACTTGCCGCCATGCCGCCCAACAGGGCCCACAGCAGCAGCCCCGAGGACGAGGTCACGCCGAAGAAGGTCAGTCCGAGCACGACGGCGAAGGCCGCACCGGAGTTGACCCCGAGGAGTCCGGTCTCGGCGAGCGGATTGCGGGTCGCGGCCTGGAGCAGACATCCGGCCGTGCCGAGGCAGACGCCGACGAGCACGGCGGCGAGCGTGCGCGGGAGGCGCACGTCCATGACCGCGAGGCGGAGTTGGGCGTCGGCGTGTGCGGCGGGGTCGCCGCGCAGGTAGTCCCAGGCGCGGGCCGCGGAACTGGATCCGGTGCCGATGAGCAGAGAGAGCAGCACGAGCACCAGCAGCAGGGCGGCGAGCCCGGCGGCCGCCCGGACGGCGGGGCGCGACCGGGGTGGTTCCCCGGGGCGATCGATACCGTCCGTTTCCGGCCGTTCCCCTTGCGTGATTGACATATGGTTAGCCTAACCTAAGCTACGCTCTGCGAACTAGACGGCGGTAATGCCCGATAAAGCAGGCTTTGTCGCGCTAATTCGCGTGCGACAACCGAGACGTGTGTGCACTTCCCGGACTCACCCCCTCATCGAACAACGGAGCTCTCAGGCCATGTTGCGCTTCTCTTCCCGCGGCCTCGCCCGCCCTGCCGTCGCGGCCACCTTCCTCGCCGCCTGTGCGCTGACCACCACCGCCTGCGGGTCGTCCGAGCCCGCCGCCGGCGCCGATGACGCGGCCGGCAGGACCGTGCGGCTCACCGACGCGACCGGCACGACGGTGAAGGTGCCGGCCGCGGCCAAGCGCGTGGTCGCCCTCAGCGAGATGGACCTGGACTCCGCGCTCACCCTCGGCGTCAAGCCGGTCGGACTGACCGCGGGCCGTGGCCAGCACGGCGCCCCCGGCTACCTCGCGGACCGCGCGAAGGGCATACCGGTCGTGGGCGCGGTGACCGGCCCGGACATCGAGAAGGTCGTACGGTCCAGACCCGACGTCATTCTCGCCGGCCAGACGGCCGACGCCCAGGTCCTCAAGCAACTGCGGCGGATCGCCCCGACCGTGGTCACGGTCGACCGCAGCAAGAACTGGAAGAAGGCCCTCCAACTCACCGCCAAGGCGCTCGGCAAGGACGACGCGGCCGAGAAGTTCCTCACCGGCTATGACACCAAGGTCGGCGCGCTGAAGAAGGAGCTGGGCGACCGGGCCGGTACGCGCGTGTCCGTGGCCCGCTACTCGGCGAAGGGCACGGCCGTCATGCAGCAGGGCGTGTTCATCAGCGACGTCCTGAAGGACCTGGGCTTCAAGCGGCCGGGCGTCCAGAACGAGAAGGGCGAGGGCCACTCGACGCCGATCAGCGACGAGAACCTCAAGGAGATCGACGGCGACTGGCTGTTCATCGGCACCCTGTCCACCGCGGGACCGGACGCCGGCCTGCTGGACAAGCTGGCCACGAAGCCCGCCTACCAGCAGCTCAAGGCCGTGCACGACAAGCACGCCACCATGATCGACGGTTCCAAGTGGACGAGCCTGGGCGGCGCCGAGGCAGCCGTCTCGGTGCTCGGCGACATCCGCAAGGCCATGGTCAAGTGATCCCCGTCGACCAGGAACTCGCGGGGCGGACGGCTCTCGTGACAGGGGCGGGCCGGGGCATCGGCGAGGCGGTGGCGCGGGCACTCGTCGCCCGCGGCGCCCGCGTCGTCGCCACCGATCTCGCTCCCGAGGGCATCGGAAAGCTCGCCCAGGAGTACGCCGGCCACCTCACCGCCCGCACGCTCGACGTCACGGACGCGGGTGCGGTCGAGGCTCTCGTCGCCGAGACCGAGGACACCCTCGGGCCGCTGGACATCACGGTCAACGTCGCCGGAATCCTGCGGAGTTCGTCCGTCGTGGAGCTGACCGATGAGGACTGGGCGGCCACCTTCGACGTCAACACCCACGGCGTCTTCCACGTCTCACGGGCCGTGGCCCGCCGCATGGCCGAACGGGGCTCCGGCAGCGTCGTCACGGTGGCGTCCAACGCGGCCGGTGTGCCCCGGATGGGCATGTCCGCCTACGCCGCCTCCAAGGCCGCGGCCGTCATGTTCACCAAATGCCTCGGCCTGGAGGTCGCGGCGCGGGGCGTCCGCTGCAACACCGTCTCCCCCGGCTCGACCCTCACCGACATGCAGCGCGCCCTGTGGACGGCCTCCGACGCGGAGGGTGAGGAGGCCGCCGCACGGCGCGTCGTCGCGGGCGACCTCGCGACGCACCGCACCGGAATCCCGCTCGGCCGGATCGCCGACCCCACCGACATCGCCGAGGCCGTGGCGTTCCTGGCCTCCGACCGTGCCCGGCACATCACGATGCACGACCTGTACGTCGACGGCGGAGCGACGTTGCGCGCCTGAACCGGCCCGCTCCTCCTCCCGCCTCTCCCGGCCTCAGCTCGTCACCTTTCGCTTGGAGTCACCCATGTCTGCCTCTGTGTGCGAACCCACCGCACCACCCCCGGACCCCACCCTTCCGCCGCTGCTCGCCCCCGGTGCCGCCACCGCCCTGCTCGACGCCTACCGCCCCGGTACGGACCGGTTCCTCGCGGCGCCCGGCCACACCCTGCTCGCGCACGGCACCGCCGCCGAAATACCCCACGACAGCAGGCCGTTGGTACAACGGGTGCGCGAAACCCTCGACGCGCGGCGGCGCGCCGGCGCCGCCGCGCCGATCGTCGTCGGTTCGCTGCCGTTCGCCCCGGACGCCCCGCACGCGCTCGCCGTCCCGGACTCCGTGCGATGGGCGCCGCCGCTGCACGAGGACCCCCTCGTCGCCCTGCCCGTGCCGGCCGCCGAGGACATCGACTGGCAGGTGCGGGAGGTGCCGTCGGCCGAGCGGTACGGCGAGGCCGTCGCCGCCGCGGTCGCGCGGATGCGGGCCGGAGAGTTCGACAAGGTGGTGCTCGCCCGGACGCTGGAACTGACGGCGCGGCACGAGCCGGACCTGACCGCCATGCTGCGCCGGCTGGCCCGCCGCGACCCGGCCGGCTACACCTTCGCCGTGCCCAGCGGCCGGGGCCGCACGCTGATCGGCGCCAGCCCCGAACTGCTCGTCGCCCGCCGGGGCGGACGCCTCGTCGCCAATCCGCTGGCCGGTTCCGCTCCGCGCAGCGCCGACCTGGCCGAGGACGTCCGGCACGCGGCCGCGCTTCTGGAGTCCTCGAAGGACCTCCATGAGCACGCGGTCGTGGTCGACGCCGTACGCTCGGCGCTCGCCCCGTACTCCACGGGACTGGAGGTGCCCGAGCGCCCGACGCTCGTGCGCACCGCGGCCATGTGGCATCTGTCGACCACGGTCACCGGCGAGCTGGCCGACCCGGCCGTCTCCGCGCTGGAACTGGCGGCCGCGCTGCACCCGACGCCGGCCGTGTGCGGTACGCCGACCGACGTGGCGCGGGCCGTCATCGCCGCGTCGGAACCCTTCGACCGGGGCCCGTACACCGGCATGGTCGGCTGGCAGGACGCGGACGGCGACGGTGAATGGGTCGTGACGATCCGCTGTGCCGAGGCGGAGGGCCGCCGGCTGCGGCTGTTCGCGGGCGCCGGTGTGGTCGCCGACTCCTCGCCGCGGGCCGAGACCGCCGAGACCGGAGCCAAGTTCCGCACCTTCCTCAGCGCCGTGGGAGCCGCACTGTGAGCACCACCGGCCCCGCTCCCGCCACCACTCCGGGCCTCGACGCCCCCACCTGGCCCGCCGAGTTCGCCGAGCGCTACCGCGCCGCCGGATACTGGCGCGGCGAGACCTTCGGCGGAATGCTCCGCGAGCGCGCCGCCGCCCGCCCCGAACGCACCGCACTCGTCGACCCGGCGCCCGCGCGGCGCACCTGGACCTACCGGGAACTGGACGAGCGCGCCGACCGGCTGGCCGCCGGGTTCGCGGCGCGCGGGATCGCCAAGGGCGACCGGGTCGTGGTGCAGCTGCCCAACACCGGTGAGTTCATCGAGGTGGTCTTCGCGCTGTTCCGGATCGGCGCGCTGCCCGTCTACGCGCTGCCCGCGCACCGGGAGACGGAGATCGGCTACTTCTGTTCCTTCGCGGAGGCCACCGCGTACGTCATTCCCGACCGGCACGCGGGCTTCGACCACCGCGCGCTCGCCACGAAGGTCAAGGCGCGGACGCCGAGCCTGCGGCACGTCTTCGTCGTCGGCGACCCGGCCGAGCACACCGCGCTGTCCGATGTCCCGTGCGACCCGGTCGCGACACCGGACGGGCCGAAGCCGCACGAGCTGGCGTTCCTCCAGCTGTCGGGCGGGACGACGGGCGTGCCCAAGCTCATCCCCCGCACGCACGACGACTACCTCTACTCCCTGTGGGGCTCCAACGAGATCTGCGGTGTCGACGCGGACACCCGGTACCTCGTGGCGCTGCCGGCCGCGCACAACTTCCCGATGAGTTCGCCCGGTTGGCTCGGCGTGCTGTACGCGGGAGGCACGGCCGTGCTGTGTCCCCGGCCCGATCCGGCGACCGCCTTCCCGCTGATCGAGCGGGAACGGATCACCATGACGGGTCTGGTGCCGCCGCTGGCCCTCGTGTGGACGGAAGCCGCACCGGAGTCGGCGTGCGACCTGTCGAGCCTGGACGTGGTGCTCGTCGGCGGCGCCAAGTACAGCGAGCAGGCGGCGCGGCGTCTCGAACCGGCCCTGGGCTGCCGGCTCCAGCAGGTCTTCGGCATGGCCGAGGGACTGGTCAACTACACCCGGCTCGACGACGACCAGGAGACCGTCGTCACGACGCAGGGTCGGCCCATCTCCCCGGACGACGAGATCCGGATCGTCGACGCCGCCGGACAGGAGGTCGCCGAGGGCGAGTTCGGCCATCTGCTCACCCGGGGGCCGTACACGATCCGCGGCTACTGGCGCGCCCCGGAACACCAGGCGACGGCCTTCACCGAGGACGGCTTCTACCGCACCGGCGACATCGTGCGCCGTACCGGGACGGGCCACCTCGTCGTCGAGGGCCGGGCCAAGGACCAGATCAACCGGGGCGGCGAGAAGATCGCGCCGGAGGAGGTCGAGAACCTCATCCTGGCCCACCCCGCCGTGCACGACGTCTCCATCGTCGCCGTGCCCGACGACTACCTCGGCGAACGCACCCTCGCCTACGTCATCCTGCGCGAGGGGGCGGAGCCGCTGAAGCCCGCCGCCGTCAAGCGCTTCGTCCGTGAGCGCGGTATCGCCGCGTACAAGGTCCCCGATCTCGTCGAGTTCGTCGACGCCTTCCCGCAGACCGGCATCGGCAAGGTCAGCAAGAAGGGGCTGCGGTCCACCGCGGCCACCGCCGAGCAGCACTGAAAGGTCCCTCCCATGGCACTTCCCGCCATCGCCCCCTACCCCCTGCCGGCCGGGGACGAGCTGCCGGCGAACCGCGTCGCCTGGACCGCGGACCCGTCGCGCGCCGTGCTGCTCGTCCACGATCTGCAACACCACTTCCTCGGTGCCTTCCCGGCCGGCGAGCAGCCGTTGACCGGCATGCTCGACAACGCGTCACGGCTGGTGAAGGAGTGCCGGCGCCTGGGTGTGCCCGTCGTCTACTCGGCCCAGCGCGGCGGCCAGAGCCCCGAAGAGCGCGGCCTCCAGCTCGACTTCTGGGGACCGGGCGTCGCGGACGACCCGCAGGCCCTTGCCATGCCCGAGGCCGTCGCCCCCGAGCCCGGGGACACCGTCCTCACCAAGTGGAAGTACAGCGCGTTCGTCCGTACCGAACTCGAAGAACTGCTGCGCGCGTCGGGCCGCGACCAGCTCGTCGTCGTGGGGGTGTACGCGCACATCGGCGTGCTGATGAGCGCCTGCGACGCGTGGCAGCGGGACATCCAGGCGTTCGTCGTCGCCGACGCCGTCGCCGACTTCTCCCGTGCGGACCACGACATGGCCCTGCGCTGGGCCGCCGGCCGCTGCGCGGTCGTCACCACCACCGACGCGCTCTTCAAGGAGGTCTGAGCCGCCATGGCCCTCACCCTGGACCAGATCCGCAAGGATGTCGCCGACTCCCTCGGCGAGGATGCCGCGGACATCCCTCTCGACGAGAACCTCGTGGACTACGGGCTGGACTCGATCCGGATCATGTCGCTCGTCGAACGCTGGCGCCGCGAACACGGCGTGCAGGTCGGCTTCGTGGACCTCGCCGAACAGCCCGCCATCGAGGCCTGGGCCCCACTGCTGGGAGTCACCCCGTGACGGTCCTGCTCACCGGCGACGCCCGGCCCGCGGCCGACGCCCCGGACGCCGTGCTGCCGCTGACGGCGGCGCAGTCGGGCATGTGGTACGCGCAGGCCCTCGACCCGCTCAGCCCCGCCCAGAACACCGCGGAGTGCCTGGAGATCGACGGGCCGCTCGACCCGGACCTGTTCGCCCGCGCCCTGCGCCTGGTGACCGCCGAGGCCGATGCCCTGCGGGTGCGGATCGAGGACGCCCCGGACGGCCCGCGTCAGCACGTCCTGGCGAACCTCGAACCGCCGCTGACCGTGGCCGACCTGCGCACCGCGGACGACGCCGGGGAAACGGCGGCGGAGTGGATGCGCGGCGACCTCGCCCGGCCCGTCGACCTGGCGGCCGGTCCGCTCTTCCGGCACGCGCTGTTCCGCATCGGTGAAAACCGCTGGCTGTGGTACCAGCGCATCCACCACATGGTCATGGACGGCTTCGGGTACTCGCTCCTCGTCCGCCGTACCGCCGAGGTGTACTCCGCGCTCGCCCGGGGCGAGGAACCCGGGCCGCGCGCCTTCGGACGGCTCGCCGACCTGGTCGCACAGGATGCCGGGTACCGCGCCTCGGCGGACTTCGCGGCCGACCGCGCCCATTGGTCCGGGGCCTTCGCCGACCGGCCGCAGGCGCCCCAGCTCGCGGGCCGCGGCGCGCTGCCCTCGCGGACGTTCCGCCGGCGCACCGCCCATCTGCCGCCGGAGACCACCGAGGGCATCCGTGAACTCGCCACGCGGCTGCGCGCCACCTGGCCCGACGTCCTGATCGCCGCCCAGGCCCTGTACACCTCCCGGGCGACGGACCGGTCCGACGTCGTGCTCGGGCTGCCGATGATGGGCCGGATGGGCTCGGCCGCCCTGCGCGTACCCGGCATGGTGATGAACGTGCTGCCGCTGCGGCTGACCGTCTCCCCCCAGACGACCTTCGCGGAACTGGTCCGGCAGGTCGTGCTCGGGATCCGGCAGGCCCGCCGTCACCAGCGCTACCGCTACGAGGACATCCGCCGCGACCTGGGACTGCTCGGTGAGGGCCGGGCCCTGGTGGGCCCGCTCGTCAACATCATGCCGTTCGACTACGGCGTGGAGTTCGCCGGCGCACCCGCGCGCGCCCGGAACCTGTCCGCGGGGCCCGTCGACGACCTGACCGTGAACGTCTACGACCGCGCCGACGGCCGTGGCCTGCGCATCGACCACGACGGCAATCCCGCCCTGTACGAGGACGCCGACCTGGCCGGCCACCAGGAGCGCTTCCTGCACCTGCTGGACCGGCTCGCCGCCGGTGACCCGCAGGCGCCGCTGGCCGCCCACGGCATCGCCACGCCCGCCGAACACGCCCTGGTCGTGGACACGTTCAACCAGACGGAGCGGGCGCTCCCGCCGACGACCCTCATCGGCCCCATCGAGGCACGCGCCGCCCGCACCCCCGGCGCGACCGCGCTGGTCCACGGCGACACCTCGCTCAGCTACGCGGAGCTCAACGCCCGCGCCAACCGGCTGGCCCGGCACCTCCAGACTCTCGGCGCCCGGCCCGGCGCGGTGGTGGCGGTCTCGGTACCGCGCTCGGTGGAGCTGGTCGTCACCCTGCTGGCGGTGCTCAAGGCCGGTGCGGCCTATCTGCCGCTCGACCCGGACCATCCGGCGGAGCGCCTCACCGGGATGCTGGACGACGCCGCACCGGTGTGCGTCGTCACCGACCGACCGGGGCGGCTCCCGGACGGCACCAGCACTCCGCTCCTGGCGCTGGACGGTCTCGATCTGCGTGCGTATCCGGCGATCGACCCGGGGCGCCCGCTGACGCCCGCGCACCCCGCCTACGTCATCTACACCTCCGGTTCCACGGGCCGCCCCAAGGGTGTCGTGGTCTCGCACGGGGCGATCGACAACCGGCTGCGGTGGATGCAGCACGAGTACGGGCTGACGGCCGCCGACCGCGTGCTCCAGAAGACCCCGTCGTCGTTCGACGTGTCGGTGTGGGAGTTCTTCTGGCCGCTGCGCGAGGGCGCGACGCTGGTGGTCGCCGAGCCCGGCGGCCACAAGGACCCCGTGTACCTGGCCCGCCTCATCCGTGAACAAGCCGTCACCACCTGCCACTTCGTTCCGTCGATGCTCCAGGTCTTCCTGGCCGGCGCGGACGCCGCCGCGTGCGGTGCGCTGCGCCGCGTCTTCGCCAGCGGCGAGGCCCTGCCCCGCGACACCGCGCGTGCCTTCGCGCGCACGCTGCCCGGCGTCGCGCTGCACAACCTGTACGGGCCGACGGAGGCCGCCGTCGACGTCACGTATCACGCGTGCGCGGCGGACGGCACCGGTGCGGTGCCGATCGGCGCGCCGGTGTGGAACACCCGCCTGTACGTGCTCGACGCGGCGCTCCGGCCCTGCCCGCCGGGTGTCCCCGGCGAGCTGTACCTGGCCGGCCGGCAACTCGCGGAGGGCTACCTCAACCGTCCCGGACTCACCGCCTCCCGGTTCGTCGCCGACCCGTTCGGGGCCCCCGGCAGTCGCATGTACCGCACGGGTGACCTCGCCCGCTGGACGAGGGAGGGCGAGGTCGAATATCTCGGCCGCACCGACCACCAGGTGAAGCTGCGGGGCCAGCGCATCGAACTCGGCGAGATCGAGGCGGCGTTGACGGCGCAGGACGGAGTGGCCGGCGCCTGTGCGCTGGTGCACGCGGACAGTTCGGGCGAGCAGCGGCTCGTCGGCTATGTGACCGGCGGTGCCCGCCCCGCGGACGTACGGGCCGGGCTGGCACGCGTGTTGCCGGAGCACATGGTTCCGGCGGCCGTCATCGCCCTGGACGCCCTGCCGCTGAGCCCCAACGGCAAGCTGGACCGCCGCGCCCTGCCCGCTCCGGTCTTCACCGGCGGAGCGGGCACGCGACGCCCGGCCGGCCCCCGCGAGGAGACGCTGACGCGGCTGTTCGCCGAGGTGCTCGGCCTCGAACAGACCGGTCCCGACGACGCGTTCTTCGACCTGGGCGGCACCTCGCTGCTCGCCGTGCGGCTGGTGGCGCGGGTCCGTGAGGCGCTCGGCGTCGAGCTGACGATCGGCTCGCTCTTCGAGGCGCCCACCCCGGCCGCGCTCGCCGCCCGTCTCGACAGCTCCGGTCCGGCCTCCGACGATGCCCTGGACGTGGTGCTGCCGCTGCGCACGACCGGCGACCGGCCGCCGCTGTTCGCCTTCCACCCCGCCGGCGGCATCGCCTGGTGCTACGCGGGCCTCGCCGCCCGCCTCGGCCCCGACCAGCCCGTCTACGGCATCCAGGCCCGCGGCCTGCTCGGCGACGACCCGCTGCCGCGCGCGCTGGCGGAGCAGGCCGAGGACTACGTCCGCCGCCTCCGTGCCGTCCAGCCGCACGGCCCGTACCGGCTGCTGGGCTGGTCCGTCGGCGGCATCCTCGCGCACACTGTCGCCGTGCTGCTCCAGGAGGCCGGGGAGACGGTCGAACTCCTCGCGCTGCTCGACGCGTTCCCGGCCGAGCAGTGGCGGGAACGGCCCGCGCCCGAGGAGGGCGACGCGCTCACCGCGGTACTGCGGATGGCCGGCTTCGACCGCACCGACGAGCGCACCCGCGGCGATGTGCTGGCCACCCTGCGCAGAGCGGGCAGCCCCCTCGCCGGGCTGTCGGACCACACCCTCTCGAAGATCGTCGACATCGTGCCCAACCACGCCCGCATGATGCGCGCGCACCACCACCGCCCCTACGAGGGCGACCTGCTGTTCTTCACCGCCGCGGCGCCGCGTGCCGAGGACTGGCTCACCCGCGAGGCATGGCGACCGCATGTCAGCGGCACCCTCACCAACCGGGACCTGGACTGCACCCATCCGCAGCTGATGCAGCCCCGGCAGCTCGACGAGATCGCCGCCGCACTGGCGGCCCGCCTGAAGGAACTCGACGCATGACCCGCCCGTCCCCTCCGCTCCCGGCATCCGCGCCCTCCGCTCCGTTCGATCCGGGGCCCGACGGCCACGACACCCACCTGGTGCTGGAGAACCTCCAGGGGCACCTTTCCCTGTGGCCGGCCTGGCGAGAAACACCCGGCGGCTGGATGCCCCGTTTCGGCCCGGCCCCGCACGACGCATGCACACGGCTGGTGGAGGAGAGCCGAGGATGACCGGGGCGGGGGCGGCGGCACTGCCGTGGCCGCCCGCCGGGCCTGCACCGGACATGGCGGAGTGGTCGCGGGTGCCGCAACTGTGGCTCGTGCAGGCCCCGGAGGCGGGCGCCCCACTCGACGTGTCCGTGCTGGACGAGGGCGAGCGGGGCCGCGCGGCGGCGCTGCGCCGGCCCGCCGACCGTGCCCTGTTCGCCGCCGCGCACACGGCGCTGCGCCGGCTGCTGGGCAGCTGTCTGGACCTGCCGGCGGACCGGGTACCGCTGACCCGGCTGCCGTGTCCGGGGTGCGGCGGTCCGCACGGCCGCCCCGCCGTAGCCGGCCCGAGCGGCGAGGAAGTGCACTTCTCCCTCTCCCGTTCGGGCGGGCTCGCCCTGCTGGGCCTTGCCGGCCGCCCCATAGGGGTGGACATCGAGCGGGTCCCCGGGGCCCGCATGGCCGAGGACGTGGCGGCGTCCCTGCACCCTTCGGAGCAGGCCGAGTTGGCGGCCCTCCCCCGGGCGCGCCGCCCGGCGGCGTTCGCCCGATGCTGGACCCGCAAGGAGGCCTGTCTGAAAGCGACCGGCGCGGGCATCTCCGGTACCTCCCTGCGCACCCTGCGGCTGGGCACGGGCCCGCTGCCGGCCGGGTTCGCGGGCTGGGAACTCACCGATGTCCGGGTCCCGCCGGGCCATGCGGCGGCCTGCGCGGTGCGCGAGGAGGAGCCGTCCGGTGAACGGGACCGGTCAGCCCCGTGACAGCAGGCCTACCAATCCGTCGGCCAGTTCGGTGCGCCAGCACAGGTAGTCGTGTCCCCCGTTGAACTCGCGGTAGACGGCGTCCTCGTAGCCGGCGGCGGCGAGGGTGTCGCGGAGCCGGCGGGCAGCGGGGAGGGCCACCCACTCCTGCTCTCCGAAGGAGAGCCAGAAACGTACGGGCAGCCGGGGCGCGGCCGCCAGCCGGCCGGTCAGCCACTCCGCCTCAGGGCCTTCGGGCCACCAGAACGAGCCCGACTGGGCGAGGACGTTGCCGAATCGATGGGGTGCCGCATACGCCGCGTAGGCCGCGGTGAGGCCCCCCAGACTCTGCCCGGCGACCACGGTCCGGGCGGGGTCGTCGGTGACCGGCAGCCGTCCGGCCGCCCAGGGCAGCAGCTCGTCCGTGAGGAAGGCGACGAACTCAGGGCGGCAGGTCATCTCCGCCCACCGGGTGCCGGCGTCGACGGACTCCGGCAGCACGGCGGCGAGCGGCGGGATACGGCCGTCGGCGATGAGGTTGTCGAGGAGATGCGCGACGCCGAGGCGGGGCTGCCAGTGCTCACCGTCCAGCAGCACGAGCACGGGCAGTTTCTCCGTCGCCCGCGCCGCACGGGGCGGTTGGTACAGCCAGACACGGCGTCCCGTGCCAAGGTGCTCGCCGGCCACCTCGTGCTCGCTCACCGTGCCGCGTGCGACGTGCGGCCGCGGCTCCCAGTCGGCCGCGTCCGGGGCACCGGGCAGTGCCGCGTACGGGACCGGGTCGCCGCCCCAACGGCGGGGCAGGGCACGGACGTTGTACGGGTCGGCGCGGCGCTGGGTGCGCAGCCACCGCCAGTACTCGGGGCCGCCCGGCTCCGGGCCGTCCCCTTCGTCGACGTGGAAGTCGTAGGTGCCGTGCCAGTCGCGGCGCAGACGGACCGACCAGTGCCAGACGTCGGTACCGGGGGCCCGCGTCATGAGGTTGCCCTCCGGGGCCAGCGGGTCGCCGAGTTTGTTGGGCAGGACCTGGACGGCACGGGTGCCGGGGGCGCCGCGCCAGAGGTACGTCACGACCGCGTGCTCGGCGCTGCCCTCGGGGTCGGGGGCGATGAGCGGGGTGCCACGGCGGCGGATGCCGACCCAGAATTCCTCGACGCCGGCCGGCGAGGGCAGCACGCACCCCGGTTCCGCGACGGGGACGGCATGGGGGCGCGCCAGCCGGGGCGGGCGGTGCGGGGCGCCTTCGGGCGGTGCGGACGCGGGCATGGGGTGGACTCCGCCTCACTGAGTGGTCAACTTAGGTTCACCTTACCTCCAAGCCCCTCGCGACCGCCCCACCACCTCGGAACACGTCGAACCAAGGGCCGCACCCGCCGCCACCCCACCCCTCCCGACCGACGGACGACCCGCGCCCCGGATCCCGAAGCCGTCGCAACCACCACACGCCCACCCGGGTGCAAGTTAGGTAAGCCTAAGCTAAGTTACTCACCAACTGCCTCTTGACGGGGCGCCTCTGCCAAGGAGATTGACGCCACATGACCTCAGGCTCAGCCACCTACCGCATCCGCCTCCGCCGCACTGCCGCGATCGCCGTGAGCCTCGCCGCGGGCAGCACCCTCGCCCTGGCCGGAACCGCGACCGCGAGACCCGGGACCCCGTCGGCCACCGAGTCCGCACCCATAGCCAAGGGCCTGTACCAATCCGCCTACTCCGAGCGGAACCATGTGCTGTGGGCCACCTCCGCCGTGGGCCGGCCGCCCGTCACCCAATCCGGCCTGGTCAAGGTCGACCCGCGCACCCTGAAGGTCGAGGCGACGTACACCCCGCCGGTCAGCAACGCGGAAACCGGCGCCGTCGAGGCCGTGTACGGCATCGCCGTCGACGACGAGCACAACACCGTCTGGACGACGAACACCCGCGACAACTCCGTGGCCGTCTACAGCCAGCGCACCGGCAAGCACCTCGCCACGCTGCCCCACGTGAACCACGCCCGCGAGGTCGTCGTCGACGAGAAGCACGATCTGGCGTGGGCGAGCGGTTTTGGTGACGGCACCGTGGTCGCCTTCGACACCCGCACCTACCAGGAGAAGAAGCGCGTCACGGTGGCGGGATCGAGCCCCGCCGGCCTCGCGGTGAACGAGCGGAGCGGGGCGGCCTACGCCACCGACCTGGCCAACGACCGGATCATCGAGATCACCCCGCGCGCCAGGACCCCGCGGCTCATCCCGGCCGGCGACGGCCCCCTCTCGATCGCGCTCTCCCGGGACGGCCGGACCGCCTACGCCGCCGGCCAGGCCGACGGCACCCTCTCCCTCATCGACCTGAGCAAGGGCGTCGTCACGAAGAAGGTGCCAACGGGGGCGGGCGCGCTGTCCGTCACCACCGATCCGGCCTCGGGCCGCGCACTGGTCGCCAACCGTACGGACGCCACGGTCACGGTGGTCGATCCGCACAAGGGCACCGTCGTCAAGACCGTGACCACCGGTGCCAACCCCAACCACGTCACCACGGCGCACGGCCTGGCGTACGTGGTCGAAAAGTCGGGTTCCGGCCCCGAGGGCCAGGATGCCCTGCGCCGCTTCCCCGTCGGGCGCTGACGGCCCACCGTCTCAGCCCGGACCTCGACGGCCAGTCCATGTCGTTCGGACCACCTGAGCGCCGGTCCGGAACCGTCCGGAATCGGCCTCCCGCCTCGCACCGTTGACGAGCGCCGCCACGTGAGAGCCCGGCACGCCGCCGGACCGGTCAAGTCGCGGGAGGCGTTCGTCCCAGGATTACCGTGTCGCCATGGTGCGTGCTGGTAGCCCCCGGGCCGGTCGGCCGGACGGGCCCGCGGCCCGGAGCGGGTCGCGGGCCCCGCTTCTCGCGGTCTGCGCGGGCTACTTCATGGTCATCCTGGACGTGACCGTCATCAACGTCGCCGTTCCGGTGGTGGGACGCGAACTGTCCGCCTCCCTCACCGGGATCCAGTGGATCACGGACGGCTACACCCTGGTCTTCGCCGGTCTGCTGCTCACCGGCGGCGCGCTCGGGGACCGGCTGGGCAACCGCCGGATCTTCTGCACCGGGGTGGTGGTGTTCACCCTCGCCTCGGCCGGCTGCGGACTGGCCCGGAGCGCCGAGGCCCTGATCGCCGCCCGCCTGGTGGAAGGTCTCGGCGCCGCGCTGATCGTGCCCGGCTCCCTCGCCCTTCTCCAACAGGCCTATCCCTCACCCGGCGCGCGCTCCCGGGCCTTCGGCCTCTGGGGCTCCATGGCCGGCATCGCCGCCTCCGCCGGCCCCCTCCTCGGCGGCCTTCTGGTCACCACCGTGGGCTGGCGCTGGGTGTTCTTCATCAACCTGCCCGTCGGATGCGCCTGCCTGTGGCTGACGCTGCGCCATGTGCGCGCCTCGGCCCGGCGCCCGGACCGCCCCGTGGACTGGCCTGCCCAGTGTGCGCTCATCGCCACGGTCGCCCTGCTCGTCGCCGTCCTCAACGAGGCCGGACGACGGGGCTGGACGGACCCGCTGATCCTCACCGGGGCCGGCCTGTGCCTGCTGACAGCCGCCGCATTCGTGCTGCGCGAGCGGCTGGCCCGCACTCCCGTGCTGCCGTTGCGGCTGCTGCGTTCCCGCGCGATGAGCGGCGGAGCGGCCATCGGCCTGCTGTTCAACTTCGCCTTCTACGGCATGATCTTCACCGCCAGCCTGTACTTCCAGCACCAGCGCGGCCTGAGCGCGCTGCGCACCGGGATCGCCCTCTTCCCGGCGGTGGCCATGACGATGTTCGCCTCCGTCCTGTCCGGACGACTGGCCCGCCGCACGGGACACCGCCCGCTGGTGGTCACCGGCATGCTCCTGGGAGCGGCCGGTCTGGCCGGCTGGGCCGCCGCCGGACCGCATCCGGACTACGTCCTGCTCGTGGGACCGATGATGGCGGCGGGCTTCGGCACGTCCTTCGCCCTCACCGGCTCGACCGCCACCGTGATGTCCGCCGCCCCCGACACGCACTCCGGCACCGCCTCCGCCCTCTTCAACACCACCCGCCAGGTCGGCAGCGCCGCGGGCGTCGCGCTGGGCGGCTCACTGCTGGCCGCCGCCGCAGCCGGCTTCACCACCGGACTGCGGACCAGCATGGCCATCGGCGCGGCCGCCTACCTGACGGCCGCCGCCCTGGCGCTCTTCTGCATCCCCCGGAAGCAGCCCCGCGCCGTCTCCGGCTGATGGGCTACGGGCTGAAGGGGTGCGGGCGGGCCAGGTACCCCGCGA
>NZ_JAMJFM010000020.1:0-137354 GCF_023544705.1 Streptomyces sp. MCA2
TTGTTCGGTTGTGGTGCTGCTCTTCGGCCGCTCGGCCGTCGGTCTCAGCAGCTGCGGTCGACGAGATCGAACGTCTTGTAGTGGTCGGCGGTGTAGTAGTCCTCGTCCTTCTTCTCGCCGGCCACGATGCGTCGCGCACCGCGGTCGGGAGAGCCCGGCGTGATGACGGTGAACTCGTGGTAGTAGTCGGAGCTCTGGGACGGGAGGATGCCCTCCCGGTTGTCAAAGACCGTCCCGTCCTTCGGGTACGGGTAGGGCCCGCCCTTCGCGATCAGGTCGAGGGTGTCGTGGGCCTGCGAAGGCAACTTGGAGTAGCAGACGTTGCCGACGTCCTGGACGTGCACGGACGTGACGTGCGCCGCCGCGGCGTACGAGGTGGCCGTGTGGGTCGTGGCGACGGCAGGCGTGGCGGCGACCGCGGTCCCGCCGATGAGAAGGGCCGAAGCGAGGGCGCCGGCGGCGCCGATCCTGGTGATCCGTGGGGGGATTCTCATGCCCACCAGAATGACGCGCGTAGACATGATCCTGTCAATCCCAACGGGCCGAAGTTTGCAGGGAGTTCACCACATCACACCCACCAACCGCCCCAATCGTCCCCATACTGCACCTGCGTCCCACCGGCATGGCGCCGGCGCCCCGACCCACCCCCCGGAGGGCACCAAAACAGGATTGATCGTCTCGACCCGTGAGAATTCGGCTTGCATGGCCGTCGCAGGCCCATGAGACTCCGGGGCATGAACGCGAAGATCACCCGCATGAATCCCGAGCAACTGCACGCCACGCCCGGCTACCACCACATCACCGTCGTCGAGGCCGGCCGGACGGCCTACTTGGCGGGCCAGTGCCCGCTGGACAGCGACGGAGACCTCGTGGGCGACGGAGACCTCGGCCGGCAGATCGACCAGGTCGCGGCGAACGCACTGACCGCCCTGGCGGTCGTGGGAGCCAAGCCGGAGGACGTGCTGCGCACGGTGATCTATGTGTGCAGCGAGGAGACCGAGGTCCTGTGGACGGCCTGGCGACGGCTCACCGACTCCCCCCTCGCTCCGGCCCTCAGCGCTGCCAGCACCCTCCTCGGCATCTCACAGCTGGCCTTCCCCGGACAGCTCGTCGAGGTGGACCTCACCGTGGCACTGCCCGACTGAACCGGCCCAGCGAAACGGCCCAGCGAAACGGCCCGATGAACCGGCCCGATGGCATCGCTGGAGGGATGCCCCCTGCGCGTCAAGGGGAGCAGCCACTGAGGGCTCAGGGCGGAGCGCCGGGAGGTGCGGCCGCCCCGCACCGCATGCGTTTGCCTCTCAGGCAAATCTTTTGCCTGAGAGGCGAAGTGTCGTTATACCGGGGATATGACCGAGCTCCCCGACGAGCCCTCCGGCACTCCGCCGGAGGATCTGTCCACCGTCGCGCCGCGCCTTCGTGACCTGCGCAAGCGCAGTGGTCTCACGCTGGAGACCGCGGCCCGGCTGGTGGGACTCTCGCCCGCGCATCTGTCGCGGCTGGAGACCAATCAGCGGCAGCCCTCACTGCCCATGCTGCTGGCGCTGGCCCGTACCTATGGCACCACGGTATCCGACCTGCTCGGCGAGACCGTGCCGGAGCGGGACCCGATCGTCCGAGCGGGCCGTACGGAGCCGTCGGAGGCCGGTGGCTGGACGTACTGGCCGGTGGGCGGCGCCGGGCGGGCCATGCAGGCGCTGCGGGTCCATGTGCCCCAGCGGGCCCAGGGCGATCTGGTGCGGGTGCACCCGGGCGAGGAGTGGCTGTACGTCCTCGACGGACGGCTGCGGCTGACGCTCGGCGCGGCGGTGCATCTGCTGGACCCGGGCGACGCCGCGCACTTCGACTCGCTCACCCCGCACCGTATCGCCGCCGCCTCACACGGTGGGGTCGAGCTGCTGTTCGTCCATACGTTGCTGCAAAGCGGGACCGCCGAGCTGTGCTTCGGCGACGACGCGAGGCGCCGCGGGCTGTGAGCCCTCGGCGCCGTTCTTGAAGGAAGGACCCTACGTCGTGCCCGATCAGACCACTCCTGCCGCTCCCCCGTCAGCGGAGCCACTCCCCGAGGCGTCGCCCGCCGCATCGAGCTACAAGGAGGACACGCCACCGCGCGGGCTGTATGTGCGCGTGTTCATCTATGTCGTGGCGACGCATGTGCTGTTGGCGTTCCTGAGCTTTCTGGTGATCGTCGCCAAGACGCGGTGACGTTCCGCTGCGCTTTGCTTGCGGCCCACGTTTTCGGCTTTCCCGCCGTGGGGGTTTCTCGCTGTTGCGCCTGCGGCGGGCGGGTGGGTGTCGGGTGCGGTGACGGGCCTCCGGCCCGTCCCCTCCCGTGAGTGGGTAGGGGAAGGCTTCGTGAAGGCGGGCGTAACGGCTCGGTGTGGGGTGGGTGGTCGTTCGGCTTCGGCAACGTCCATCTCTTCGGTTCGAAAGTCCATTGCCCGGGTGCGGTGGGCAGGTGAAGGGTGCTGGCGCGAAGGTTCGCACGAGTCTCGTCCCTGCACCTCGCCGTACCGAGGAGGACCGAAGGATGCACCGTACGCGCACCGCGGCGGCCACCGCGTTGGCCATGGCTTTGGCTGTGATCCCCCTGATGGGTATGGCGGGGCCGCCGGGCGCCGGGGGGAATGCGGGGCATGACGGCCCCGGGGACAGTCCCGGAAGGGCTGCTTCCCGTTCCATCTCCCCCACGCCCCGCTCCGTTCAGAGCCGGTCCGACCTGGTCACCATCACCCCGTCCGTGACCGTCATCGCCGGGCCGGACGCCGATGCTCCGGCCCTGGCCGTCGTCGAGAAGTCGCTCAAGGATGCGGGTGCCGACCGGGTCGTACGGGCCCAGCGGGCCCCGGCGCAGGGGCAGTTGACGGTGTATGTGGACGGTGCGGGCGCGGCGCGGGCGCTGAAGGGGCTGGGGGCGCGGGGCAGCGAGGGGCTGCCCGCCGAGGGCTATGCGCTGGCCGTCGGCGAGGGGCGGATCGCCTTGTCCGGCAAGGACGCCACCGGTACGTACTACGCCGCGCAGTCGCTGCGGCAGTTGCTGCCCCACCGGGAGCGGCCGGGTGCCCAGGTGCGGGGCACCGCCGTACGGGACTGGCCGGCCACGCCGCTGCGCGGTGTCATCGAGGGCTTCTACGGAACTCCTTGGTCGCATGACGCCCGGCTCGACCAACTCGACTTCTACGGCGAGCACAAGATGAACATCTATGTGTACTCGCCGAAGGACGATGCCTATTTGCGGGAGAAGTGGCGTGACCCGTATCCCGCGGAGCAGCTGGCACAGATCAAGGAGCTGGTGGACCGGGCGCACGAGCGGCATGTGGAGTTCACCTATGCGCTCTCCCCGGGGCTGTCCGTCTGCTACAGCTCCGACGCGGATCTCAAGGCGCTGACCGCCAAGTTCCAGACACTGTGGGACATCGGTGTGCGGACCTTCGCGGTGCCGTTGGACGACATCAGTTACACGGACTGGAACTGCGCGGCGGACAAGGACGCCTTCGGGACCGGCGGCGGGGCGGCAGGGGCGGCACAGGCGCATCTGCTCAACCGCGTCAACCAGGAGTTCATCGCCACGCATCCGGGCGCCGAGCCGCTCCAGATGGTGCCGACCGAGTACTACGACGTGAAGCCGTCGCCGTACAAGAAGGCGCTGGCCACCAAGCTGGACGGGAACGTGCTGGTCGAGTGGACGGGCGTGGGGGTGATCGCGCCGACGATGACCGTCGCCCAGGCGCGGCAGGCCCGGGAGGTGTTCGGGCACCGGATCCTGACGTGGGACAACTATCCGGTCAATGACTATGTGACCAACCGGCTGTTGCTCGGGCCGTTCAACGGCCGGGAGAAGGGGCTGCCGGAGCAGCTGGCGGGGATCACCGCGAATCCGATGATCCAGCCCGCGGCGTCCAAGCTCGCGCTGTTCACGGTGGCCGACTACGCGTGGAACGACGCGGCGTACGACGCCCGTGCCTCCTGGGGTGCGGCGATCGAGGAATCGGCCGGTGGCGACGCCCGTACGGCACGGGCGCTGCGGGCCTTCGCCGACGCCCATTACGCCTCGTCACTCAACCCGAAGCAGGCACCCGAACTGGCCGCCGCCATCGCGGAGTTCGGCAAGGACGGGGACGCGCGGCGGCTGGACGGGGTGCTGCGGACCCTTCAGGACGCGCCGGGGGTGCTGCGGGACCGGCTCGCCGACCGGGGGTTCGTCGAGGACAGCGAGCCGTGGCTGGATGCGACCCATGCCTGGGGCGTCGCGGCGCGTACCGCTCTGCGGCTGATCGAGGCGACCAGGGCGGGTGACGGCGCGAAGGCCTGGCAACTGCGGCAGCGGATCCCGGAGTTGGTGAAGCACGCCAAGTCCTTCGTGTATGTCGACATGTCGGGGAAGAAGGTCCCGGTGCTGGTGGCGGACGGGGTGCTGGACACCTTCGTCGAGGATGCGGTGGCCGCGCACGAAGGGGCGCTGGGCGTCGTGGGCCGGCCGAAGGGGGCGACGGATCTGTCGGTCTACCAGGACAACGCGGTCTCCCGGATGACCGACGGTGATGACGCCACGTACTTCTGGAGCGGCGCGGGGCCCAAGGCCGGTTCCTTCGTCGGGCTGGATCTGCATGCCGAGCGTCCGCTGGGCACCGTCCGGCTGGCGATGGGCAGGAGCGGCAGCCCGGACGACTATCTGCGGCACGGCGTCCTGGAGTACTCCTCGGACAACAAGAACTGGCAGCAGCTGGCCGCGTTCGACGGGAAGGCCGAGGTCGGTGTCGAGCCGCCGGCCGGTGCCAAGGCCCGGTACGTCCGCGCACGGGCCACGCAGGCGCAGGACAACTGGCTGGTGGTGCGGGAGTTCGCGGTGGCCGGGGCCGATGCGGTGACGGTGGCCGGCGGCCCGCCCGCGAAGGCCGGCAGCGCGCTGCGGTCGGCGGCGGACGGTGACCCGGCGACCGTCTATCGCGCGGCACGGGCGGCGCAGTCCGGTGAGGCGCTGGAGTGCACGCCCGACGCGCCCCGCGCGGCACGGTCCGTGGTCGTCCTGCGGCCGCAGGGCGCACCGGCCGGGGCGGCGGAGGTCGAGGTCCGTACGGGCGGAGCCTGGCGCACGCTCGGCACGCTGTCCGGGGCCTATACACGGCTCGCGGCGGGCGACGGGGCGATCGAGGCCGTACGCCTGCTCTGGCGGGACGGAACGGCGTCCCCCGAGGTCAATGAGGTGATTCTGCACTGAGGGGAACCGAGGGGCTGAAGGGAGATGCCTTTTCTCCCGGCGGCCGCGTCATCGCGCCCCCGGTCTCCGCCGTGCGCCCTACTCTGAGGCCCTGGCCGCCGCCCCTCGCCCCGGAGGAGACCGACCCATGGCCCGATCTGCGCCCGATGCCCCTCGTCCGACCGCGGCCGCCGTGCTGGACGACGCGGTCCGTGCACTCGTCCCGGACCCCGGCGCCAACCGGCTGGTCGCGCGGATCGAGGCCGGTGAGGCGCCGCGTTCCGTGTTCGCCACCTTCGCCCTCGAACAGCACCAGGTGATCGCCGCCGACCGGCTCAGCTTCCAGCACCTGGCGCGGCGGGCGGACGGCGACCCGGCCGTGGCCGACTTCTTCGATCTGCTCGCCCAGGGCGAGACGGTGGCCATGAAGCGGCTGGCCGGGCTGGCGGATGCCTGTGGGCTGACCGAACGGGACATCGCGGAGTATCAGCCGCGCCCCGGCTGCCAGGCGTACCCCTCCTATGCGGCGCGGCTCGCCCTGGGCGGCGAGCCGGCCGATGTGGCGATCGCCCTGACCGCCAACTTCGCGGCCTGGGGCGGCTATTGCGCCGTCGTCGAGACGGCGATGCGAGGGCACTACGCCTTCCCCGAGGAGGCCCGTGGGTTCTTCGGCCTCTTCGCCGAGCCGTCACCGGCCGTCGCGGAGAAGGCGCGCGAGGCGGTGCAGCACGGACTCGACACCCGCCAGGCGGAGCCGGCCACGGCGCACCGCTACGGCCGCCTTCTCCAGGCGTATGAACTCATGTTCTGGAACTCGGTCGCCGACTGATCCGGTCCGGCCGGCGGCTCCTGCCGGCCGGCGGCTTCAACGGGCCGGTGGCTCCGGCCTTGCCGGCAGGAGCCGCCGCGCCGCGGTCAGCCGGTCAGCTCGTCGTGGCGGGCGCCGAGCCGGCGGGCGCCCTCCTCGGTGAGTGAGCCGTGCAGACGCAGCCGGGCTATGCCGCCGTCCGGGAAGATGTCGATCCGGACGTGGGTGGCGGGCGGTGCGCCGGCGAGCAGGAAGCGGTGGACGGTGTCGGGCTGAAGGCGGGTGCGGGGCAGCAGTTCGGTCCATTCGCCGTGCTCGCCGTCGCGTCCGGACAGTGCTGCCCAGCCTGCCGCATTGCCCTTGAGGCAGCCGGTGTCGATCTCCACCGCGCGGATCACGGACTGTTCGGTGAGGCGGTAGCGGACCCAGTCGTTGCCGGTGCCGCGGCGGCGCCGGGTCTCCCAGCCGTCGTCCATCGTGCGGGAGCGGCCCGGCTGGATGGTGTGCGTGGGCGAGGAGTAGAAGCGGTCCGAGGCGTCCTCGACCTGCCCGCCGTTCTCCAGCGCGACGACGTCGAACGTGCCCAGGGCGGCCAGCCAGCCGGGCGCGGGGACGACCTCGCCGTGGACCCGGAGGCGGGCGATGCCGCCGTCGGGATGCTGGTTGAGGCGCAGATGGGTGAAGCTGCGGGCGGTGTCGACGGCGAAGCCGTTGGCGGCGTGTCCGCCGACGGCGGTGCGCGGGACGAGGGTCGTCCAGGGCACGTCGTCGGCGAGGAGTTCGGCCGGCGACGGGGAGCCCTCGCGGCAGGTGCCTTCGACGCTCACGGACTGGGGGTAATTGCCGCGGAAGTGGGCGGTGTCGACGACGATGCCGTGGATCACTCCGGGCGCGCCGAGCCGGATCAGCGCCCAGTCGTGGTCCTCGTCCGCCGGGAACGGGTGCGCACCGTCGGTGCCGCGGCGTCTGCGGGTCTCCCAGCCGTCCATGATCTTGCCCTTGTGACCGAAGGCCTCGGGGTCGAAGTGGGCGGGCTCGGGCCGCAGGAGGTTCTCCCGCTCGGCGAAGAACTCGTCATGGGCGGCGAGCACACCCGCGCCCAGCCGCCGGTCGGCGAGGTCGGGGAGGTGGGTGAAGGGGAAGCCGTCGGGGCCGGGGGTGCGGTAGTCCGCGTAGGGGTCGCCGCCTGCGTACGGGCCGGCGTCGCCGGTGTAGTGGGGGAGGCCGGCGGTGGTCATCCTCGGTGCGGCCGTTCGAGCAGTTCGCCGGTGGGTTCGGTGAGGGTGGCGCCGTCGGTGATCTGCCGCCCGCGCAGCCAGGTGGACCGTACGACGCCGTGCAGGGTCTTGCCGGCGTACGCGGTGATCTTGTTGCGGTGCTGGAGGGCCTGCGGGTCGACGGTGAAGGTCTCCTCGGGCGCGAGGACCGCGAAGTCCGCGTCCCGGCCGGGCTCGATGGCGCCCTTCCGGCCGAGTCCGACCAGTGCCGCGGGTGCGGTGGCCATCCAGTGCGCGACGTCGTCGAGGGTGTGGCCGCGCTTGCGGGCCTCGGTCCAGATGGCGGGCAGGCCGAGCTGGAGGGAGGAGATGCCGCCCCATGCCGCGCCGAAGTCGGCGGTCTTGAGGTCGGCGGTGGAGGGCGAGTGGTCGGAGACGATGCAGTCGATGGTGCCGTCGGCCAGTCCCTCCCACAGCGCGTCCTGGTTGGCGGCCTCGCGGATCGGCGGGCAGCACTTGAACTCCGTTGCGCCGTCCGGGATCTCCTCGGCGGTCAGGGTCAGGAAGTGCGGGCAGGACTCGACGGTGATCTTGACGCCCTCGCGCTTGGCGGCGGCGATCAGCGGCAGCGCGTCGCTGGAGGACAGATGCAGGACATGCACCCGTGCGTCGAGCCGCTTGGCGAGCGCGATCAGCCCGGCGATGGCGTCGTTCTCGCTGGCGCGGGGGCGGGAGGCGAGGAAGTCGGCGTACTTGGCGCCGTGCGGCTCGGGGGCCGCGTCCAGATGTCCGGGGTCCTCGGCGTGCACGATCAGCAGGCCGTCAAACCCGGCGATCTCACCGAGGGCGGCGGCCAGTTGCTCCTGGTCGACCTCGGGGAACTCGTCCACGCCGGAGGGCGACAGGAAGCACTTGAAGCCGAAGACGCCGGCGTCGTGCAGCGGACGCAGATCCTTGACGTTGCCGGGAATGGCGCCGCCCCAGAAGCCGACGTCGATATGGGCCTTGCTGCGGGCGACCTCGCGCTTGGTGTCGAGGTGGGCAGTGGTGGTGGTGGGCGGGAGGCTGTTGAGCGGCATGTCCACGAGGGTGGTGATACCGCCGGCCGCGGCCGCGCGGGTGGCCGTCCAGAAGCCCTCCCACTCGGTGCGGCCGGGGTCGTTGACGTGGACGTGGGTGTCGACGAGGCCGGGCAGCAGGACGTCGTCACCGAAGTCCCGGGTCCGCGCCCCGGCCGGAGCCTCGGCGTCGTGCGGCAGCACCGCGGCGATCCTGCCGTTCTTGACGACGACGGACGCCGCGCGCGTCCCCTGCGGGGTGACGACGCGTGTGGAGCGCAGCACCAGCTCTGTTTCGGACACCCGGTCCCCTCCTCGTATCTGTCTTCATCGTGGCGTGATGGCGTGCGCGCTGCACGGCCGCCGAGGAGGCCGTGGTGCCCGGGGCACGGAAGGCGCGCAGGAACGACTGCGAAATTCAACAGTCTGTTGAATGAGTCTTCACTCCGGACCGCGGCCCGTCAAGACCCCTTCGCAGGCACCGGCGCACCGACCGGACCGGCTCCCCCTGACACCACCGACCCCTCCCCCATAGCCGCCCTGACCTGCGACGGGATGATCTCGTCCGGGACCGGGGCGGTGCCCGTCGCGGACCGGTCGCGGCCGGAGACCAGGACGTAGAGCCCGCCGGAAAGCCCCATCCCGAAGATCCAGGAGAACGGCGCCACCGCGTCGAAGGCCGGGACCAGGGCGAGCGCGGCGGAGACCGCGGCGGCCGGCAGGAAGGCGATGACGGCCTTCGGATTGAAGCCCCTGCGGTAGAAGTACGCACCGCGGGCATCGGCCGAGAACAGCGCATCGACATCGATCCGGCCGCGGCGCACCAGGTAGTAGTCGACGAGCAGAATCGCCACCAGAGGGCCGAGGAAGGCTCCCAGCGCCCCCAGGAAGTACTGGATCACCAGCGCCGAGGAGTACAGCTTCCAGGGCATGACGACGATGGCCAGCACCGCGGTGATCATGCCGCCGCGCTTGAAGTCCAGATACTTCGGCGCGAGGTTGGCGAAGTCGTAGGCGGGCGAGACGAAGTTGGCGACGACATTGATGCCGATGGTGGCGACGATGAAGGCCAGCGCGCCGATGACGGTGACCACCGGGTTGTCGATCTTCTGGATCACCTTCACCGGGTCGTAGATCGCCTCGCCGAAGACCGAGATCGTGCCCGCGGTGACGAGGACGGCGACGACCGCGAAGGCGGTGAAGTTCACCGGCAGCCCGATCAGATTGCCGCGCCGGTAGGAGCGGTGGTCGGGCGTGAAGCGGGCGAAGTCGGCGTAGTTGAGGACCAGTGTCAGGAACGTGGCGACGGTCAGGCTGACCGCGATCAGGCTCTGCTCGACCTGCGCGGAGCCGCTGAGACCGGTGAGGCTGCGGGTCAGCGAGATGTCACCGCCGGCCTTGACGACGAGATAGACCGCGAGCGCGAGGACGACGAGCCAGACCACCGGGCCGGTCGCGAAGTCCTGGACCTTGCGGATGAACTCCATCCCGCGGGTCAGCAGCACGGCCTGAAGCCCCCACATCACCAGGAACGCGGTCCATCCCAGGGTGGACAGGCCCAGCACCGAGTTGTGGTGATAGACCTCCAGGCCGGGCGCGAGCTGGAGCGTCAGCAGGACCACGGCGGTCGAGGCCAGCCAGGTCTGGATGCCGTACCAGGCCACGGCCATGATCGCGCGCAGCAGGGCGGGGATGTTGGCGCCGTAGACGCCCCAGCTGGCGCGGGCGAGCACCGGGTAGGGAACGCCGGTCCGGTGCCCCGCGTGCCCCATGCGGTTCATCAGCCAGTAGACGATCGAGATTCCGGCCAGCAGCGCCACGAACACCTCCCATGCGGGCAGGCCCAGCACGAACAGGCTGGCCGCGAAGGCGTAGTTGCTGATGGCGTGGGTGTCGGACATCCACAGCGCGAAGATGCTGTACGTGCCCCATTTGCGCTCTGGGGCCGGCGCGAGGTCCTCGTTGAAGAGGCGCGGGTCCGGCTGCGGGGGCTTCGGGGGTGTTGTCACGTGTCCTCCCAGGCAGGTTGGGTGGAGTTTAGGGACCAGTTGTCAGATGCCTGATGTCTGTGCGGAAAATTCGGTGTTACGTGGGGAGCTCCGAGCGCGCTCCGCGGACGGGCGCAGATGCGTGCTCAGCGGCCAGGAGCCGATGACCTTCGGGCGGGGCGGCGCGAAGCTGCGTCCCGTACTGGTGGTCAGCCCGAGACCGACGACCGCCTCGGCGAACTTCACCGCCGCGGCGACGCCGTCCACGACGGGCACCCCGAGCGCCGCGGCGACCTTCTCCTGGAGCCCGGCCATCCCGCCGCAGCCCAGGCAGATCACCTCGGCACCGGCCCGGACGGCCTCGCGGGCGGTCTCGGTGATCACCTCGACGGTCCGCTCCACGTCCCGCTCCAGCTCCAGCACGCCGAGCCCGGTGCCGCGGACCGCGGCACAGCGCTGGAGCAGCCCGGCGGTCAGCAGGCGGTCCTGGATCTGCGGGACGGCCCGGTCGAGGGTGGTGACGATGCCGTAGGCGTGGCCGAGCATCATCGCCATCTGGGCGGCGCTCTCGGTGATGTCCAGAACGGGTACGTCCAGCAGCTCCTGGGCGCCCTCCCTGCCCGGCTCACCGAAGCCGGCCATGACCAGCGCATCGAAGCTCATCTCAAGGGTGGCGAGCCGGTCCAGCACGGCCGCGGCGCTGAGATAACCCTCGAAGTGGCCCTCGATCGACTCCGGTCCCCACAGGGGTTCGGTGGCGATGATCTCGGTGCCCGGGGCGGCGGCCGCAGTGGCGGTGGCGCGGATCGCGGCGGTCATGGAAGCCGTGGTGTTCGGGTTCATGACGAGAATGCGCATGACTCTCCAGCGATTTGGAGGATTCCACAGAATGGACAGTAGGTTTCGCGCAGCAGAACGTAGCTACGGCCACTGGCACCGTCAAGGGTTCGCGGCTAGGAGCTTGCCGGACGGCTCATACCGTGGGACAAAGAGGGCCTGACCGGCGGGAACGAGTGTGCGAGAGACCGTGTGTCAACGTAAGGGGACCGGTAGGCTTCTCCGGTCGGGCCCGGCGCCCGCTAGCCCAGCCGAGACCGATCCCCGCCCCGAAAGGAACGCGACGTGCCGCCGTCCAGCGCCAGCACCTCCGCCGCCGAAGCCAAGCCCGCAGGCGCCAGCGGCGGCGTCCAGTCCCTCGAGCGCGCCTTCGACCTGCTGGAGCGGATGGCCGACGCCGGTGGCGAGGTCGGCCTGAGCGAGCTCTCCGGCAGCAGCGGACTGCCGCTGCCCACCATCCACCGCCTGATGCGCACGCTCGTCGCCTGCGGCTACGTCCGGCAGCAGCCCAACCGCCGCTACGCACTCGGCCCCCGCCTGATCCGGCTCGGCGAGAGCTCCTCGCGGCTGCTCGGCACGTGGGCGCGGCCGTTCCTGGCCCGCCTGGTCGAGGAGACCGGCGAGACCGCCAACATGGCGCTGCTCGACGGCGACGAGATCGTCTATGTCGCCCAGGTGCCGTCGCGGCACGCGGTACGGATGTTCACCGAGGTCGGCCGCCGGGTGCTGCCGCACTCCACCGGCGTGGGCAAGGCCCTGCTCGCCCATCACGCCCCGGAGGAGGTCCGCGCGCTGCTCGGCCGTACGGGCATGCCCGCCGCGACCGAGAAGACGATCACCGATCCGGACCGCTTCCTCGACGCGCTCGCCGACGTCCGCCGCCTGGGCTATGCGGTCGACGACAACGAGCAGGAGATCGGCGTCCGCTGCCTCGCGGTGCCGGTGCCCAACTCCCCCACCTCGGCGGCGATCTCCATCTCCGGCCCGACCGGCCGGGTGACCGAGGCCTCGACGGACAAGATCGTGCCGGTGCTCCAGGACGTCGCGGCGCAGCTGTCGGTAGCGCTGGCGAATCAGACGCCGGCGTAAGGCGCGACGGGCCCTCAACGGGCCTCTCGCGGGCCGGGAGGCGGCACAAGGCGCGGCTTCCCCGCCCGGGCCCCGCAGCGGGCTTGCCGTTGATCCGGGGGCGGATTCAGCGCCTCGGCACAGCGGGGCCTGATCCCTTCACCGGCGCACGCGGTCCGCTTCCGGCACCGGCGTACCGGGAATCTCTCCCGGCTCCGCGCTCGCGGTCACCGTGTGCGTGGTCACCGTGCGCGCGGGAGCTCACCGAAGCGGTCGATGCCCGCGCGGACCTCCGCCAGCGCAGGGGACAGCGCACTCACCGATCCGACCGCCCCGGCGATCAGCAGGAGCGAACGGCGCAGCCGGGGCACTTCCGGCAGCCCATGGCTCACCATCGCGTCCAGTGCGGCCAGCTCGTCATCGGCGGCCGCCCGGTCCGGTAATTCCCCTGGAAGTACGGCCAGCTGACGGCGCAAACGGGCCACTGCCCCGCGCAGGTCCTGGACACGTGGGTCACCCTCGACCCCGGTCACTCGTCTGTCTCTCTGTAGCTGCTCCACAACGACGGCGTCCTCCAAGGCCGTTGCCCGTTTCCGCAATGCGGGACAGTTAACGCCACTCTGCGCTGATCGCGCCACACGGAGAGCGAAAAAACCGGATCATCGAGTGGATCCGGTTGCCGTGGCCAAAGCTTGACGGCTCATGGGTTTTGCCTGGTGCCGGCTGCCTTCTGACACTTCTCCCCCTTTCTCCCCGCTCTCCCCTTTGGTTTTTTCCCCGCCGCCCACCCCCCTTCGGGGGGTGGGCGGGTGTAGTGACGCGGGTGCCCACCCCTGACGGGGCGGGGGAGGCGGTGGGGAGGTGGATGGGAGGAGGCCGGTGTGGAGGCCGTCGTTGTAGAGCCCGGTGGGGACGCAGTCGCCGTGGAGGCCGGTGTGGAGGCCGTCATCGTGGAGGCCAGCGAGGACAACGTCGTTGCGGAGGCCAGTGAGGCGGCCGTCACCATGGAGACCGGTGAGGACGCCGTCACCGTGGAGGCCACCGAGGACGCCATCATTGCGGCGACCGGTGAGGCGGCCGCTGACGCGGATCAGGAATCCTGCTTCGGCTCCACCGCGTTGCGCCACACCCGCACGTCGACGGTCATGTAGCTGCTGGGGTCCGACTTCGGTGCGTAGCCCTTGAAGGTGATCAGGGCGACATGGCCGTAGTCGGTGGTCAGGCACATCTGGGCGCCCTTGGTGAGCCGCTTGGTCATGATGGAGTCGGTGAACCGGGTCTCGCTGCGGCAGGTCGCGAGCGAGCCGTCCTGACCGGGGTTGAGCAGCACCAGCTTGCCGGTCTCGGTCTCGACCTCGTCGTCCGAGTAGGTGCTGTCCTGGTACGAGAAGTCGATGTCCGTGTCGTTGTCGGAGTTGGTCGGGTTGACCGGCTCGTCGGACAGCGACAGGTGGTACTCGTCGGGCAGGTTGATGCCCTTGTAGTCGACCGGGGTCGGGTCCTGCACCGGGGCGGCGGGGGACTTCGTACCGTCGCCGCCGGGGGTCGCCGTCGGGTCCCCCGCGGGGGCCGGCGAAGCGCCGTTGTTCTTCGCCTTGTTGTCGTCGGTGGCCTGGTCCTGCTTCGTCCGGCCGTCGTCCTTCATGACGGCATAGACGAGGCCGCCGCCGGCACCCGCGAAGGCCAGCAGACCGACCAGCACGAGGGCCGCGATCAGCCCCTTGCGCTTCTTCCTCGGCGGCTGCGGGACCGTACCCATGGCGGTCGGCCCGATGGCCGTCGGCCCCGTGGCCGTAGGCCCGGTGGCGCCCGCAACGACGCCCATAGGCGCGGACGGCGCGGCGGCCGGACCGGCAACGGTCGGCGCATGTGCCGCCGGGCCGAACCCCGGCGGCGGGGTCTGCGGGTGGTCCAGCGTGGTCGGCACCGGCGCGGCCGGTGCCGCGGGCCTGGTGGGCGGCTGGGCCGGCTGAACCGGCGGCTGGGCGGGCCGGGTCGGCGGCTGCGCCGGGGCACCCGCGGTGGGCGCCTCCAGCGGGGGCGGCGGAGTCTGTGCGGGCGCGGGCGCGGCCGCCCGCGTGGTGATGTCGGCCGCGACGGCGGTGGGCAGCCATTCCTCCGGGCGGCGCAGCTGCGTCTGGCCGGAGGCCGCGCCGCACAGCTCGATCACTTCGGCGACGGACGGCCGCTCCCCCGCGTCCTTCGCCAGACACCGGGTCACCAACTCCCGCAGCTCCTCGGGGAGCCCGCTCAGCTCCGGCTCCTCGTGGACGATGCGGTAGAGCACCCCGTGCGAGGTGCCCTCGCCGAACGCCGGGGTGCCGATGGCCGCGTACGCCGCGACCTGGCCGAGCGCGAAGACATCGGTGGCGGAACTGATGGTGCTGCCCGCGGCCTGCTCGGGCGCCATGAAGGTGGGGGTGCCCACGGTGACGCCGCTGCTGGTCAGCGAGGTGGCGTCGGCGGCGCGTGCGATACCGAAATCGATGACGCGCGGGCCGTCGGCGGCCAGCAGCACATTGGACGGCTTCAGGTCCCGGTGCACGATGCCCGCGCCATGGATGACCTGGAGCGCCTCGGCGATCCCGGCCACCAGCAGCAGCACGGTGGAGACCGGGAGCCGCCCGTGCTCGGCGACCGCCGCGGCGAGCGAGGGGCCGGGCACATACGCGGTGGCGAGCCAGGGGCTGGCGCCTTCGGCGTCACTGTCGATGACCGGCGCGGTGTACAGGCCCTGGACGCGCTGCGCGGACTGCACCTCCTGCTTGAAGCGGCGGCGGAACTCCGCGTCCTCGCTGAACTCGGGGCGGATCACCTTGATGGCGACGGGGCGCCCACCGGGTGTGTAGGAGAGGTAGACCTTTCCCATGCCGCCGGAGCCGAGCTTCGCCGTGAGGCGGTAGCCCGCGATCACCCGCGGATCGTCACCTTCCAACGGCCGGAAGATCCCGGACCCGTCCACACTGTTCACCACTACGTCCCCCGACTCAGAAAAGAAGCCCGCTGTTTCCGCACGGCAGGCGCATGGCCCGCAACGGGGAAGAACCATATCCGGCCATGCGCCGCACCGTGACATCGCAGGTGGGCGAACGTCACGCATGTCCGAAGAGCCGGTTTCGCGACGGGTTTTGGCCACCGCGGCACGCCGGAAATGACCCTGCTGCGCGGTACCCGAATTCGGCCTGAAGGTGCGTCAGCACATCCGTTCGTCAGGCCACCCGTTGGTGTGGGCGCACACGATCCGAAGCGTATGGCGCGGCACGATGGAGCATTCTCCCTTTCAAGGAAATATCCGGCATATCACTGGATCGGAGAACGCCATGGAGTCCAACTCCGGCCCCGAGACCGGCTCGAACCACCGTCGCGTCAGCGTCGTGCAACTCATCTGCCGCGCGTACGGCCTTTCCGATGCGTCGGAGATCACGATGGAGCACATAGACCGCTATGTCGCCGAGCGCCGGCGCGCGGAGGAACGCATGCCTCATCTGCGTGACCGGTTCCGTCCGGGCATTCCCCGTCCGCGCGCCTCGGGGGACGCCGCCTGACCGGCGGGCCGCGCCCCAACCGGCCGCGGGGCGAGGCGTCATGAGGTAAGCAGTCCCCATGGCACCGACGACACCCCGACAGCCGGGAGCAGCGGAAGAACCGGAAGAACAGCCACCAGGCATCCGCTCCGACACCCCCCGAGGGGCGCGGAACACCGGGCGGCCCGAGGGGAGGGTGGCCGGTCTGCTGCTCGCCGCGGGCGGCGGACGGCGTCTGGGGGGACGGCCCAAGGCACTGCTCGACCACCGGGGACGGCCACTGGTCGAGCACGCCGCACGGGCACTGCGGGACGGCGGCTGCCACCCCGTGCACATCGTGCTGGGGGCGGCCGCCGATTCCGTACGGGAGCGGGCCGACCTCTCGGCGTACGAAATCTCGGAAAACCCGGACTGGGCCCAGGGTATGGGCTCCTCGCTCCGGGTGGGCCTCGCCGCGCTGGCGGATTCGGGGGCGGATGCGGTCGTGGTGTCCCTGGTGGACCAGCCGGGCATCGGCGCAGCGGCGGTGGCGCGGGTGGTGGCGGCGTACGAGGGCGGCGCCTCGCTCGCCTCCGCGGCGTACGACGGCCGCCGCGGCCACCCGGTCCTCTTCGGCGCCGGCCGATGGGCGGACATCGCCGCCACCGCGGAGGGCGACCGTGGTGCGCGCGCCTATCTCCGCCGGCATGCGGACGACCTCACCCTTGTCGAGTGCTCCGACATCGCCGAGCCGTACGACATCGACACGCCGGAAGACCTCCGCCGTCTGGAGTGACCCCGGACCGGGAGCGACGTGCGCGCCCCTCACAACTGCCGGGCCCGGTACGGCAGTACGTACGCGGCGGGGAGTAATGGAGAGTGACCGGCATGGCACCGAGAGCCATTCGATCACGGCTTCTGTCGACCCTGAGAATCTCGACATCAACAAACCATTGAAGTTCCGCGATAAGGAAACTAGTCTCCACTGGTCAGAAGCGCCCTGAACCCAGACGGCGCCCGCGACCGTATCCCGGAGCCCGCGGCACCCCGTGCCGCCCGGTGTCCCGGAGGCCGCCAGGCACCGCCGCTGAATGGAGTGACACTCATGTCCGCACCAGCGCCGTCCCCGCTGGCCATCGCCGAAGTCGACCCCGCTCACACCCCCGAACGGCAGGACGAGGTCCTCACCGACGCCGCCCTCGCCTTCGTCGCCGAGCTCCACCGCCGGTTCACCCCGCGCCGTGACGAGCTGCTGGCCCGCCGCGTCGAGCGCCGCGCCGAGATCGCCCGGACCAGCACGCTGGACTTCCTCCCCCAGACCGCGCAGATCCGTGCCGACGACAGCTGGAAGGTGGCCGAGGCGCCCGCCGCGCTCAACGACCGCCGGGTGGAGATCACCGGTCCCACCGACCGCAAGATGACCATCAACGCGCTCAACTCCGGCGCCAAGGTCTGGCTCGCCGACTTCGAGGACGCCTCCGCCCCGACCTGGGAGAACGTCGTCTCCGGTCAGCTCAACCTGATCGACGCCTATGAGCGCCGCATCGACTTCACGGACGCCGCGTCCGGCAAGTCGTACGCCCTCAAGGACGCCGAGGAGCTCGCCACCGTCGTGATGCGCCCGCGCGGCTGGCACTTGGACGAGCGCCACCTCCAGTTCGAGGGCCGGCCGGTCCCCGGTGCGCTGGTCGACTTCGGGCTCTACTTCTTCCACAACGCCCAGCGCCTGCTGGACCTCGGCAAGGGCCCGTACTTCTACCTGCCGAAGACCGAGTCGCACCTGGAGGCCCGCCTCTGGAACGAGATCTTCGTCTTCGCCCAGGACTACGTCGGCATCCCCCAGGGCACCGTGCGCGCCACCGTCCTCATCGAGACGATCACGGCCGCGTACGAGATGGAGGAGATCCTCTACGAGCTGCGCGACCACGCCTCGGGCCTGAACGCCGGCCGCTGGGACTACCTGTTCTCCATCGTCAAGAACTTCCGTGACGGCGGCGCCAAGTTCGTCCTCCCGGACCGTAACGCGGTGACGATGACGGCCCCGTTCATGCGCGCCTACACCGAACTCCTGGTCCGCACCTGCCACCAGCGCGGTGCGCACGCGATCGGCGGTATGGCGGCCTTCATCCCCAACCGCCGCGACCCCGAGGCCAACGAGAAGGCCCTGGCCAAGGTCAAGAACGACAAGGACCGCGAGGCCGGCGACGGCTTCGACGGCTCCTGGGTCGCGCACCCCGACCTGGTCCCGGTCGCCCGCGCCTCCTTCGACGCGGTCCTCGGCGACAAGCCGCACCAGAAGGACCGCCTCCGCGAGGACGTCTCGGTGTCGGCCGCCGACCTCATCGCCATCGACACCCTCGACGCCAAGCCCACCTACCAGGGCCTGATCGACGCGGTCCAGGTCGGCACCCGCTACATCGAGGCCTGGCTACGCGGCCTGGGCGCCGTCGCCATCTTCGGCCTCATGGAGGACGCCGCCACCGCCGAGATCTCCCGCTCCCAGATCTGGCAGTGGGTCGACGCCGGGGTCGTCTTCGAAAATGGTGAGAAGGCCACCGCGGAGCTGGTGCGCACGGTCGCCGCGGAGCAACTGGCCGCCATCCGCGCCGAGGTCGGCGAGGACGCCTTCACCTCCGGCAAGTGGCAGCAGGCCCACGATCTGCTGCTCCGGGTCGCGCTGGACGAGAACTACGCGGAGTTCCTGACCCTGCCCGCGTACGAGCTGCTGCGCTGACGCCTGCTCCAGCCCCGTGAGCCCGAAGGGCCGGTACGTACCGCCGCACTGCGGTACGTACCGGCCCTTCGCCATTCCGTTCCGTGCGTCTGTCAGTTGTCGTGCCCGGCGGGCCGGCGCTGCTCGGCGCGGTGGGCGAGCGCCTCGATGATGCGCTGCCATGCCGGTGAGGCCTCGGAGATCCGGGAAGAGACCAGCTTCAGGTACCCGGCGCGGTCGTTGTCCCGTTCGTGTCGGATCTCCCATGCGTCCAGGTCGTCGATGAGCCGGTCCAGGCGTGGGTCGTGCGGATCCCAGTCGACCGACTGATCACAGGCGAGGTACAGACGCGTCGTCTCGGGGTCGTCGAGGCCGGCGTTCTTCTCCCGTATCCGCTGCGGCATGACGTGCGGATCCAGTGCCTGCATCAGGATCCACGCGTCGCGCTCGAGTCGTACCCTGCGTTCGCTGACGCCGAGATGGCGCATCCGGTCCAGGATGGCGACCACCTCGGGGGGCAGGACAAGCCGTTCGCCGCCGGCCAGTTCGGCGATCCTGCGGCGGTTTTCGTTGAGCTGGTCGATCTTGCGCTGCAATGCGGCGTCGATGCCGCTGACGGCCTCGGCGAATTCGGCCGGCTGTGCATGCAGCAGCGCGTCGATACGGGCCAGTGGCACTCCGGCATCGGCGAGGGTCCTGATCCGGATGAGGTCCACCGCCGCTTGCGCGCGGTAGCGGCGGTAGCCGGAGGCGTCGCGCTCGGGCTCGGGCAACAGGCCGACGTGGTGGTAGTGGCGGACGGTGCGCACGGTCACGCCGGCGGTTGCCGCGAGCTGCCCGATCGTGAGCACCGTCCCCCTCAGGTCTACGTCCAACGTGGTCGTGCCGAGTCTAGGCGCGAGCCGCCCGGTCGATGACGTCGCGGATCGCGCGGACCACGGCGTCGGGGCGGTCGAAGCAGAGCCGGTGGTGGACGGTGTCGGAGAGGATGCGTTGCTCCCCGTGCGAGACCCCGCTCACCAGGGCCGCGTCCAGTCGGGTCCTGCCGTCGTGCATCTCTTGCAAGGTCCGCTCCGACGTCAGCGCCCGCTGGCCGGGGTCGGTGCCCACCACGGAGAGAGCGACCACCGGGACATCGGGAATGCCGGGCCCGGCCCGCAGTTCGGTGGCCAGTTCGGCCAGCTTGCTGCGCTCGGCGATACCGACGTCGGTCCATTCGTCACTCGCCTTGGCCTCGATCAGCGCCTGCCGCACGTGCTCGGGGTAGCCCGCGAGCAACTCGGCGCTCATCTCGCGCAGGGCCGGGCGCATCTTTTCCAGCTGCGCCCGGTCAGGTGCCATCTGCTCGACCGCGGCCAGAGCGGCCGCGGGCGGCATGAAGTCGTCCCAGTCGCGGTGGAAGGCGTCCAGCCAGACCAGCCCGGCCACGTCCTGCGGGTAGAGCTGCGCGAACCGGTGCGCGTAGAAGCCGCCGAGGGAGTGCGGCACCAGAACGTAGGGGGCGGCGATGTTCCGGGCGCGCAGCAGCTCGCGCAGTTCCGTGGCGACCGCGGCGGCGGTGCGCGGCAGCGGGAGGGGATCGCTGTAGCCCGTGCCGCCGCGGTCGTACACGACGGCGGTGGTGAACGGGGAAACCTCCTGCTGGACACCGAAATAGTCCAGGCCCACCGCGCTTGCGCCCGGCAGGAACACCACGGCCGGTCCGCCGCTGCCCGACCGGTGCACGAATATGCGGCGGCCGTCGATCTCCTGGAACCCTCCGACCGGCGGCGCGAGCCGGGACGGGGAAGTGCTGTTGGTCGTCATGCGCCAAGGCTCCAACCTTGACGCAGGGTCAGGGTCAAGCCCTGCCGCCGCGGAAGCCGGGCCGGCGGGCGGTGGAGTCGTTACGGGGTGCCGTCGGGGCGGTAGGTGGCGGCGTACTCGGCGAGGAAGGCTGTTTCGGCGAGCAGGGCGCCGCGGAGTTCGGACAGCAGCACCCGTTCGTTGGGGCCGTGCAGACCGCAGAGGTTGTCCTCGGCGCCGAAGAGCAGGATCTCCGCGTCCGGTACGGCCTTCGCCAGGCCGTTGACCAGGGGGATGGAGCCGCCGGTCGCGCAGTGGACGGGGTCGGTGCCCCAGGCGCGGCGCAGTGCGGTGCGGGCGGCGCGGTAGGCGGGCCCGTCGGTGGCGGCTTCGTAGCCGGGGCCCGCGTCGCCGGGGGTGACGGTGAGCGGGATGCCGAAGGGCCGCAGCCGTTGCAGATGGCGGACGAGGGCGGCCTGCGCCTCCCGGGGGTCCTGCCGAGGGTGGACGCGGAGGTTGAGCTTGGCGCGGGCGAAGGGGACGACGGCGGAGGCGGCGCGGTCGACGGGCGGGGCGTCCAGGCCGATGACGGTGAGGGCGGGGCCGCTCCACAGCCGTTCGCCGAGGCCGCCGGTGCCGAGCAGCGGGGTGCCGTGCGGGATGCCGGCCAGCTCGCGGAACTCGTCGTCGGTGAGGGCGGTGCCGCGCCACGGTTCGCGGCGGAGTCCCTCGACGGCGACATCGCCGTGCAGGTCGTGCAGGGTCGACAGGGCCTTGAGGAGGACGAGCAGGGCGTCGGGGGCGGCGCCGCCGTACTCCCCGCTGTGTACGGCGGCGTCGAGGGTGCGCACCTCGACGAAGACCTCGGCGGCGCCGCGCAGGGCGGTGGTGAGGGTGGGGGTGCCGGGGCGGATGTTGCCGGTGTCGGCGATGATCATCGCGTCGCAGGCGAACAGGTCGGGGTCGGTGGGCGGGTAGTCGTCGAAGGAGCTGCCGTACTCCTCCTGGCCTTCGAAGACGATTTTGATGCCGACCGGCGGGCGGCCTCCGTAGGCCCGCAGGGCACCGATGTGGACCATGAGGTTGGCCTTGTCGTCGGCGATACCGCGGGCACGGATGCCGCCCTCGATGTCGGCGGGTTCGAAGGGCGGGGAGTCCCAGAGCCGCTCGTCGCCGGGCGGCTGGACGTCGTAGTGGCCGTAGAGGAGGACGGTGGGTGCGTCGGGGGTGGGCGGCGGGAGGCTGCCGGTGATGACGGGGGCGGTCTCGGGGAGGTTGAGCTCCCCGATGTCGGCCACGCCGGCGTCCCTGAGCAGGGCGACGAGCAGATCGCGGGCCTGGAGGACCGGCTCGGGCGAGAAGCCGGGGAAGGCGATGGAGGGGACGGCGGCGAGCCGCTTGAGGTCGGCGCACACCCCGTCCATCAGCGCGTCGACGGTGGTCTCCAGAGCGGCGGCGGCCTTCCGGGCGCGGTGGGCGTGCGGGTTGTCGGCTTCCTGGTTCACCGCGAAACCCCTCTCCGTGGCGCCGTCGGTGCGCACACATTGACTCACTTTCAGGGCCGATGCAGCATATCGGGCGTTATGGGCCTGAAGGCGGTATGCGCTACGGCGCTCAGGCCGGCGGGCCGCCCAGCGCCAGCGCGGTCCGCGTCGCGGCGTTCCGCAGCCCGGTCAACCGCCGGGCGTGCGCCATACGGTTCATCAGCCGCGCGGCACGCACCAGCCGCTGGGTCGCCGGACGCCGCACCCGGTCGTACGCACGCAGCGCGGTCGGCACATCCGGCGCGGCCGTCAGCGCCCGCGTCAACTCCACTGCGTCGATGAGCGCTTCGCAGGCTCCGCGGCCGAGATCGGGGGTCATGGCGTGGGCCGCGTCGCCGATCAGGACCGTACGGCCCTTGGCATAGGCGGGCAGGGGCGGATCGAGGTAGTAGAGGTCCAGGCGCAGCACCTCGGACTCCGTCAGCCGGTCGAGGATCTCGCGCACTCCGGCGTGCCAGTGGCCGAACCACCCGCGCAGCGTGGCGGCCTCCCGGCCCGGATTGCGCCGCCCCTCGGGGGTGACGGCACAGGCGAACCAGTTGGTGCGGCCGTCCGGGAGGGGCGTGATGCCGAAGCGGAGGCCCTCGCCCCAGGTCTCGGTGATGCTTCCGGTCTCCCCGTCGACGGTGCCGCGCCAGGAGGACGCGCCGACGTACCGGGCCCGGTGGCGCGGGCCGAACAGCGCCGTACGGGACGCGCTGTTGAGCCCGTCGGCCGCGACCACCACGTCGTACGAGCCGTCCAGCGTGCGGAGGTCCGCGATGCGCGCGTCGAAGGTGACCGCCCCCTCCCCTGCCGCGCCGTACAGGAGGGCGAGCAGGTCGGGACGGGAGATGAGCCGGGGCACCTCGCCCGTACGCCGCTCCAGCCCCGCGACGTCGAGGGTGGCGATCCGGCTGCCGTCGGGCCGCAGGAAGGCGCCCGAGGTCTGCGGGCGGCTCAGGGAGCGCGCCTGTGCGCCGACGCCGAGGGCATCCAGGGCACCCAGTGCGGCCGGCCACAGACCGAGTGCGGTACCGGACGTGGGGAGCCGGCGGGCGCGTTCGAAGACATCGACCGACCAGCCGCTTTTGCGCAGGGAGAGGGCGGTGGCGAGCCCGCCGATGCCGCCGCCCACGACGGCCGCCGTACGTGGTTTCCGGGTCATGGCCGCACGCTACTATGTTTATAGTGGATCGGCACTACAAACATAGTAAGAACCGGGTCGGCACGAAGGGCGCACAGGGTGACACGACGGCGGGAGCAGGTGCTGGACGCAGGGATCCAGGTGCTGGGCGGCGAGGGAGCGCGGCGGCTGACCTACCAGGCCGTGGACGCCGCGGCAGGAGTGCCGTCGGGCACCACCTCCAACTACTTCCGCAACCGGGCGGCCCTGATCGACGGCATCGTCGACCACCTCCAGACCCTGGAGCGCCGCGACTGGGAGGCCTTCGCCGCGGCGGCCGCCCCGGCCGACGCCGGTGAACTCGCCGATGCCGTGACCCAGTTCCTCCGGTACGCGACCGGCCCCGAGCGGGCCAGGACCGCCGCCCGCTTCGCGCTCTACCTGGAGTCCTCGGCCCGGCCCGAGCTGCGCCCGGCGCTCACCCGCGGCCGGGAGACCGTCGTCGGCTGGGGCGCGGAGTGGCTTCAGCGCTTCGGCTCACCGACGCCGCGGCGGCACTGCGAGATCCTCTTCGACTACATGGACGGCGTCGCCTTCCACCAACTCGCTTTCCCCGTGGAGGACTTCGACCCGGGTCCGGGCATCCACGAGCTGCTGGGCGGGTTGCTGGGCTGAGCCTTGCAGGTCGGCGGGGGCGCAGGGGCCCCGCCCCGGCACCCGCACCCCTCCGACGACCCGCCAGGAAGGCCCCGACCGGGGCGGCCTGACGGGTATACGGCCTCTCGCCAGTCTGGTAGGAAAGCTTCCTAACGATTGGGGACCCCCCCACGGCCCTCTCCGACTGGAGGACTCCATGCGCACCCGATCGATAGGCACATCCCTGCCCCGGACCACCGCCCGCGTCGCCCTGGGCCTCGCCCTGCTCGCCGTGCCGGCCACCGCCGTCGCCACCACCGCGGGCCCGGCCGCCCCGTCCCGTCCGGCCACGGCTCAGCACGCTCCGCACCCGGCACGCGCCGCGACCGGTCTCGACGACCCGGCGAAGAAGGAGATCGCCATGCAGCTGGTCTCCAGCGCGGAGAACTCCTCGCTGGACTGGAAGGCCCAGTACAAGTACATCGAGGACATCGGTGACGGCCGCGGCTACACCGGCGGCATCATCGGCTTCTGCTCCGGCACGCACGACATGCTCGAACTCGTCGAGCTGTACACCCATCGCAAGCCCGGCAACGTCCTGGCCACGTACCTCCCCGCGCTGCGCGAGGTGGACGGCAGCGACTCGCACGACGGCCTGGACCCGGACTACACCGAGGACTGGAAGAAGGCCGCCCAGGACCCCGAGTTCCAGCAGGCCCAGAACGACGAGCGGGACCGGGTCTACTTCGGCCCCGCGGTCGAGCGGGGCAAGGCCGACGGGATCGGGGTGCTCGGCCAGTTCGCCTACTACGACGCGATCGTGATGCACGGGGACGGCGACGACAGCACCAGCTTCTCCGGCATCCGCAAGCGCGCCCTGGCCAAGGCCGAGCCACCGGCCCGGGGTGGCGACGAGAAGACCTATCTGAACGCCTTCCTCGACGCCCGGGTCTGGGCGATGAAGCAGGAGGAGGCGCACAGCGACACCAGCCGGGTCGACACCGCGCAGCGGGTGTTCCTGAAGAACGGCAACTTCGATCTGCACACTCCGCTGGACTGGAAGGTGTACGGGGACAGCTACCACATCGGCTGACTCCGCCCCGCCCCGCCGCACAGGTCCGCAGCCGGCCGCAGTACGGGTCCGCAGCCGCCCGCGGCCGCCCGCGCACAGCCCAACGGCCCGTAGAAGAGCCGCAGTTGCCGCTCTCCACGGGCCGTTGCCCTGCCCCGAGTCAGTGGGCGGGCGCCACCGCGGGCTCGCCGGCGTCGTCCGCGCTGCCGGGGGCGGGCTGTGGCGGTATCCCCGGATCGACAGGGCCCGCGGCGACCGTGTCCCCCGCCGCGTCCCCGTCCGCCGTCTTCCGGCCGAAGTGGTTGAAGGCGAGGTTGAGGACGATGGCGACCAGACAGCCGGTGCTGATACCGGAGTCCAGGACGACCAGCAGGTCCTTGGGGAGGTGGTGGTAGAAGTCCGGTGCGGCGATCGGGATCAGCCCGATGCCGACGGCGGCCGCGACGATCAGGGCGTTGTCGCCCTTCTCCATCGCGGCGGAGGCCAGCGTCTGGATGCCGCTGGCGGCCACCGAGCCGAAGAGCACGATGCCGGCGCCGCCGAGGACCGGCAGCGGGACCAGCGAGATGACCGAGGCGGCCACCGGACACAGACCCAGCACGATGAGGATCAGACCGCTGGTCGCCACGACGTAGCGGCTGCGCACCTTGGTCATCGCGACCAGGCCGATGTTCTGCGCGAAGGCGCTGTTGGCGAAGCCGTTGAACAGCGGGCTGAGGGCCGTGCCGAGGGTGTCGGCGCGCAGTCCGCCCTCGATGGTGCGCTCGTCCGCCGGGCGGCCGACGATCCGGCCCAGGGCGAGCATGTCGGCCGTCGACTCGGTCATACAGACCAGCATCACGATGCACATGGAGACGATCGCGGCGACGTCGAACTGCGGGGCGCCGAAGTGGAAGGGCGTCGGGAAGCCCACCAGGGAGGCCTCGGTGATCGCGGAGAAGTGGGTGATGCCGACGGGTATCGCGATCAGGGTGCCGGCGATCAGACCGAGCAGGATCGCGATCTGCTGGAGGAAGCCGCGCAGCACCCGGCGCAGCACCAGCACGATCACGAAGGTCAGCGCCGCCATCCCGATGTTCGTCAGCGAACCGTAGTCCGGGGCCCGGTCGTTGCCGCCCTGGGACCAGTTGAAGGCCACCGGCAGCAGCGAGACGCCGATCAGGGTGATGACGGTGCCGGTGACCACCGGCGGGAAGAACCGTACGAGCTTGGAGAAGTAGGGGGCGAGCAGGAACCCCAGCACACCGGCGACGATCACCGCACCGAAGATGATCGGCAGCGCGTTGTCGGGGCTCTGCGCCTTGCCGATGGCGACCATCGGGGTGACACCGGCGAACGAGACGCCGTTGACGAACGGCAGCTTCGCGCCGACCTTCCAGAACCCGAGCGTCTGGAGGAGCGTGGCGATGCCCGCCGTGAAGAGGCTGGCGCCCATCAGGAACGCGGTCTCGGTGGCGCTCAGCCCGCAGGCCGGCCCCACGATCATCGGAGGGGCCACCACGCCCGCGTACATCGCGGCCACATGCTGGAGGCCGCTGGTGAACATTTTGAAGGGCGGGAGGGTCTGGTCGACCGGATGCTTCCGGTCCCCCTCAGACTTCTGCCCGGTCATTGCGGCCACTGCGGGCCTCCTTCGTTTTCTGCGTCGCCGGGGCCCGGCGAGGCGAGGCTGTCACGGAGGGCTTGCCATGTGGTGCGTTGGTGCAAGAAGTCGCCTGGTGAGCGGTGCTGCGACGGTCCGCGCTCGTGGCGCGCACGGACGGCGGCGGGCCGGCCGGCCCAGGGGTGGGAGCCGACCGGCCCGGGGGTGCGAGAAGATCCCGCACCCCCGGGTCCGGCGCTTGTGGATCCCGCTCGGATCCACAAGCCCGGCCGGGAGCCGTCCCTCCCGGCCGAGTTCAGGGGTGTGCGTCGGCCGTGTGACCGCGCCGTGGGGTCAGCCCTCGGCGGCGATACGGGCCAGACGCTGTGCCTCGGCCCGCGCGGTGCGGGCGATGGCGTCCTCGTCGACGTGGGTGAGGTGGTTGTCCTCGACGACCGGCCTGCCGCCGACGAGGGAGAGGGTGACCGGCGCCGCCGCGCCGAAGACGAGGGCGGTGACCGGGTCGGCGATGGAGGAGTGGCCGAGGCCGTCCAGCTTCCACAGCACCAGGTCGGCGAGCTTGCCGGCCTCCAGCGAGCCGATCTCGGACGTCCGGCCGAGGACCTGCGCGCCACCGTAGGTGCCCAGCCGCAGCGCCTTACGGGCGTTGAGCGCGGCCTCCCGGTGGGCGCCGAGGCGGTTGATCAGCAGCGCGTTGCGCAGTTCGGTGTGGAGTTCGCCGGACTCGTTGGAGGCGGTGCCGTCGACGCCGAGGCCGACCGGGACGCCGGCCGCGAGCATGTCGGGGACCCGGGCGATACCGGCCGCGAGGCGGGCGTTGGAGGACGGGCAGTGCGCGACGCCGGTGCCGGTGCGGGCGAAGGCGGCGATGTCGGAGTCGTTCATGTGGACGCAGTGCGCCATCCACACATCGTCACCGAGCCAGCCGGTCGACTCGAAGTAGTCGGTCGGGCCCATGCCGAACAGCTCGTGGCAGAACTTCTCCTCCTCCACGGTCTCCGAGCCGTGGGTGTGCATCCGTACGCCCTTACGGCGGGCCAACTCGGCTCCCTGCCGCATGAGTTCGGTCGAGACGGAGAACGGCGAGCAGGGCGCGGCGGCGATGTGCACCATCGAGCCGAAGGAGGCGTCGTGGTGGGCGTCGATGGCCTCCTCGGTCGCCAGCAGGGCGCCCTCGGTGGTCTCGACGGCGAAGTCCGGGGGCAGCCCGCCGTCCTTCTCGCTGCGGTCCATGGAACCGCGGGCCAGGGTGATCCGGGCCCCGATCTCGGCGGCGGCCGCGAGCTCCGCGCCGACGAGGTCGCCGGAGCCCCGGGGGAAGACGTAGTGGTGGTCGGAAGCGGTGGTGACGCCGCCCTTGACCATCATGCCGAGCGAGCCCTGGGTGGCTGCGGCGAGCATCGGGGCGTCGATACGGGCCCAGGTCGGGTAGAGCGCGACCAGCCAGTTGAACAGGTTGTGGTCGGTGGCCAGCCCGCGGGTGATCCACTGGTAGAAGTGGTGGTGGGTGTTGACCAGTCCGGGGGTGACGAGGTGTCCGGTGCCGTCCACCCGGCGGACGACGTTCTCCAGGCCCTCGGGGGCCCGGCCGGCGCCCACCGACTCGATGATGTTGCCGGCGACCACCACATGACCGGTGGCGTACTCGGTGTCGTGGGCGTCGACCGTCGCGATGGCACAGTTCTCGATGACGATGCGCTGCTTCACCGCGCTGTCAGGGGATGCCGATGCAGCCATGAGGCTTCCTACTTTCGGTACGGGGCTTTGGGCACGGCATGGCCCTGGGGGATTTGAGTGCCGGAGCCGGGCGAGGCGGCTGACAGTACCGCTGCCCGTGGGGTGCTCCGGGTGCCGAGATGGTGGAAGAACAGGTTGAGCAGAACCGCGACCAGCGCGCCCGCACTGATCCCCGAGCCGAGCACGGTCCGTGCCCAGGCGGGGAAGTCGGCGTAGAAGGTCGGCGCGGCCAGCGGGATGATGCCGGCGCCCAGCGACACGGCCACCAGGATGATGTTGGAGCTGTCGTCGAGACCGGCCTCGGAGAGCGTACGGATACCGCTGACCGCGATCGACCCGAACAACACGATCCCGGCGCCGCCGAGGACCGGCATCGGCACCAGCGAGACGACCGCACCCAGGACGGGGAACGCGCCCAGGACGAGGAGCGTGCCGCCGGCCAGCGCCACGACGTACCGGCTGCGGACCCGGGTCAGCGAGACCACCCCGACGTTCTGCGCGAAGGCGCTGGTCGGGAAGCCGCCGAAGACGGGGCCGAGCAGGGTGGCGAGGCCGTCGGTGCGCAGTCCCCGGGTGAGGGTGGCGCCGGTGGTCGGGCGGTCGCAGATCTCGCCGAGCGCCAGCATCCCGGCCGACGACTCCGTCATCAGCACCAGCATCACGAGGCACAGCGAGAGGATCGCGGCGGGCTGGAACTCGGGGGCGCCGAAGGCGAACGGGGTGGGCAGTGCGGCGACCGGGGCCGTGCGCAGCCCGTCGAAGCTCGCCATCCCGAAGGGGATCGCGGCGAGGGTGCCGACGACCAGGCCGATCAGCAGCGCGATCTGCTTGAGGAAGCCCCGAGTGAAGCGCTGGACGAGCAGGATCACCACGAGGGTGAAGGCGGCCAGCGCCAGGTATTTCATGGCGCCGAAGTCGGCGGCGTGTTCGTCGCCGCCCTGCGCCCAGCCGACCGGGACGGGCATCAGGGTGACCCCGATGAGGGTGATGACGACACCGGTGACCAGCGGCGGGAAGAAGCGGAGCAGTCTGCCGAAGAACGGGCCGACCGCGAGGCAGAAGACCCCGGCGACCATCACCGCCCCGTAGATCGCGGGGAGTTGATGCCCTTTGGCCGTGGTCTCGGCGATGGCGAGCAGGGGGGTGATGCCGGCGGAGCTGGCCGCGTTGACGAACGGCAGGCGGTTGCCGGCAAGTTCACGGATGCCGAGCGTCTGGAGGAGTGTGGCGAGTCCGGCGATGAGCAGACCGGCGGCGATCAGCCGGGTCCGGCCCGCGGGGTCCAGGCCGACCGCCTGGCCGATGATGAGCGGAGGGGTGACGACACCGGCGTACATGGCGGCGATGTGCTGGAGCGCGGCCGGTACGAGCCGCTTGGCAGCCGGCTTCTCGTCCACCGGATGGACCGGTGGCGCGGGGTGGTGCGGGGTGTGCGATTGCTGTGCCATGGGTCGTTCCCCTCGGGTTTCGCGTTCCCCTCCCCGCCGCGGGGCGGGAAGGGGAACGCGAGGCACGGCGTGACGTCGGAGCCACTCAGAGGTTCGTCAGATCCACCGGGATCCTGGGCTCGACACCGTCGCGCAGAACAGTGGCTTCGATCAGGCCGTACGGGCGGTCGGCCGCGTAGTAGACAGCTCCATCGGCGGTATCGTTCTTGAGCCCGAACGGCTCCAGATCAACCAGGAAGTGGTGCTTGTTCGGGAGGGAGAAGCGGATCTCGTCGATCTCGGAGCGGTTGTTGATCACGCGCGACCCCATTTGGTACAGGGTCTGCTGGAGCGAGAGGCTGTAGGTCTCCGCGAACGCCTGGAGCATGTGCTTCTTGACCTGCTCGTACGAACGCTCCCAGTTCGGCATCCGCTGCTCGTCGTCGGTCCAGTTGAACCGCCAGCGGCTGGACACCTCGGTGGCCAGGATGCGGTCGTAGGCCTCCTTCAAGGTCGTGTACTTGTCCTTGATGTAGCCCCAGAACTCCGAGTTGGTGGAGTTCATCACCACGAGGTCCTTCAGACCGGAGATGACCTGCCACTGCTCACCGTCGTAGGTGATCTCGGTCAGCCGGGTCTCCTGGCCCTTGCGGACGAAGGAGTGCTGGACCTCGTCGGCGCCGATGAAGCGGGAGCTGGCGTCGGAGGTGGCGATCCGCTCCCAGGAGTACTCCTCGATCCGGATACGGGCGCGGTGGATCGGCTCCTGGCTGGTGACGAAGTGCCGGGCCAGATGGATGCCGAACTGCTCGGCCGACTCGATCCCGTGCTCCTTGGCGAAGGCGTACACGGTGTTCTTCGTGGTGTCCGTCGGCAGGCAGTGGGCGTTGGAGCCGGAGAGATGGACCTCTTCCAGGTCGCCGGAGAGCGCGACCGAGACGTTCAGGTCCTTGATGTGGTGCGTGTCGCCGTCGCGGGTGATCTTGACGACGCGGTTCTCCGCTTTGCCGTACTGGTTCTGGCCGAGAATCACCGGGCGGGCCGGGCGGGAATGGGCAGTCATGTCGGTGCTAGCTCCCTCGGTATACGGAGTAGCCGAACGGGTTGAGCAGCAGCGGTACGTGATAGTGCTCGCCCGGCATGACGGCAAAGGTGATTGCCACCTCCGGGAAGAAGACTCCGCTGTCCCTTACGCGGGGGGCGTCCTGCTGTTCCTCGGCTTGCTGAGTTGCCTTGTGGTCTACGCGGTGCTGGTGCGATACGAAGTACTCCTCGACGGCGAAGTCGAGGCGCACATGGGTGGTGCCTTCGGGCAGGGCCGGAAGGTCCTTGCAGCGTCCGTCCGCGTCGGTCGTGGAGGCGCCGTGGGCGGCCCAGGCGCCGTCGCTGCCGGAGCGCACCGAGAGCGTGAGGGCGACGCCCTCCGCGGGGCGGCCCACGCTGGTGTCCAGGATGTGCGTGGACACCGACGTCCGTGCAGCCGTCTCGCTGCTCATGGTGCGTCTCCTTCTGCGTGCGCGATACGGGTCAGGCGGATGCGGTTGATCTTGCCCAGTTCCCCACGAACGATCTCTCGTTCCTGTTCCGGCGTATTGTCGATCCGGTTACGGACCGCGTCCCGCATCTGCTCCCCGGTACGGCCGGAGGCGCAGATCAGGAAGACGTGCCCGAACTTCTCCTGGTAGGCCAGGTTGAGTTCGAGCATCTCCGACTTGAGCGCTTCGGAGGCGCCGGACATACCGCTCTGCTCGCGGTGCGAGGTGGGATCGCCCGGCTTCGGCCGGCCGATCGGCGGGTGCCCGGCCATCGCCTCGGCCAGGTCCTCCGCGGTCAGCTCCGCCATGGCGGCGTCGCTCGCGGCGAACAGGGCGTCGGTGGTGGCGTAGGGGCGCTGCGCGAGAACCTTGCTCCCCCAGGCCCGGCTGGCACACACCTCGTGCAGCGCGGCCCGCGCGGTGGTGTCGTCGGCGGTGTTGAACCGGGTGAGCCCCGGCGTGGGCTCGGGGGTGTCCCCCGTCGAGCGTGGTGAACTCGAAGACACGGGAAGCCTCCGTGGCCTGGTGCTGGACAGCTCTGCTTGGCTGGAAACAGCTAAGACCCCCGGCAACAACACGTCAACACTTTGTTGAAAACTCGGCGACACAAAAGCCGCCGTCCGGTGCTACGGGACGGCGGCCCGGGGATGTGGGCCGCCGTCCCGGCGGGAGTCCGCCTCAGTCGGCGTCCTTCGCGGCGTTTTCCCTGTTCAGGTAGTTGTAGACGGTGAAGCGGCTGACGCCGAGGGCACTCGCGACCGTCTCCACGCCGTGCCGTACCGAGAAGGCGCCACGGGACTCCAGGATCCGCACCACCGATTGCTTGGTCTTGCGGTCCAGCTCCGCCAGCGGCATGCCGTGCCGGCGCTGGAGCTCGGCCAGGATGTGGTCGAGCGAGTCCGACAGATGCGGGAGCCGTACGGCCACCCGGTCCTGCCCCTCCCAGGTCAGCACGACATCGTCGCCCTGAGCCTGGTCCGGCGTGACCATCTGTCCGCCCATCGCGTCGATCAGCGGCTTGACCGCCTGGACGAACGGGTGGTCGGCGGGCTCCGTCACGTCGCATCCCCCTCGCCCTGCCCGGCATCCCGGATCACGTTCACCTGGAGGGAGACCCGGGTGGCACCCGCCTGGAGGGACTCGCGCAGCAGGGTGGCCACCGCGCCGAGCACCTGGTCGGCGTCGCCCTCGGCCGTATTGCCGAACGGACCGACGTCGACGGCGTCCAGCCGGGCGCCCGTGACGACGTCCCGCGCCACCACCGCATGCGCCGGCGCCTCGTCCAGGTCGAACGGCTCCGTCGTGAACTCCACTCTCAATCGCACGCCGCTCAACCTACGCGCGGTTCGGCCCGGCCACCAGAAATTGCCCCGGAGCCCTCTTGACAGCCTTTGAGGCCGCCAGGCAGTGTTCCAGTAAGCAGAAAAACAGTTCCACTATCCGGAAGGAGCGCCCGCCCCGATGGGTTTCACGGACACGCGCTTCAACGTCAATCTGTCGATCCTGTTCACCGAGCTTCCGTTGCTGGAGCGGCCGGCGGCCGCACGGGCGGCGGGCTTCACGGCGGTGGAGCTGTGGTGGCCGTGGGTGGATTCCCCGGTGCCGGAGCAGGCGGAGCTGGAGGCGCTGCGGGCCGCGCTGAACGATGCCGGGACGCGGCTGGTGGGCCTGAACTTCTACGCCGGGCAGCTGCCCGGCCCCGACCGCGGCGCCCTGTCGGTGCCGGGCGAGGAGTCGGAGAAGTTCCGGGCGAACGTGCCGGTGGCGGTCGAGTTCGCCCGCTCGCTGGGCTGCACGGCCTTCAACGCCCTCTACGGCAACCGCGTCGAGGGCGTTCCGGTGGCGGAGCAGGACAAGCTCGCGCTGGAGAACCTGGCCTTCGCCGCCCGTGCGGTCGCCGAGGTCGGCGGGACGCTGCTGATCGAGGCGCTCAACGCGCCGGAGTCGCCCCACTGCCCGATCGTGAGCGCGCCGAAGGCCATCGAGGTCGTGGACGCGGTGAACGCGGCGACGGGGCTGGACAACGCCCGGTTCCTGATGGATCTGTACCACCTGTCGATGAACGGCGAGGACCTGGACGAGGTCATCGACCGCTACACCGCCAAGACCGCCCACGTACAGATCGCCGACAACCCCGGCCGCGGCGCCCCCGGCACCGGTGACCTGGACTTCACGGCGTTGCTGGGGCGGCTGAAGAAGGCCGGATACGACGGCTGGACCGGCCTGGAGTACAAGCCCGGCGACGGGCCGAGCGCGAGCGCCTTCGAGTGGCTCCCGGCCCCGCTGCGCGCCGCCCGCTCCTGACGTCCCACAGCTTTCCGAAAGAGGCACTCTCATGAGCAATCTGCCCAAGATCGCGTGGATCGGTCTCGGCATCATGGGCTCCCCCATGGCCGAGAACCTGATCAAGGCCGGCTACACGGTCACCGGCTACACCCTCGAAGCCGACAAACTCGAGCGCCTGGCCGCCGCCGGCGGCACCGCCGCCACCTCGGCCGCCGAAGCCGTCACCGACGCCGACGTCATCATCACCATGGTCCCCGCCTCCCCCCACGTCGAAGCCCTCGCCTACGGCCCCGACGGCATCCTGGCCCACGCCCGGCGCGGCGCCCTGCTGATCGACATGTCCTCCATCACCCCCCAGACCTCCATCGACCTGGCCAAGGCCGCCGCCGACAAGGGCATCCGCGTCCTGGACGCCCCCGTCTCCGGCGGCGAAGCCGGCGCCGTCGAAGCCGTCCTGTCCATCATGGCCGGCGGCGAACAAGCCGACTTCGACGCCGCCCGCCCCCTCCTCGAAGCCCTCGGCAAAACCATCGTCCTGTGCGGACCCCACGGCGCCGGCCAGACCGTCAAGGCCGCCAACCAGCTCATCGTCGCCGTCAACATCCAAGCCTGCGCCGAAGCCGTCGTCTTCCTCGAAAAGTCCGGCGTCGACCTCACCGCCGCCCTCGACGTCCTCAACGGCGGCCTCGCCGGCTCCACCGTCCTCACCCGCAAAAAGGACAACTTCACAAACCGCGACTTCCAGCCCGGCTTCCGCATCGACCTCCACCACAAGGACATGGGCATCGTCACCGACGCCGCCCGCACCGTCGGCGCCGCCCTCCCCGTCGGCACCCTCGTCGCCGGCCTCGTCGCCTCCCTGCGCGCACAAGGCGACGGCGGCCTCGACCACTCCGCCCTCCTCCGCGGCGTCGAACGACTCTCCGGACACACCACCGAAAGCTGAGGCCATGGCGGCGCAGCGGATTCCCGCCGTACTGGCGGCCGTTCAGATCATGAAGAACGAGGGCGTCGACATCGTCTTCGGCTGCCCCGGTGCCGCCCTTCTCCCGCTGTACGCGGCGATGGAGGAGGCCGGCATCGAGCGGTTGTCGGGACGCCATGAGGAAGGCGCCGCGTTCATGGCTGACGGCTGGGCCCGTACGACGGGGAGGACCGGTGTCGTCGCGGTCACCGCGGGTCCGGGGTCGGCACGTCTGATCACCGGGCTGTACGCGGCACAGCAGGATGCGGTCCCGCTGGTGTGCGTCACGGGCCGGGAGACCGCCGGACCGCGCCGACGGGCCGGCCCGCCGCGGCACGCGACCGGCCGGCCGCCGGATCTCGTCCGGCTGGCCGGTCCGGTCACCAAGCGCGCCGAGCGGATCGAGGATCCGGCGCGCATTCCGGGGGCCTTTCGCGAGGCGTTCCGGATCGCGCGGGAGGGCCGCCCCGGCCCGGTCCTGATCGATCTTCCGGCCGATCTGGCCGCGGCGGAGATCGTCCATGACACCGGGCGCCGTCCCGGGTGCGGGGGCCGGCCTCCGCGGGCCGGAGTGGTGCAGGGCGGGACGGTGCAGACGGGGGCGGTGCAGGGCGGGACGGCGCAGACCGGAACGGCGCAGGCCGGGTCCGTACGCGCCGAGCACGTACGGCCGCTGGGCGCCGCCTCGGGCCCGGCCGGTCACGCGGACCCCGACGGCTCCCGGAGCCCGGTCTCCTGGGTCCTGGCGGAGGTCGCCGCGCTCTTCGGTGCGCAGGACCATCCGGAGGCCGAGCCGGACGCCGCGCCGGGCATCGGGCCGGGCACCGGGCCGGGCAGCTATCTCGTCAGCAGCTCGGCCGGCGACGGTGACGCCGCCTTTGCGGACACCCCGTACGGGCAGCGGCACCGGCTCCACCGCCGGAGCGGGCCGCCCGGCTGGGAGGTGCCGGCCGCGATCGGCGTCCGCAAGGCACTGGACTCCCGGGGCGAGCGGGACGCGGAGGTCGTCGTGGTCGTCGACGGCCACGGCTTCCCGTTCCCGGCCGAGGAGTTGGCATCCGCGGTCCGCCACGAGGTGCCCTTCGTACTGATCCTGTTCAACCCCGGCCACGAGGACCACAGCCGGTGCGGGCAGCACGGCCCGTACGAGCACCTCGCCCGCTACGACCAGGGCCGTACGGACCACGTGAAGCTCGTGGAGGCGTACGGCTGCGCGGGCCGGGACGTCCTCGATCCGGCGGAACTCCGCTCGGCGGTCGAGTGGGCGCGCAAGGAAGCCGTCTCCACGCGGCGGCCGGTCCTCGTGGAGATCCGGACCGCGTGCGCGGAACGCGCTGCCGGCGGCCCGCCCGCAGGCCCCGTACACGAGTTCGCCCACGGGACGTTCGCCCACGGGACGTGAGACACGCCCCGGAACCGGTCCCCCTCAGCTTCCGGGCGGTGGCTGCGCCGACACCTGTCCTGTCGCGCCCAGGCGCGGCCGCCGCCCGGAATACCCCTCAGCTTTGTTTCAACAAACTGTTGACGTTTGGTCGGAGCCCTTCTTACGCTCCGACATGCGGAAGCCAACTTCCGCGCTCTCGTACGGAAGGTCACCATGTCGAAGCCCACGCTGACGGCGCGCTTTCTCACTACGGAGGCTGGCGCCCCCGTCGCCGACAACCAGAACTCCGCCACCGCCGGCGTCGGCGGCCCGATCATCCTCCAGGACCAGCACCTGCTGGAGAAGCTCGCCCGCTTCAACCGCGAGCGCATCCCGGAGCGTGTGGTGCACGCCCGCGGCTCCGGCGCGTACGGCTACTTCGAGGTGACCGATGACGTCACCGGCTTCACCCGTGCCGACTTCCTCGACACCGTCGGCAAGCGGACCGAGACCTTCATCCGCTTCTCGACCGTCGCCGACAACCTCGGCGGCCCGGACGCGGCCCGTGACCCGCGTGGCTTCGCGCTGAAGTTCTACACCGAAGAGGGCAACTACGACCTCGTCGGCAACAACACCCCGGTGTTCTTCATCAAGGACCCGATCAAGTTCCCCGACTTCATCCACTCGCAGAAGCGCGACCCGTTCACGGGCAAGCAGGAGCCGGACAACGTCTGGGACTTCTGGGCGCACGCCCCCGAGGCGACCCACCAGATCACCTGGCTCATGGGCGACCGAGGTATCCCGGCCTCCTACCGCCACATGAACGGCTACGGCTCGCACACCTACCAGTGGACGAACGCCGAGGGCGAGGCCTTCTTCGTCAAGTACCACTTCAAGACGAACCAGGGCATCCGCTGCCTGGACGCCGAGCAGGGCGCCGAGCTGTCCGGCAAGGACCCCAACAGCCACCAGACCGATCTGCTCCAGTCCATCGAGCGGGGCGTGTACCCCTCCTGGACGCTGTACGTGCAGATCATGCCGGCGGCCGAGGCGGCGGACTACCGCTTCAACCCGTTCGACCTGACGAAGGTGTGGCCGCACGCGGACTACCCGCTCCAGCGCGTCGGCCGCCTGGTCCTGGACCGCAACCCCGACAACGTCTTCGCCGAGGTCGAGCAGTCGGCCTTCTCCCCGAACAACTTCGTGCCCGGCATCGGCCCGTCCCCGGACAAGATGCTCCAGGGCCGGCTGTTCGCCTACGCCGACGCGCACCGCTACCGCCTGGGCGTCAACCACACCCAGCTGCCGGTGAACGCCCCCAAGGCGACCGAGGCCCACAACTACGGCCGGGACGGCCTGATGGCCACCCACCGCTACGACCGGCACGCCAAGAACTACGAGCCGAACTCCTACGGCGGCCCGGCGCAGACGGACCAGGCGCTCTCCGCCCCGCTCGCCGTCTCCGGCCACACCGGCACCCACGAGGCCCCGGCGCACACCAAGGACGACGACTTCTTCCAGGCCGGTGAGCTCTACCGGCTGATGTCGCAGGACGAGAAGAACCGTCTGGTGAACAACATCGCCGGCGGGCTCTCCCAGGTCGGCCGCGACGATGTGATCGAGAAGAACCTGGCCCACTTCCACGCCGCCGACCGGGACTACGGCGCGCGCGTGGAGGCAAAGGTCCGTGAGCTGCGCGAGGACTGACGGGGGGTCAGCATCCTCGCGCATCCGTACCGGCCGGCCCGTTGAGGGGTGGCCGGCCGGTACGGAGAGGTAGCGCGAGCTCCGCGGTACACGGGGAGAATCCAGTGCGGTGGCAGTGCCCGCCCGACAGGAAGGGCGAGCCTCTCCCCCACCGCGGAGCCCGCCTGCCCCACCTCCCCCTCGATCTGTCTCTCTCCACCACAGACTCCGTCCGGCGGCGCGATGTCCTGTCGCGCCCGATTCTCGCGCTGCCGGACGGGCACCACAGCGGGCCCGGAATCCGTACGGTCACGGATTCCGGGCCCTGCCTGCGCCACAGGCCGGGCCCTGCCCGCGCCGCACCAGCCATGACGGCCCTCGTGCGCCGCGGTGCGCTCCCCCCGTGCGCCGTGACCCCCCTGCGGTCTCTTCCCCACCTGCGGCTCTCCTCGCAAATCGCCCCCCTCCGCCCGCTTTTGGAGAGACCATGGGGGCAGCAGCAGATCCGACCTGTCTGCCGCCCGACCTGCCAGGAGCCGACCATGGCCGACAGCGTGCCGGTGCGGTGCCCCACGTGCCGCCGCGAGAACGCCTTCACCCCGCCCACCTTCCCGTGCGCGTGCGGTGCCCCGCTGACCATGCCCGTGCTGCGCGGCGGGGTGCCCGTCGAGATACAGCACCGCACCTGGCAGGCCTCCTGGGTGGAGGTGCGGTGCGAGGTCTGCGGGCGGCAGGACGAGTGGCCGGCGCCGGAGTCCGGCTGTGTCTGCGGGACGGTCGTCCGCGTCCCCGTCGCCCCCGCGCCCGCCCAACCGCCACCGAACTTCCCCTCGTTCGGCCCTCCCACCCCGAAGCCCGCACCGGCACCCGCCCCGGCGCCCGCCCCCGAGGCCCCGCGCGCCGTCCTGCGGCCCGCGTTCCGCCCGGTCACGATCCGTACGGCCCGCGACTGCGTCACCGCCGCCGAGCAGTATCTGAAGTGGCTGGGCTACGCCGATGCCGCACGGACCCAGGAGCGCACCGCCTCCGGCGTCGACCTGCGCGGTACGGGCGTGGTCGCCCAGGTCGACCCGACCACCCGCGCCACCCAGCTGCGCGAGATCGAATGCGTCTGGCTCAACGGCCTCAACGACTCCGCCATAGCGGTCTTCTTCTCACTCGCCGGCTACGCCCGAGACGCCCGCTCCCGCGCCGACGAACTGCACATCCCGCTCTTCGTCATGGACCTCACGGGCACCCCACAACCGGTCAACGACCCGGCCGACGAACTGATCAAGTACGGGGCGACGGGGCGGTGACCGTGCGGCGTGAGCACGCACGCACCACGTGACCTCCGGACGCCGCCTACAAAAACCACTCGCCGCGCCCGTCCGGACCCGAGACACTGACCCGGTGATCATCCGTACCCCCTCCCTCACCGAGCTGCCCGCCCTGCGCGCCATCGAGCGAGCCGCCGGGGAGCCATTCCGCGGACTCGGCATGGCGTCGGTCGCTGACGACGAGCCGCCGTCGTTGGAGCAGTTGGCGGAGTTCCAGCGAGCGGGGCGGGCACTGGCCGCATACGAAGAACCGGCATGGGCGGACGAGGGCCACGGCCTGGTCGGTTTTCTGCTCTGGGAGCCGGTCGACGGATGTACCCATATCGAGCAGGTGTCGGTCCACCCGGACCAGGCTCGCCGCGGCATCGGCCGGGCGCTCATCGACCGGGCGGAGCGGGACGGTGGCCGGGGCGCGCTGACCCTGACCACCTTCACCGAGGTGCCGTGGAACGCGCCGTATTACGCCCGGATCGGGTTCCGGGTACTCCCCGAGGCCGAACTCACACCGGGACTACGGGCGATCCGTGCCCATGAGGCGGCGCTGGGGCTCGACCACTGGCCGCGGGCCGGGATGCGGCGGGATTCCGGCTGGTCGGGCTCCAGGTCGTGAACCTGCCGGTCACCGGACCGCCGAACCGCAGCCGCACCCCCACCAGGCACGAGGTTGTCAGACAATCGAAGGTACCTTCGACCGCACGGCATTCCCGTCCAGTGCCTGTTCGGCCCGGCTGCTCATCATGTAGGCGAAAGCTGAAAGATGACCTTGCTGGCGCGCCCAGTCTGAACTCATCCGGATTCTGATCACGATCCTGTCCATCCGAATGACCGCTTGGACGGCCGGAGAGCCGCCTTCATCCAGCGAGAGCACCTTCTGGTCTTCGTTGGCGACGTATGGGCGGGAGAAATAACTGCTTTTCCCGACCGCAACAACATCGAAGTCGTTGGGGTGGGATGCGTAATCGGCTGCTGCCGCAGCGGGGTTGGAATAGGCGTCCACGTAGAACCTCGCCTCGCGGGAGCCGGGCAGTTCCCAAGCCACGACGCCATAGCTATGCACTTCACCGTCGGACTTGCAGAAAGTGCATACCATTCTCTCCACGAACGAAGGGCCGCTCGCGACCGCCCAGCCAGGGGGCAGGCTTCCTCGATCCGGAAGGATCTTCGCAACAAGACTCTCAGCGCGGAGAGATGTGGGCACAGACGTCGGGTGCCCCTTCTGCGCGCGCTCAGCGCGATCGGGAGGATCGCCGGTGATCAGACGGACACCGCCGTATAAGGCGAGCGCCAAGACGGCCACCAGCGCGACGACCATCACGACCAACGAGCTTCGAGTGGTGTGGGTGTGGGAAATCGTCAACGGCCCCAGCGAGATCTGACTGCTACGAATCCTGCTGCTTTGGATGACGATGCTTTCGGTGGTGTTCGCCGGCGGAGCGGGCGGGTGCCCGTCGGCGAGCGCAGCTTTCAGATTCGTGGTGAACTCCGGGTCAGCCAGAAGCACGTCCCGCAGCGCGGCCTCCAGCCTCTGGGCCGCGCCTGGGTCCGCCGGGTCCGCGTCTACGCCGGCCAGGGCAACGCGGCCCCGCTCGGAGCCGCCGAGTCGCGAACGCACGAGCTCACCGACTGCCTGCCCCAAACCCGTCCCCGCGGAGGTAGCCGCGCCCGTTGCCATGCCGGTCAAAATCTGAACAGCCGCTGATGCCAAGCTCCCTGCTGCTTCCATTCGCCCCCCCCAGGCTCGGATGCAATGACGTAACCATGGCGGAAGCGGGACGGGACGGCCAGGGTGCGAACGGGTCTCTACAATTTTGTCCTCGGAGAACATGGCATGCCCGGCCACCGCGGAGGGCACGCAGGAGCCAGGTTCCGCAACGAGTAGTCAGATGCCGGCGTGTGCCGGACATAATGACGGAATGATCGACGCGAAGGCCCTGCGGGCCGTCTGCCTGGACTTCAATGGAGCGGTCGAGGAATTCCCCTTTCCGCGGCACCCGGATGTCTCGACCTTCAAGGTCGGCGGCAAGATCTTCGCGCTGACGACGCTGACGGATGCGCCGCTCACCGTGAGCCTCAAATGTGATCCCGAGCTGGCGGAACGGTTGCGTGCGGCCCACCCCGAGGTGGTGCCGGGCTATCACCTCAACAAGCGGCACTGGAACACCGTTTCACTGGAGGGCGACCTGTCCGACCGGCTCGTCCTCGACATGATCGAGGACTCGTACGACCTCGTGGTCGCCTCGCTGCCGAAGGCCCAGCGCCTGTTGCTCGACTGGCCGGGAGAGCGACGCCCCTGAACTGCCTTCCGGACACCGCTCCTTGTTATCTATAGACCGGTCGGTCTAGGGTTCCCGTATGGCGCACTCACGCGGGGACACCCGCGCCCGGATCCTGCACACCGCCGCCGAGCTCTTCCAGCGGCAGGGCTATGGCGCGACGGGCCTCAATCAAGTACTGACGGCCAGCGGAGCCCCCAAGGGCTCGCTGTATTTCCATTTCCCCGACGGCAAGGAGCAGTTGGCCGCGGAGGCGATGGCCCTGGCCGGGGCCGAGATGGCGGAGCGGATGGCCGAGGCCGCAGCCGCCGCTACCGGACCGGCCGAGGCGATCGCCGCTCTCGGTGCGCTGCTGGCGCAGGCGCTCGAGGACTCCGACTACCGCGACGGCTGTCCGGTCGCGACCGTCGCCCTGGAGGAGGCCGGAGACACCGGTCCGATCCACGACGCCTGCCAACGGACATATGAGCTCTGGCTGTTGGGGATCGGCGAACGGTTCCGGGGCTGGGGCCTGGCCGAGCAGGAGGCGCAGGAGCTGGCCGACCTGGCGATGTCCGCACTGCAAGGTGCACTGCTGCTGGCGCGGGTGCGCCGCGACAGCGCCGTCATCCATACGGTCGCCCGCCAAGTCGGAGCGATCGCCGCGCAGGGAGCGAGTGACCGATGAACACCATGAACCCGGGCGGCAAGGAACGCCCCACCCGAGTGCACCACCTCAACTGCGGTTCCATGATGAGCATCGAGGCCACGTATGAGGGGCCGCCGCCGCTGCATGCCGTCTGCCACTGTCTGCTGGTGGAGACGGACCGGGACGGTCTGGTGCTGATCGAGACCGGTCTCGGACTGGACGATGTGCGCCGGCCGCAGGACTCGCTCGACCCGGAGTGGAGGGAGCTGGCCCAGCCGGAGCTGCGACCTGCTGAGACGGCCCGGCAGCAGATCGAGCGACTGGGGTACGCGGTCTCGGACGTCCGGCACATCGCGCTGACCCACCTGGACGTGGACCATTGCGGCGGGCTGCCGGACTTCCCCGAGGCACAGGTGCATCTCATGGCCTCCGAACTGCGGGCCGCCATGGCCGAGGCGCCCAGCTTCCGCTACCGCCCGGCGCACTGGGCGCACGGCCCGCGCTGGGTGACCTACGAGCCGGACAGCGCCGGGGGCGAGGAGTGGGCGGGCTTCGCCGGGGTCCGTCCGCTGACGGGGGTGGCGAGCGAGGTGCTCATGATGCCGCTCGGCGGGCACAGCGCGGGGCATGCCGGCTTCGCGGTCCGTGACGGCGAGGGCTGGCTGCTGCACGCGGGAGACGCCTACTTCTACCACCGGGAGATCGCCGCGGACGACCCGCACTCGCATCCTCTGATGGACCTGATCCAACTGAACGCCCAGGTGGACGAAGAGCTGCGGATCGCCAATCAGGGGCGGCTGCGGGAAGCCGCGGCAGGCGGCGCCGGCGAGGAGCGGATCAGGGTCATCAACGCCCATGACCCGTGGGACTTCCGCAGCCTCGGCGGCGCCTGACCGGGGCCGCGGCGTACGCTCCGACGATGCGAATTCACCGCCGGGCAGCCCGTGTTGCCGTGCTCGACGCCGACGGCGCGCTCTTCCTCCTCCGCTACGACAACGAAGAGGTGGGGGTCCACTGGGCGATGCCCGGTGGCGGGCTGGATCCCGGGGAGACTCCGCGGGCGGGGGCGCGGCGCGAGCTGCGGGAGGAGACCGGCTGGACCGATCTGGAGCCGGGCCCGCTGCTGGGCACCTGGGAGCACGACTTCACCCGGGCGGGCATCCCCGTACGGCAGCATGAGCACCTCTATCTCGCCCATGGGCCGCGCAGGGAACCGGCCGAGGGTGTGGCGGCCGCGCACGCGGACGACAAGATCCTGGACTGGTGCTGGTGGAGTCCGGCCGAGCTGGCCGGCTGCGCCGACCCGCTCTGGCCGCCCCGGCTGCCGGACCTGCTCGCACCGTGGCGCGGTACGGCAGGCGACGCCACCGTGCCGGACCCGGTCGACCTGGGGTACGTCCCCAACGGGGCGTCGCCGCCCCGTTGACCGCCGGCCCCGGAATCACTGCGCTACGCGCCCCAGCTCCTCCGCCAGCCGCTCCCGGAGCTCGATCTTGCGGACCTTGCCGCTGACGGTCATCGGGAAGGCGTCGAGGAGGTGGAGGTGGCGCGGCACCTTGTAGTGGGCGAGGCGGGAGCGGCAGTAGTCGGCCAACTCGTCTTGGGTGAGGGGGTCTTGGGGGTCTCGGAGGATGACGCAGGCGGCGACCTCCTCGCCGTACTTCTCGTCGGGGACGCCGACGACCTGGACGTCCGCGATCTTGGGGTGGGAGTAGAGGAACTCCTCGATCTCGCGCGGGTAGACGTTCTCGCCGCCCCTGATGATCATGTCCTTGATGCGGCCGACGATCCGGACATAGCCGTCGTCGTTCATCACCGCGAGATCGCCGGTGTGCATCCACCGGGCGGCGTCGATGACCTCGGCGGTGCGTACGGGGTCCTCCCAGTAGCCGAGCATCACGCTGTAGCCGCGGGTGCACAGCTCGCCCGGCTCGCCGCGCGGCACCGTCACCCCGCTCGACGGGTCGACGACCTTCACCTCGATGTGCGGCAGCACCCGGCCGACGGTCGCGGTGCGGTGTGCGAGGTCGTCGTCCCGGCGGGTCTGGGTGGAGACGGGGGAGGTCTCGGTCATGCCGTAGCAGATGGAGACCTCGGCCATGTTCATCTCGGCGACCACCCGCTTCATCACCTCCTCGGGGCACGGCGAGCCCGCCATGATGCCGGTGCGGAGGGAGGAGAGGTCGTAGGAGGCGAAGTCGGGGTGGTTGAGCTCGGCGATGAACATGGTGGGCACGCCGTAGAGGGAGGTGCAGCGCTCGTCCTGGACGGCCCGGAGGGTGGTGACGGCGTCGAAGGCGGGGCCCGGGATGACGATGCAGGCGCCGTGCGAGGTGGCGCCGAGGTTGCCCATGACCATGCCGAAGCAGTGGTAGAAGGGCACCGGCAGACACACCCGGTCCTGCTCGGTGTAGGCGACGGTCTCGCCGACCCAGTAGCCGTTGTTGAGGATGTTGTGGTGGGAGAGGGTGGCGCCCTTGGGGAAGCCGGTGGTGCCCGAGGTGTACTGGATGTTGACCGGGTCGTCGGCAGTCAGCGTCGTGGCGCACTCGTCGAGCCGGGTGTGCGGGACGGTGGCGCCGGCGGCCAGCAGCCCGCCCCAGGTGCGGTCGCCGAGGTAGACCACCTCGCGCAGCGCCGGGCTCTCGGCGCGCACCTGCTCGATCATCCCGCGGTAGTCGCTGGTCCTGTGGTGGACCGCGGAGACCAGGAGGGTGATGCCGGCCTGTTGCAGGACATACGCCAACTCGTGGACGCCGTAAGCCGGATTGACGTTGACGAGGATGGCGCCGATCTTGGCGGTGGCGTACTGGACCAGCACCCATTCGGCACAGTTGGGCGCCCAGATGCCGACCCGGTCTCCCTTGCCGACGCCCTTGGCGAGCAGGCCGAGGGCCACCTCGTCGACCGCACGGCCCAGTTCGGTGTAGGTCCAGCGGCGGCCGCTCGCCACCTCGACCAGCGCCTCACGGTCACCGAACCGGGCGATGGTGCGGGCCAGATCGGCGCCGATGGTGTGCCCGAGCAGCGGCCGTTCGGCGACGCCGCCGGCGTACGACAGCTCCTGGTGCGGCTGGCTCATCGGTAGTTCTCCTCGCGGTACTCGGCGCCGCCGTCGCCCTGCGCGGTGCGCTCACGCAGTTCGATACGGCGGATCTTGCCGGAGACGGTCTTCGGCAGTTCGGCGAACTCCAGCCGCCGGATGCGCTTGTAGGGGGCCAGGACTTCGCGGGAGTGCGCAAAGATCAGCTTCGCGGTCTCCGGGCCGGGCGACCACCCGGCCGCCAGCACGACATACGCCTTGGGCACGGCCAGCCGTACGGGGTCGGGGGACGGCACCACGGCGGCCTCGGCCACCGCCTCGTGCTCCAGCAGGGCGCTCTCCAGCTCGAACGGGGAGATCTTGTAGTCGGACGCCTTGAAGACATCGTCGCCGCGCCCGATGTAGGTGATCCGGCCCTCGCTGTCGCGGGAGCCGATGTCGCCGGTGCGGTAGTAGCCGTCGGCCATCGCCTCCGCGGTGCGTACCGGGTCGCCCTGGTAGCCGGTCATCAGACCGACCGGCCGGGTGGACAGGTCAAGGGCGATCTCTCCCTCGTCGGCCGGTGCGCCGCTGACCGGGTCGAGCAGGACGACGTCGAAGCCGGGGGTGGGCCGTCCCATGGAGCCCGGTTTGACCGTCTGCCCCGGGGTGTTCGCCACCTGGACGGCGGTCTCGGTCTGCCCGAAGCCGTCCCGGATCGTCACGCCCCAGGACTGCCGCACCTGCTCGATGATCTCCGGGTTGAGCGGTTCCCCGGCGGCGACGATCTCCCGCGGCGGGTTGCGCAGCGCCGTCAGGTCGGCCTGGATGAGCATCCGCCAGACGGTGGGCGGGGCGCAGAAGCTGGTGACGTGGGCCCGGTCCATCTCGGCCATCAGCCGGGCCGCGTCGAAGCGGGTGTAGTTGTGGATGAAGACGGTGGCCTCGGCGTTCCACGGCGCGAAGAGATTGGACCAGGCGTGCTTGGCCCATCCGGGCGAGGAGATGTTGAGGTGCACATCGCCGGGCCGCAGACCGATCCAGTACATCGTCGCGAGGTGGCCGATGGGGTAGGACGCATGGGTGTGCTCGACGAGCTTGGGGCGGGCGGTGGTGCCGGAGGTGAAGTAGAGCATCAGGGGGTCGTCGGCCCGGGTGGGCCCGCCCGGCTCATAGCTGTCGGGGCTCTCGTAGGCCTGCTCGTACGCCAGCCAGCCGACCGCCGCGCCGCCGACCGCGATCCGGGTGTAGTCGCCCGGTACGTCGGCGAACTTGTCGGTGTCCGCGGCGCGCACGATGACATGCCGGGCCCGGCCGCGGTCGATCCGGTCGGCGAGATCGGCGGCGCCGAGCAGCGGGGTCGCCGGGATGACGACGGCGCGCAGCTTCATCGCGGCCAGTGCGGACTCCCACAGCTCCACCTGGTTGCCGAGCATCATGACGATCCGGTCGCCGGCCCGTACCCCGTTGGCGGACAGCCAGTTGGCGGCCTGGTCGGAGCGGCGGCGCAGCTCCTCGAAGCTCAGCCGGGTCTCGGTGCCGTCCTCCTCGACGAGGTGCAGCGCGATGCGGTCGTTGCCGTGGGCGATGGCGTCGAACCAGTCCAGTGCCCAGTTGAAGTGCTCGGGGCGGGGCCAGCGGAACGCCGCGCGGGCCGCGTCGTAGTCCTCCCGGTGCCGCAGCAGGAGATCCCGCGCCGCCCGGAACGCCTCGGTGGCGGCCGGCGCGCGGCCCGTCGCACCGTTTTCCCTGTCCGTCATGTGTCCTCCTCATTGCCGCACCGCTACCTGCCATCGTGTAATCAGTGGCGCAGGTCTCACCACCCCCGAACGGGGGGAAGCGGAGGATTCGGCGTGCGGCTCGAGCCGGGAGCGAACGATGCGGTGGACGTACGGGCGGCGCTGTCGCGGCTGCGGCGGGCGAGCGGTCTGCCGGTGGCGTTCGGCGGTCTGCTGGCCGGTACGGGGCGCTACCGCATCAATGAGCTGGCCGGTACGGAGACCACGGTGCTGCGCGGCCTGGACATCCTCCAGGGCAACGGGCTGGGCGGGAAGGCCGTGGCGCTGTCGCGGCCACTCGCGGTGACCGACTACAGCGTCTCGCCGGTGATCAGCCATGAATACGACACGGCGGTGGCGGCGGAGGGGCTGCGGTCGGTGCTCGCGGTGCCGGTGATCGTCCGGCGCCGGGTGCGCGGGGTGCTGTACGGGGCGCTGCGCCGCCCGGTGCGGCTCGGCGACCGGCCGCTGTCGGCGGCCGTGGAGGCGGCCCGGGAGCTGGAACAGGCGCTCCTGCTCCAGGACGAGGCGGCCCGGCTGCTGTCCCTGACCCGTCAGCCCACCGCCGCCGATCCGGCGATGTGGGAGGAGGTACGGGAGGCGCACGGCGAGCTGCGCGTGCTGGCGCAGCGGGTCACCGATCCGCTGCTGCGGCAGGAGATGCTGGCGGCGTGCGGCCGGCTCGCGGCGGCCTCGTCACGGCGGCCCGGCGCCGGCGAGGCGGTCCCTGCCCTGTCACCGCGCGAGAGGGACGTCCTGGCCTGCGTCGCGTCGGGCGCGACGAACGCGGTGGTGGCGGAACGGCTGGGTCTGGGCCCGGAGACGGTGAAAAGCTATCTGCGGTCCTGCATGCGGAAGTTGGGGGCGCACACCCGCTTGCAGGCGGTGAGCGCGGCGCGCCGGGCGGGGGCGTTGCCGTAGGGGCGCGGGCCGGCTCCCCGCGAGCCGGCCGCCCCCTCCGTCCGGCACTCCCCCGCCCGTCAATTCGCTTGCCGCCCCGCTCGGGGCCCGGAGATCATCCCCCCATGATCGATGCCACCGCACTCTCCGAGAAGCCGGTGCTCACCGGGGACCGGGTCCGCCTCGTACCGCTGTCGGTACGGCATGCGGCCGCCTTTCACGCCGCCTGTCTGGACCCGGAGACCCGTCGGCTGACCGGTAGCCACCACGACTTCACGCGGGAGGAGATACAGGCCTGGTGCGCCGGCAGCGCCGACCGCGCGGACCGGCTGGATCTCGCGGTCGAGGACCGGGAGACCGGGGCCTTCCTGGGCGAACTCGCCCTGAGCCAGATCGATCCGCCGAACGCCAACGGGAGCTTCCGGATCGCCCTCGTCCCGGGCGCCACCGGCCGCGGTATCGGCAGCGAGGCGACCCGGCTGCTTCTCGACCACGCCTTCGACCGGGTGCGGCTGCACCGCGTCCAGCTGGAGGTCTTCGACTTCAACGCGCGCGCCCGGCGGGCGTACGAGAAGTGCGGCTTCGAGGTGGAGGGGCGGATGCGGGAGGCCCTCTTCTGGGACGGTGCGTGGCACGACGTGTTCGTGATGGCGGCGCTGCGGTCGCGGCGGCCCGGGGGCGCGGGCTGAGGCAACGGGGCGGACACCCCGGCCGGCCCGCGCCCGTCGCTCAGTGGTTCTCCCCGGTGAAGGGCAGCCACGCGGTCTCCAGGGCGGCGTCCAGGCGGCGGACCGCGCCCGGGGTGTGCTCGGTGGCCAGCCCGGCGTGGACGAAGTGCCGCAGGGGGGTGCCGCCGAGGTAGCAGGAGGCCAACTCCCGTACGTCCAGGGAGATGTCGGGCGCGTCGTGGGTGGGCTCCCAGGTGGTGCCGGAGGAGCCGGTGGGGTCGGCAGGGCCGGTGGGACCGGTGGGGCCGGTGGTGGTCAGCCGGAAGCGGCCCGCGTTGGCCGGCAGGGCGGTGTCGCGCAGGTCGAGGACGAGGTCGACCGGCGCCGCCCAGGAGCGGGCGGTCAGCGCGGTGCGGACGTCCACCAGCCGGAGCCACAGATTGGGTTCCTGGCCGGTGACGCGTACCTGGTCACGGTCGGCGGCCAGGTACAGAAGCGGGTCGTCGGCGGGGCGGGACCCGGCCCGTACGGTCGAGGTGAGGTCGATGGAGGCGAGGTAGGACCACAGGGCGGCCGCGGCCGGTGCGGATTCCGCCTCCAGCTCGTCGACGCGGACCACGCCGGGGCCCTCGCCCGGCCCTCGGGTGCGGTAGAACGCATAACCGCCGGGCTGCTCACCGGGGGCGCCGAGCACCACGACACGCACCGGCCCGAATGCCTCCTGACCGACGTTCATGCGGGCGCCGTCGAGGTCCAGCGCCCCGGCGCGCCACCAGCTCTCGTCGCGGGTGAAGCGTCCGGCGCGCTGCGGCAGCGTCGCGTCATAGCGCGGTGCGAGCATCGCGGGCGCCTCGGCCGGGTCGATCAGCCGCAGCGGCCGGCTGTCGGGTGCTGACCGCAGGGCGAGCGGACGGGACGCGTCGATCTCGATGCCGTACGTCTCGGTGGCGGCGCCGAAGCCGTAGCGGCCGTAGATGGCGCTCTCGGACGGCCACAGGCAGGCCAGCGGCCGCCCGTCGGCGGCGCAGCGGCGCCAGAGCTCGTCCATCATCGAGTTGAGGATGCCGCGGCGCCGGTGCGTGGGCAGCACGGAGACGAAGTCCACTGCGGCGCATGGGAGTTGACTGCCCGGAACGGTCATGGTGCGGCGGTGCGCCCCGGTCAGTCCGGCCAGTTGCCCGCCGTCGTACGCACCGATCCGGAGGCCGTCCCGCAGCAGGTCCCGGTGGAAGCTCCGGGTCCGGTCACCGGGCTTCAGGTGGAAGACCGTGTAGCTCAGATCCAGGGCCCGGTCGAGATCGGCCTCGGCGAGTTCCCGGATGTCCGTGGTGGCGTGGGCGGCGTCGTCAGTGGTCACCGGGGGACGCTAACGCGGCGCCGCGGGGGCGTCATCCGGTTTTCGGGCGCGGTGCCGGCCCGACCTCAGGTCATCCGGCCGCCGGGCCCGCGCCATCGGGCCCGCACCGCCGGGCCCGCCCCCTCAGGCCACCGATCCGATCCGCCCCACCGGCCGGGCCGTCTCGTGGTGGATGGGGGTGTGCGCGCCGGTCAGCGGTACGCCGGTGCCGCCGCGGCGGTTGGCGACGATCTCGGCGGCGATGGACAGCGCGGTCTCCTCCGGGGTGCGCGCGCCGAGGTCGAGGCCGATGGGCGAGCGCAGCCGGTTCAGTTCGAGCTCGGTCAGACCCGTGTCGCGCAGCCGCCGCTGGCGGTCCAGGTGGGTGCGGCGCGAGCCCATCGCGCCGACGTAGGCGACCGGGAGCCGGAGCGCCCGCTCCAGCAGCGGTACGTCGAACTTGGCGTCGTGGGTCAGGACGCACAGCACCGTACGGGGGTCGAGGTCCTGGGAGTCCAGATAGCGGTGCGGCCAGTCGACGACGATCTCGTCGGCGTCCGGGAAGCGGGTCCTGGTGGCGAAGACGGGGCGGGCGTCACAGACCGTGACGTGGTAGTTGAGGAACTTGCCGACCCTGACCAGCGCGGCGGCGAAGTCGATGGCGCCGAAGACGATCATGCGGGGCGGGGGGACGGACGATTCGACGAGGAGGGCGACGGAGGGGCCGCACTGCGATCCGATCGCCTGCCCCACGCCCTCGCCCGTGGCGTCGTCGTCGGGCACCGGGCCGGAACCGATCCCGATCGTCGTGGTGCGCCCGGCGTCCAGCAGGGCGCGGGTCTGGGCGATCGCGGTGCGGTCGAGGGCGGGGTGGCCGCCCAGGGTGCCGGTGTGGCTGCCGTCGGGGCGGACCAGTACGGCGCGGCCGAGGAGCTCGGCGGGGCCGTCGATGATCCGGGCGACCGCCGCCGCCTCCCCCGTGGCCGCGGCGGCCAGCGCGGCGGTGAGGGTGCCGGCGGTGCTGTCCGCCGGCTCCCCCGCCGCCGTGCCGTCGCCTGCCGGACGCGGGGCGCCCGTACGTACCGGCTGGACGAGGATGTCGATGACGCCGCCGCAGGTCAGGCCCACGGCGAAGGCGTCCTCGTCGCTGTAGCCGAAGCGCTCCAGGACCGGCTGACCGGTCCGGAGCGCCTCCTGGCACAGTTCGTACACCGCCCCCTCCACGCATCCGCCGGAGACCGACCCGATCGCCGTGCCGTCGCTGTCGACGGCCAGGGCGGCTCCGGGCTGGCGGGGCGCGCTGCCGTTGGTGGCCACCACGGTGGCCACCGCGAACTCGCGGCCCTGCCCGACCCACCGGTGCAGCTCTTCGGCGATGTCCAGCATGTCGGTCTCCTTACGGACGGGGGAGAGGGCGGGCGGTTACTTGACGCCCAGCCACTGCTCGATCGGATGGAGCGAGAAGTAGATGACGAAGATCGCGGTCAGTACCCACATGAAGCCGCCGACCTCGCGCCATTTGCCCTGTGCCGTCTTAATGGCAACGTAGGCGATGACGCCCGCGCCGACACCCGCAGTGATGCTGTAGGTGAACGGCATCAGGGCCACGGTCAGAAAGACCGGGATGGACACCGAGCGGTCGCTCCAGTCCACGTGACCTGCGGCGCTCATCATCATCGAGCCGATGACGACGAGAGCGGCCGAGGCCACCTGGGCCGGCACGAGCTGGGTGAGCGGCGTGAAGAACAGGCAGGCCGCGAAGAACAGACCGGTGACGACGGACGACAGGCCGGTACGCGCCCCCTCGCCGACGCCGCTCGCCGACTCGATGAACACGGTCTGACCGGACGAACCGGTGAGGCCGCCGATCGCACCGCCCGCGCCGTCCACGAACAGCGCCTTGGACAGGCCCGGCATCCGGCCCTTGTCGTCGGCCAGCTTGGCTTCCGTGCCGACGCCGATGATGGTGGCCATGGCGTCGAAGAAGCCCGCCAGCACCAGGGTGAAGACGATCATGCCGACGCTGAGCGCGCCGATGGAGCCCCAGCCGCCGAACTCGACATGGCCGAAGAGGCCGAAGTCGGGCATCGCGACAGCGCTGCCGCTCAGCTCCGGCGGCGTACCGCCCCAGTCCTTGGCCGTCAGCCCGCCGATCCTGGTCACGGCGATGGACAGGACGCTGCCGGCCACGATGCCGATGAGGATGGCGCCGGGCACCTTGCGGGCCTGGAGCATGAAGATCAGCAGCAGCGTGACGCAGAAGAACAGGACCGGCCAGCCGGACAGCTGGCCGTGGAGACCGAGGGTGACGGGGCCGCCCTCGCCCTTGCCCACGAAGCCCGCCTTCACCAGCCCCAGCAGGGCGACGAACATGCCGATGCCCATGGTGATCGCGTGCTTGAGCGCCAGCGGGATGGCGTTCATGATCATCTCGCGGAGGCCGGTGACCACCAGCAGACAGATGACGACGCCGTAGATGACACACATGCCCATGGCCTGCGGCCAGGTCATGTTCGGGACGACCTGGGCGGTCAGGGCGGCGGAGACGTTGAGCCCGGCCGCCAGGGCCAGCGGTACCTTGCCGATGAAGCCCATCAGCAGCGTGGAGACCGCCGCGGCCAGCGCGGTCGCGGTGACCACACCCGCATGCGCGAGGGTGTTCTTCTCGACGTCCGGAGTCGACAGGATCAACGGGTTGAGCAGGAGGATGTAGCACATCGCCATGAAGGTGGTGATGCCACCGCGCACCTCGCGCGCGAGCGTCGATCCTCTGTCGGATATGTGGAAGTACCGGTCGAGCCAGGACCGGCCGGCGGGCTGGCGCGAGCCGGCGCCCGCGTCGTCCGCCGTGGTCCTCGGCTCTGTGGACTGCTGGGTCATGGTGCCTTACTCCCAAGGTTCACAGGGGCACTCGCAGCGAGTGCGAGATTTGGGATGAAACTTCGGCTGCACGACCCGGGGGACGGCCCGAGACGAACGGTGGGGTACTGACTCCGACGAGGCGGAGCAGCGACTGCGTGGTGCGAGGGGGGAGGGCTCCGGGCGGTGAGCGGAGGAGGACGGACAGGGACACCCCTGACACCCGCCGCCCGGAGGCCGGTGTCCGGGGGATCGCCCCCGGACGGCTCTCTATGTGCCGGTGAGGTGCTCGGGGCGTACCGGCGTCTTGTTGAGCTCCAGCCCGGTCGCGTTCCGGATCGCCGCGAGGACGGCCGGGGTGGACGACAGGGTGGGGGCCTCGCCGACGCCGCGCAGCCCGTACGGGGCGTACTCGTCGGCGAGTTCGAGCACATCGACCGGGATGGTCGGGGTGTCGAGAATCGTGGGGATGAGGTAGTCCGTGAAGGAGGGGTTGCGCACCTTCGCGGTCTTGGGGTCGACGATGATCTCCTCCATGACCGCCACGCCGAGGCCCTGGGTGGTACCACCCTGGATCTGGCCGACGACGGACAGCGGGTTGAGCGCCTTGCCGACGTCCTGGGCGCAGGCCAGCTCGATGACCTTGACCAGGCCGAGTTCGGTGTCCACCTCGACGACCGCGCGGTGGGCCGCGAAGGAGTACTGGACGTGGCCGTTGCCCTGGCCGGTGACCAGGTCGAAGGCCTCGGTCGGCCGGTGCCGCCACTCGGCCTCGATCTCGACGGCCTCGTCCTCCAGCACGTCCACCAGGTCGGCGAGGACCTCGCCGCCGTCAGTGACGACCTTGCCGCCCTCCAGGAGGAGTTCGGCGGTGGCCCACGCCGGGTGGTACGTGCCCATCTTGCGGCGGCCGATCTCCAGGACCTTCTCGCGGACGAGCTCGCAGGAGTGCTTGACGGCGCCGCCGGTGACGTAGGTCTGACGGGAGGCCGACGTCGAACCGGCGCTGCCCACCTGGGTGTCGGCGGGGTGGATCGTCACCTGGGTGACCCCGAGCTCGGTGCGGGCGATCTGCGCGTGGACGGTGACACCGCCCTGGCCGACCTCCGCCATCGCCGTGTGCACCGTGGCGACCGGCTCGGCGTTGATGACCTCCATGCGCACCTTGGCGGTGGAGTAGTCGTCGAAGCCCTCGGAGAAGCCGACGTTCTTGATGCCGACGGCGTAGCCGACACCGCGGACGACGCCTTCGCCGTGGGTGGTGTTCGACAGGCCGCCGGGCAGCTGACGGACGTCGGCGCCCTCGCTGGACTCCCACTGGCGCTCCGGCGGCAGCGGGCGGGACTTGACGCGGCGCAGGATCTCGGCGACCGGGGCCGGCGAGTCGACCGGCTGCCCGGTCGGCAGGAGCGTGCCCTGCTCCATGGCGTTGAGCTGGCGCAGCTCGACCGGGTCCATGTCCAGCTTGGCCGCCAGCTTGTCCATCTGTGCCTCGTACGCGAAGCACGCCTGGACCGCGCCGAAGCCGCGCATGGCGCCGCAGGGCGGGTTGTTCGTGTAGAGCGCGACGGCCTCGATGTCGACGTCGTCGATCACGTACGGACCCACCGCCAGCGAGGCGGCGTTGCCGACCACGGCCGGGGACGCGGAGGCATAGGCGCCGCCGTCCAGCACGATCCGGCACTTCATGTGCGTGATCTTGCCGTCCCTGGTGGCGCCGTGCTCGTACCAGAGCTTCGCCGGGTGCCGGTGGACGTGGCCGAAGAAGGACTCGAAGCGGTTGTAGACGATCTTGACCGGCTTGTTCGTGCGCAGCGCCAGCAGGCAGGCGTGGATCTGCATCGACAGGTCCTCGCGGCCGCCGAAGGCGCCGCCGACGCCGGAGAGCGTCATCCGGACCTTCTCCTCGGGCAGGCCGAGGACCGGGGCGATCTGGCGGAGGTCGGAGTGCAGCCACTGGGTGGCGATGTAGAGGTCCACCCCGCCGTCCTCTGCGGGCACCGCGAGGCCGGACTCCGGGCCGAGGAAGGCCTGGTCCTGCATGCCGAAGACGTACTCGCCGGAGACGATGACATCGGCCTGCTCGGCGGCCCCGTCCGCATCGCCGCGGATGATCGGCTGACGGTGGACGATGTTGGGGTGCGGGACGTGCCCGGCGTGGTGGTCGTCGCGGCCCTCGTGGAGCAGCGGCGCGCCGTCGGCGGTCGCGGAGGCCTCGTCGGTGACGACGGGCAGCTCCTTGTACTCGATCTTGATCTTGGCCGCCGCGCGCCGCGCCGTCTCCGGGTGGTCGGCGGCGACCAGGGCCACCGGCTCGCCGTGGTGGCGGACCTTGCCGTGCGCGAGAACCGGGGTGTCCTGGATCTCCAGGCCGTAGTTCTTGATCGAGGTGGGCAGGTCGTCGTAGGTCAGCACGGCGTAGACGCCGGACTGGGCGAGCGCCTCGGAGGTGTCGATGGAGACGATCTCGGCGTGCGCGACGGTGGAGCGGAGCGTGAAGCCCCACAGCATGTCCTCGTGCCACATGTCCGAGGAGTACGCGAACTCGCCGGTGACCTTCAGCGTGCCGTCGGGGCGCAGGGTGGACTCGCCGATGCCGCCCTTGGTCTGCGACCCCTGGGTGATCTTGGTGGGGGTTCCGGTGGTTCCCATGGTCAGACCACCTCTTCCTGACCCTGGCGGGCGGCCGCGAGCCGTACCGCGTCCAGGATCTTCTCGTAGCCGGTGCAGCGGCAGAGGTTGCCGGACAGCGCCTCGCGGATGTCCGCGTCGGTCGGCTGCGGGTTGTGCTCCAGCATCTCGTCGGCGGCGACCAGGAGGCCGGGCGTGCAGAAGCCGCACTGGACGGCGCCCGCGTCGATGAACGCCTGCTGGATCGGGGAGAGTTCACCGCCCTCGCCGGTCTGCGAGTCGGTGCCCTTGGCCTGCCACTGCTGCGCGGCCTGGAGAGAGGTGCCACAGGCGCCGGAGGCACAGCCGCCACCGGGGTGGACGTCCTCGCGGTGCTTGGCGTAGTCGGCAAGGCCCTCGACCGTGACGACCTCGCGGCCCTCGACCTGCCCGGCGGCGACCAGACACGAACAGACCGGCACACCGTCGAGGCGGACCGTGCAGGAGCCGCATTCGCCCTGCTCGCAGGCGTTCTTGGAGCCCGGCAGGCCCATCCGCTCGCGGAGGACGTACAGCAGGCTCTCGCCTTCCCAGACGTCGTCGGCCTCCTGCTGACGGCCGTTGACGGTGAATGTCACGCGCACTGTGCGCCTCCCTTGGTGCCGTGGGTGTTGCCGCGGTAGGACTCCCAGGTCCAGCCGAGGGTGCGGCGCGCCATGATGCCGACCGCGTGCCGGCGGTACTTGGCGCTGCCGCGCACATCGTCGATCGGGTTGCAGGCGCCGGAGGCGAGCTGCGCGAACTGCTTGGCGACGGACGGCGGGATGGGCGCCGCCGACTCCCAGAAGCCGCCCTCGTCCAGCGCAGCGGCGAGGAAGTCCTCGGCCTCGCGGGCCCGTACGGGGGTGGGTGCGGCGGAGCCGATGCCGGTGCGCACCGTGCGGGTGTCGGGGTGCAGCGCGATACCGAACGCGCAGACCGCGATCACCATGGCGTTGCGGGTGCCGACCTTGGAGAACTGCTGCGGGCCGTCCGCCTTGGGCAGGTGCACCGAACGGATCAGCTCGTCGGGCTCCATCGCGTTGCGCTTGACGCCGGTGTAGAAGTCGTCGATCGGGATCATCCGGCGGCCGCGTACGGATTCCACCTCGACGTCGCAGCCGGCGGCCAGCAGCGCGGGGTGCGCGTCACCGGCCGGGGAGGCGGTGCCGAGGTTGCCGCCGACGCCGCCGCGGTTGCGGATCTGCGGGGAGGCCACCGTGTGCGAGGCCAGGGCCAGGCCCGGGAGTTCGGCCCGCAGATTCTCCATGATCTTGCTGTACGGGACGGAGGCGCCCAGGCGTACGGTCTTCTCTCCGACCTCCCACTCGCTCAGGTCACCGATGCGGTTCAGGTCGAGCAGGTACTCGGGGCGGCGGTGGTCGAAGTTGATCTCGACCATCACGTCCGTGCCCCCCGCGATGGGCACAGCGGTAGGGTGCTCGGCCTTGGCGGCGAGCGCCTCCTCCCAGCTGGCGGGGCGAAGGAAGTCCATCGTTGGCCTCTTCTACGAATTCTACGAGATCGGGTCGTTCGCTACTCATGGTGAGGACGCTGCACTGGCATCGCCACGGAGCCGTTCATGTCTTGTTCATCGAATGCGTTCAGTGAACGCGCCCCGGGCCCACCCGGTGCAGTCACCGAAACCATGAAGCGGTTGGCTGGCCAAGCCACCTGTCTTGTAGATTCGAACGAAAGACGAGGCTCCGAAACCTCGCGGTATTCCACCGGCAACACCAGACAGCAAAGAACGGCGGGCGAGGTCATGCGGCTCCGCGCACTCCTGGACACCCCCACCCTGGGCCTTCGGCTGCTCGGGGGCGAGGACGAGCTGGACCGCACGGTACGCGGCGTGATGACCACCGACCTGCGCGACCCCAGCCGCTATCTCTCCGGCGGCGAGCTGGTGCTGACGGGTCTGGCCTGGCGCCGCGAGCCGGACGACTCCGAGCGGTTCGTGCGCATCCTGGCCACCGCCGGGGTCGCCGGTCTCGCGGCCGGCGAGGCGGAGCTGGGCTCGGTCCCCGACGACCTCGTACAGGCCTGTCTGCGGCACCGGCTGCCGCTGTTCTCGGTCGTCGAGGACGTCTCGTTCGCCTCCATCACCGAGCATGTCGTCCGCCAGGTCTCCAGCGAGCGGGCCGGTGACCTGGCGGCCGTCGTGGACCGCCACCGGCGGCTGATGACGTCGGGTCCCACGGGCGGCGGCCCGGAGGTGGTCCTGGACCTGCTCGGCTCCGACCTGGACCTGCGCGCCTGGGTGCTCTCCCCCACCGGCCGCCAGATCGCCGGCTCGACGCTGGCGGACGCCGGGCCCCCGCTGTCCGGTGAACTGGCCGCCCGGCTCGCGGGCGAACATCTGGCGGCCGCCCGTACGGGCCGCCGCGGCCCGCACCGCGTCACGGTCGAGACGGGCGACGCGCCGGGCGGCGCCACCTTCTCGCTGTTCCCGGTCCGCCACGAGGGCCGTGATCTGCGCCAGACGCTGCTGAGCGACTGGCTGCTGGCCGTCGAGGCGGACGCCGGCGACTGGTCCGCGGAGCGCCTCGACCTGCTGCACGGGGTCACCCAGCTGATCGCCGTGGAACGCGACCGGCGCGATGCGGCCCGTACGGTCCGCCGCCGGCTCGCCCAGGAGGTGCTGGAGCTCGTCCAGACCGGCGCACCGCCCGCCGAGATCGCGGCCCGGCTGCGGGTGGCGGCCCCGGTGCTGCTGCCCGGACTGGGCGCCGCGCCGCACTGGCAGATCGTGGTGGCCAGGGTCGAGTGGGAGGACGGCGACGTCCCCGGCGGCCCGGTGGCGCAGACCCTGCTGGAGGAGATGCTGGTCGACCCCGGCACGTTCGGGCCGGAGCCCTCCGACCGCATCGCCGTGGCACACACCGGCGACGAGGCGGTGGCGCTGGTGCCGCTGCCCGCCCCGGACGAGCCCGGGGACCCCTCGGCAACCGGTCTGCACGCCGGTGAGCTGCTCTCCGTCGTCCAGGAGCCGCTGGGCCGCGGTCTGGCGGACGACGGCCGGCTGACGGTCGGGGTGAGCGCCGCGGTCCACTCGGCCGAGGGCCTGCGCGGCGCCCTGGAGGAGGCCCGGCACGCCCGCCGGGTCGCCGCCGCCCGCCCGGGCCGGGTCTGCGCCGCCGGACACGAGGAGCTGGCCTCGCACGTCCTGCTGCTGCCGTTCGTGCCGGACGACGTCCGCCGGGCCTTCACCGCCCGCCTCCTGGACCCGCTGCGCGACTACGACCGCAAGCACCGCGCCGAACTGATCCCCACCCTGGAGGCGTTCTTGGACTGTGACGGCTCCTGGACCCGCTGCGCCGGCCGCCTCCACCTGCACGTGAACACCCTCCGCTACCGCGTCGGCCGCATCGAGCAGCTCACCGGCCGCGATCTGTCCCGCCTGGAGGACAAGCTCGACTTCTTCCTGGCACTGCGGATGAGCTGACGCGGCGGCGTCCCATGAGCTGACGGGGCAGCGTCCCACGGATTCCGTCGCCCGGCGGCGGGATCCGGGCCGGCCCCCTGCGCTTCCCCGGGCCCGGCCGGTTCGATCCGGCGGGGCCGACTACTCCGTTCGGGGTAATTCGATCGGGCGGCATCGCGCCCGACGTGGCCGGCCGGCGGCCGACCGCCGGCGCGGCGCAGCGCCCGATCAGGGCCGTGTATCGCTTTCCGACCGCCCGTCGAGCGATTGTGAATTCATTCACCCACCCCCTTGGCCGCACCACGGCATTCGTGCTGAGATTCGCCCACAGCTCCAATTTCCAGGCTCAATGGCGCGCTCGGGGAGGGCAATGTGGCGGACACCGCCATGTCGGAATCCGCGGATTCCGCGGATCCGGTCAGTTCTGCGGATCCGGTACCGCTCGCGGTACCAGCACCCGCATCAGCACCGGAGACAGGCGCAATCGGCACGGTCGAGGGGGACGGTCCCCTCGACCGTGCCGTTTGGCGGCTGCGTTCGCGCGGCTGCTGGGACGATGCGGCCGCGCTGCTGGAACCGCACTCCGTCCATCACGCGCCGTCCGCGCTGCGTCGCGCCGCGCTGCTGGTCGAGCGGTGCATGTTCACGGCCACCGGCTGGGCGGGGGCCGAGGACGCGCTGCGCACCGCCGAGGCGCTGGCGGGCGACGACGACGAGCGGGGCGGCGCGGCGTGCGAGCGCGGCCACCTCGCGTACGCCGCCACGGTCCTGGGCGTCCGGGACCGGGCGGACGAGGCACGCTCGGCGCTCGGCCGGGCCGCCGCGCTGCTGGCGCCCACCGCGGCCGGCCGGCCGCTGCTGGACTTCCGCCGCGGGCTGATGGCCGAGCATGTGGCCGACAGCCCGGACGCGGCACGGGCCGCCTACCGCCGCGCGCACGCCGGCGCCACGGCGCACGGTGACACCCTGCTGTTGTCCTTCACCTGGCGTCATCTGGCCGGGCTCGCGCTGCGCGACGGGGAGGTGGCGGAGGCCCGGCACGGTTTCGCCGAGTCGCTGCGGATCCGCGAGGAGCTGGGCTTCCTGGTCGGCACGGCGCCGGCCCTCGTGGCGCTGGCCGACGCCGCACCGGACGGCGACGCGGACCGGCTGCGCGCCGAGGCGGCCCGGCTCTTCCGCCTCATGGGCGGCGTTCCCACGTGGCTCGCCGACCATCTGTCCACCGGCGTGCCGGCGACCTAGCGGGTTCCGCGGCGCGCGACCCGAACGGGCGACGGGCGACGGGCGACGGGCGACGGGCGACGGGCGACGGGCGACGGGCGACGGCCAACCCTCCGCACTCCGCAGGGGGTTGGCCGTCGCCTGTTTCGCTGTCGTCCTTGCCCGCTGAGCCCACTGACCCGCTCGCCGTCAACCCCCCGTAGTCGGCCATGCGAGCTCCCCCGACGAATGGCTGAATCCGAACGGTCCCCGCGGCGGATCGGCCGGGGTGTGACGGTTGCCTCACCGGTCGTCCGTCGACGCGCCAGGCGAACCCTGAGGTGGGACTATGGGCCGAAGGCCGGGGGCAGTGGCGTCTCACGACGCCCCATGGGCCCCGAGAATGGCCGCAAGTCGCACTGTGAGGCGGCGGCGGGGTATGGATGCTGGTCCGGGACCAGCCGGCCCCACCCACTGGCACAGCCTTTCAGGAGGCCACATGACAGCAGGAGTGACCAACACAACCGCTGCAACCGACTGGGGCAAGGCGGATTTCGAGGCGATTTACAACTGCCCGGATCCCCGCCGGTACTTCACCACACTGCACCCCCTGGAGTACCAAATTCCGCACCACGGCCAAGCGGTGTTCCGTGCCGTGGCCGAGACCCTGCAACGGCACCGGAGCGACCGCCCGCCACTGAACGTCGTCGACCTCTGCTGCTCGTACGGGGTCAACGCCGCGCTGCTCAACCACCGGCTGTCCCTCACCGATCTCTACGGCCGCTACACGGCGAACGGCCAGGCCATGCCGTCCACCGGCCAACTCACCGAGGAGGACCGCACGTTCTTCGCCACCCGGCGGCGTGCCGAACCCTTCCGGATCACCGGCATCGACGCGGCGGACCGTGCCGTCGGCTACGCCCGGTCGGTCGGTCTGCTCGATCACGGCTTCGCGGAGAATCTGGAGCTCGACGAGCCGAGCCCGGAGCTGCGGAAGGTGCTGGCCGACACCGATCTGATCACCGTCACCGGCGGTGTCGGCTACATCTCCGCGCGTACCTTCGGCCGCCTCTTCGACTGTGTGTCCTCGCCGCCCTGGGTCGCCGCGTTCGTGCTGCGCGAGGTGTCCTACCGGCCGGTCTCCGCCCTGCTGGCCCGGGCCGGCCTGGTGACGGAGAAGCTCACCACCCGCACGTTCCGGCAGCGGCGGTTCGCCGACGGCAACGAGCGGCAGGCGGCGTTCGAGGCGCTGGCCGCCCGCGGCCTGCCCACCGCGGGCAAGGAATCCGACGGCTTCTACCACGCCGATCTCTATCTCTCCCGGCCCGCCGCCGATGTCGCGGCGCTGCCACTGGATGAGCTGCTGCCCGGCTAGAGCCATCTCCCTGGACCGTGGGCGGGCGGACTCGCTCAGTGCGGGTGTCGGGCCACCGACACGTGCTCGCGGGCGATCCGCTCGGCCACCGCGTACTCCCGGGCGACCAGGGCGTCGAGCAGTGCCGTGTGCTCGGAGGCGTCGGCCAGCAGCTCGGCCGTGCGCCTCCGGGGACCGTCGGCCGGCGGCCACTGGGCACGGCGCAGCAGATCGCCGGTGACCTCGGTGAGCCGTCGGTTGCCGGTGAGCGACATCAGGGCTTCGTGGAAGGCGTGGTCCGCCTCGGCGTAGCCGACCCGGTCGCCGTGGGCGGCGGCCGCGACGCCCGCCTCGGCGAGCGGGCGCAGCGCCTCCCAGCGCTCGGGGGGCAGCGCCCGGGCCAGCCGGACGATCGCGGGCACCTCCAGCATCGCCCGGACCTCGGCCAGCTCGGCGAGGTCACGGGAGCTGCGCTCGGCGACCCGGAAGCCGCGGTTGGGCACGACCTCGACGGCGCCCTCGCCCGCGAGCTGCTGCATGGCCTCGCGGACCGGGGTCGCGGAGACGCCGTAGCGCTCGGCGAGCGCGGGCGCGGAGTAGACCTCGCCCGGGATGAGCTCCCCGCCGACCAGCGCATGGCGCAGTGCGGCCAGCACCTGGCCGCGGACGGAGTGCCGCCGGGGTACGGCGGGGCCGGCCTGCGCGGGCACCCAGGCCCGGGCGTGCGGCTCCTGTTCCGCTGTGCCCTGCTCCATGACGGTTCCTCCTGACGTTTCCAGCACCATAGGCGGCGCGCGCCACAGTTCAAATTGCGGAGCCCGTACGGAAGCCTGGGGGCCGCGGCAGGACTGGCGCTCGGCGGGCACGGGTAAGTCTTCGAGTAAGGTAAGCCTTACCTGTTAACGCTCGCGATTCGGTGGTCTCCCGCATGACTCGTGCCCCCGCCGCCCCGCCCGCCGCACACCCCGTCGCCAAGGCCTACACCCGGCTCTCCGCGGCGTTCCCCGGCCTCCAGGTCGCCCTCTGGGACACGGCACCGCCCAGCGGCGACGGCTGGGTGTGCGCGGCCGGGCTCGCAGCCGGCGGCCAGAGCCTGGACACCTTTCTCGCCTGGGACGACGCCCAGATCGTGCGGGATTACGGCCGGCGTGCCCGGCCGGACGTCATCGCGAGCTTCGCACTGCACCGCTATGCCTGGCCCGCCTGCCTGTTGATCACCATCCCCTGGTTCCTGCACCGCAGGGTCCCGCGGCTGCCCGTGCAGGACGTCTCCTTCCAGCGCGAGCTGGGACGGATGGCGGTGCGGATCGGCACGTTCAGCTGCCTGCCGGACGACCCCGCCGCGGCGCTGCCCGGCGCCCGGGTCGTACCGGACGAGGAGGCACTGCGGGCGGAGGTACGGGCGGCGGTGGCCCAGCATCTCCAGCCCGTACTGGAGGGCTTCCGCACCCGGATGCGGCGCGGGCCGCGGGCGCTGTGGGGCATGGCGTCCGACGAGATCGTCGAGGGCCTGTGGTACCTGGGGCATCTGCTGGGCGAGGAACCACGCGCGGTGGCCGCACTGGAGCAGCTGCTGCCGGGGGCCACCGCTCCGTACGTGGGGAGCGCGGGATTCCGCGAACTGACCGGGCCGCAGGGCGAGGTGCTGGCGACCCGGGACCGCGCCAGCTGCTGCATGTTCTACACCCTGCGCCCCGACGACACCTGCGTCACCTGCCCGCGCACCGCCGACGCGGACCGCATCACGCGCCTCACCGCAGCCACCTGACCCCTGGGCCACTCGTCAGGCCACCTCCCGCATCCCGGCTCAATCCGCCAGCGCCATAAGGGAGTTCACGCACACTCCCGCACGAACCGAGGCCGGGCGGGACGGCCGACGGGCCGGCAAACGCAAGGGGCGGGGGGCCTGCCTCGTTTCGCGATCACCCAGGCGACGTACCGCCCGCACGCAGCGTTTCGACGAAGCGCCCGAGAACCGCCGCGAACACGGCCCTCTCCTCGTCGGACCATTCCGACAGCGCCTCTTCCACCTGGTCCACGAGTCGCACCCGGGCTACTTCAACGATGCTCCGCCCCTGTTCCGTGAGCCGGAGCAGCGTGGACCGGGCGTCCGCCGGATCGGCCTCACGCGCCACCAGACCCGCGGTCACCAGGCGGTCCGCGTAACGGGTGGTCGCCGTGCGGTCGATGCCGATCTCCGCGGCGAGTCGGCTGCTGCTCACCGGTTCCATCCGGGCGATCCCGCTCAGCACCGGATAGGTGGTCTCGTTCACGCCGTCCAACTGGTCGACCAGGGCCGAGTACAGGCTCGCTCGCGTACTGCGCCGAAGCAGCAGACCCAAGGAGGCCTCCACGCTTGCCGCTACTGAGGAATCGTTCATGGGCAGATTGTACGTGCCAGCGGCACGCATCTCTGCTACCTTGAGGGAAGCGTGCTGCTGGCACGCAAATCCTCCCACTGAAAGAAGGCCCCCATGTCCACCCTGCCTACCTCCGCGACGTCCGACGCCCAGCAGCAGAACTCGCACCTCACAACGCCCGCCCCCGCCGCCCCGGCCACTCCCGCCCCCCTCACCCCCCAGGACGTCCTTGCCGACGGCCAGGAGCAGGCGGAATTCAACGGAGTGCTCGTCCGCAAGGGGTCCATCGCGGCCTTCATCGGAAACGCCAAGGCCCTGGAGAACCTGGAGCCGGGCACCTCCGAACACGAGGCGGTCGCACAGCAGATCCGCGATCTGAAGCCCGCCCTCGACGCATTGGAGCTCTTCGATGTCGTCGAGATCAAGAACCCGGACGTGGCCGCGCTGCTGGCCTCCGGACCCAGGTAACACCCGGCGGGCGCTCCCGCCGCCGCAGCAGGTCCAGATCTCCGCGCCGATCGGCGACTTGCGGCAAGATGGGGCGGTGCCCACCCAGTCGGAAAAGATCGAGCTGACCCCACACGAACTCCGCGAGATCACGGGATACGCGGCCGAGTGCGCGCGCAGGACACTGTCGATCTTCGAACAGAGCGTTCCTGCCGACCCGCGCCCGCGCGACGCCATCGAAGCCGCACAGGCCTTCGCCGAGGGCGGCCGGCGCACAGCGGCTCTGCGACAGAGCGCATGGGCGGCATACCGCGCGGCACGGGAAGCCGCTTCACCCGCCGCGGCCGACGCGGCACGAGCGGCAAGCCATGCGGCCGCCGCTGCCTACCTTCACCCCTTGGCGGACGCTCATCAGGTGAAACACCTTCTCGGTGCGGCAGCGCATGCGGCACGGGCAGAAGAGCTGGCATCCGGCGAAGACCAACAAGTCACCGCGGGGACCCTTGAACGGGCGCGTCAGCACGCACCCACGGCGGTCACCGCGGTGCTCGGCCGTATGCCCACCGCACCTCCCGGAGGCGGCCGCGTGGGCGAGTTCATTCGCGATCTCGACGCCGCCCTCCGCGCCTGACGGCGATCAGCCACCGGAGGCCCGCAGCGGGATCAACGGGATCCGGGAGAGCCGGAGTACAGCGGTACCCGCGCCGGACACCGCACGCCGTCATGACCGCCACGCACGAACCCCCGCCGGAACAAGCCGGCGGGGGTTCGTCTTCTCACGGTCGCCCTCATGACGCCCAACTCCCCCGACAGTGGGGCCTGTGCGATTGGCGGTGCCGTGGGAGCTGGGTCAGGGGCCGGCGGTGCCGCACGCGGTGTGCGCTCGGCGCCGGGGGCGCTGCCTGCTCAGTGGGCGAAGCCCCAGTCGAGCATCTTGGTGGCGTCGTCGAAGCGGCTCTGGTCGTCCTTGAGGATCGCGCCGACCAGGGTGCGGTTGTCGCGCTCAGCGGCGAAGACGAGGGCGTAGCCCGCCTCCGGGCCGCTGCCCGTCTTGATGCCCAGGGCACCGTCGTAGCTGCTCAGCAGCTTGTTGGTGGTGTCCCAGGTGTAGTACCGGGTGTGGCCGTTGGCCGCCGGGGCCTCGGTCTTGAACTGCTTGTTCTTCACGACGTCGGCGAACACCGGTTGCAGCATGGCGCGCTGGCCGAGCTTGGCCAGGTCGCGGGCGGTGCTGTGGTTGTTGCCGTGCGAGATGCCGTCGAAGCTGTCGAAGTGCGTACCGGTCAAGCCCAGTTGTTGCGCCTCGGCGTTCATCTGGTTCACGAAGTCGGCGATCCGCGCGTCCGTGGTGTCCCCGGAGCCGAGGTTGTCGGCCAGGGCCATCGCGGCATCGTCGCCGGACGGGATCAGCATGGCGTGCAGCAGCTGCTCGACGGTCAGCGTGTCGCCGGTCTGGAGGTCGGCGGTGCTGCCGCCGACCTTCTGGACGTAGTCCCGGTACTCCTGCTTCACCGTGATCTGCCGGTCCAGCCACTCCGGGTGCTTGAGCACCACGATGGCCGTCATGATCTTGGTGGTGCTGGCCATCGACACGCTCTCGTCCGCCTTGGCCCCGCCCCACAGCTCCCGCTCCTGGCTGCCGTCGCGGGCGTCCAGCAGGAAGGCATGGTCGGCGTTGATCTGGGGAGCGGCCTGGTCCTTCGCGTCCTGGGCCTCGGCTGCCTTGTCCTTGACGGCGTGCTGTGACGCCTGGGCAGACTGGAACTGCCGCTGCACGCCCTGCTTCTGACTGGCCGTCGTAGTGGCCCCACTGCCCTGCTGGTCGTTCTCGTCCGCGGAGTGCGTGGCGCCGGGGGTGGCCGCCTCGGCGAGGCCGGCGGCGCTGATCGGCAGGGCGGCACCGACGAGTGCGACCATCGCGATCCGGACTCCGGTGCGGTGTATTCGGTTGGGGCGGGCGTGGGAACCCATGGGGCGTCCGTCCTTCCGGCGAAGGGACGCCGGTGCGTAGGGGAAGTAGCAGAACTCGGTTCATCGTGAATCTACTTGTGCGATGACAGCGACTCAAGCCGGCTATGTCATAGCCGTGTAACGGGGTTCGCCCGGGTGGACGTGTTGCGCAGGTGACTGACGAGTCCCGTGAGGTCGCTCGTGCGCCGCGCTCCGTCAACTCCCTGGGGCGGCATGGGGGCCCCAGCGTTCCCGTCCACCACGCTCGGCAAGCGCCTGGAGATAGGCGGGGTTACCGTCGGCCACGCGGCGGAGACGAAGGCTCGGCCGAGCTATTCGCTACGGGGCGGTCGCCTTGCATCTTTGATCTCGGTAGGGGCTTGATCCTCGGAGACGGGAATCGACGCTCGACGTCGCGCCCCGCGCCACCCGCCAGGGTGATTTCGATCGAACTCAACTTCCCTTCAAGGAACGGTAGTTCGACGCCACGGTGGCTTCATCGCACCCCTTGGCGTCGTCTTATTCCGAATGCCTCGGTTACGGCGACGGCTTCCGCCAGGATGTCGCGGAAATCGCGTACCCGAGGCAAAGGGATCCCAGAATGAGAATGACCGATATATCGCTGGATTGGCTGGTTCCCGGAGCCCTGCTGCTCATCGGCGTGCTGGTGGCCGCGGCACTGGTGGTACGCGGCAGGCGCGCGGCCGCGGCCCGGTCCACCGGTGACGACTCCTGGGAACGCAGCGAGGAGCGGCGCCGCCGCAAGGAGACGGTCTTCGCCTCGGCCTCGTACCTGCTGCTGTTCTGCTGTGCGGCGGTCGCCGCCGCGCTGTCCTTCCACGGGCTGGTCGGCTTCGGCGTACAGAACCTCAACCTCTCCGGGGGCTGGGAGTATCTGGTGCCGTTCGGGCTCGACGGCGCGGCGATGTTCTGCTCCGTGCTCGCCGTGCGGGAGGCCAGCCACGGCGATGCGGCCCTCGGCTCCCGGTTGCTGGTGTGGACGTTCGCGGGCGCGGCGGCGTGGTTCAACTGGGTGCATGCGCCGCGCGGCCTGGACCACGCGGGCGCTCCGCAGTTCTTCGCCGGGATGTCGCTGTCGGCGGCGGTCCTCTTCGACCGGGCGCTCAAGCAGACCCGCCGGGCGGCGCTGCGCGAGCAGGGCCTGGTGCCCCGTCCGCTGCCGCAGATCCGGATCGTGCGCTGGCTGCGCGCGCCCCGGGAGACCTTCGCGGCCTGGTCGCTGATGCTGCTGGAGGGCGTACGGACACTGGACGAGGCGGTCGAGGAGGTCCGCGAGGACCGGCGCGAGAAGGAGCAGAACCGTCTCCGCAGGCGCGAGCAGGGCAAGCTCGACCGGGCCCGCATCAAGGCCATCAACCGGCAGCACCGCGGCTGGGGCCTCGGCCGTGGCGGCGGCCGGCAGCTGGCGGTGACGCAGGCGGTGGCGGCCCCCGCGGAGGTGGCCGGCCCCGACCCCGCCATAGCCGGCGACATCGAGCCGCCGCTCACCGGGGAACTGTCGGTGCGTGCCCCCCGTCCGGCACTCAAAGCCGTGTCCGGCACTGAGGCCGAGGGCGTCGATGCCGCGGCCGGGCCCCGTAGGGCCGTGGATCTCACCGCCGAGGACGACACCCAGACGATTCCGCGTCTGGACTCCCTCGAGGAGAAACTCGCCGAGATCGAACGGCAATTCGGCTGACCGGCGGCGGACCGCGCCCTTCGGCACCCCCGTCCATGGGTCAGGCCGGTCCGCTGCCCAGCTCGAACCAGACGCTCTTGCCGAGGCCTTCGGTACGTATCCCCCACGCGTCGGCCAAGGAGCGCACCAGCATCAGCCCCCTGCCGGAGGTTCCGTCCGTGGTCGGTGTGCGGGGCTCGGGGCGGCCGGGCGCGAAGTCCCTGACCTCCACCCGCAGCCGGTCGCTGACCCTGGCCGTGACGACGGCGCCGCCCTCGGCATGCACCAGGGCGTTGGTGACCAGCTCGCTGGTGAGCAGGGTCGCGAGCTCCGCGAGCTCGCCGCCCCCCGGCGCCGCCCAGCGGTTCAGCAGCTGACGCAGCTCCCTGCGCACCTCACCGACCGCTTTCAGATCCGCATGCCGCACTTTGCGTTCCAGTACACCCGGCGCTCGCGCCGTGACTCCCCCGTTCCGGCTCCCCTCGGCCGTTTCCTGTCTTCTGTCCCGTTCCTCGCGCCGCACAGGCTGACGCATTTTCTCCCCCGCCCCCAACAAACATCGGCGCTCTGCCTCGAACAGCCTCACGGTCAGCATGCCCATCGGATCTGCCGCCATGCTTCCGCGCGCCGGGTCTCAGGGGCACCGGTGCGCGGCCCGCGCGCCGGGTGCGCCGGGTCGTGCCTCAGTGGGTATGCCTGATCCGAGCCAGTCGTGGAGCCCCGGCCGGGAACCGGATGAGCGGGGCATTCCCGGCAACCGCCGGGGCACCCCCGCCCGCGTCCTGGAGACGTCGGGGCGTACGAGCCTGAGGAGCCGCTGTGCACGACGACCGACTGCTGGTGGAGGGGCGCCTGGAGCGGGCGCTGGGGCAGTTCATCAGGCCCGCGCAGTACGCGGCGCGGGTGCCGCTGCGGCTCGCCGTCTGGCATGCGCCGGGGATTGGAGCCTCCCCTGCTCGAGCAAAGTCGAGAGCTTGGGGAACGGTGCCGGTGGGCGAGGCGCTTGTGGCCCCGTACGAGCCGTTCGTGGCCGGTGAGCCCTGGGGCCCGCCGTGGTCCACGAGCTGGTTCCGGCTGGCGGGCGAGGTGCCGCGGGAGTGGGCGGGGCGGCGGGTGGAGGCCGTCATCGACCCCGGCTTCAGCGGCGACGGGCCCGGGTTCCAGGCCGAGGGACTGGTCTATGACGCCGAGGGGGTTCCCCTCAAGGGCATCCATCCGCGCAACCGGCATGTACCCGTCGGCGCGCCGGTCGACGGCGGTGAGGAGGTGCGGCTGCTACTGGAGGCCGCCGCGAATCCGGCGGTGCTGCGGGACTTCCGTCCCACCGGCCTCGGCGATGTACGGACCGCTCCGAACCGGCCGCTGTACCGCTTCGCCTCGGCGGACCTCGCGGTGCTCGACGAGACCGTCTGGCAGCTGGTCCTCGATATCGAGGTGCTCTCCGAGCTGATGCACGAGCTGCCCGCCGACGGCTCGCGCCGGCACGAGATCCTGCGGGCCCTGGAGGACATGCTGGACGCGCTCGATCTGCACGATGTCGGCGGTACGGCGGCCGCGGGCCGGGCCGCACTGGCGGACGTACTGAGCCGCCCGGCCACCGCGAGCGCCCATCGTGTCGTCGCCACCGGCCATGCCCATATCGATTCCGCCTGGCTGTGGCCGCTGCGCGAGACCGTGCGCAAGGCGTCCCGCACCTTCGCCAATGTCACCCAACTGGCCGATGAATACCCCGAGTTGGTGTTTGCCTGCTCCCAGGCGCAGCAGTACGCCTGGGTCAAGGAGCATCAGCCACACATCTGGGAGCGCATCAAGGAAGCTGTCCGCAGGGGCAATTGGGCGCCGGTGGGCTCGATGTGGGTGGAGTCCGACGCCAATATGCCCGGCGGGGAGGCGCTGGCCCGGCAGCTGGTGCACGGCAAACGCTTCTTCCTGGAGGAGCTGGGGGTGGAGACCGAGGAGATCTGGCTGCCGGACTCGTTCGGCTACACCGCCGCGTTCCCGCAGCTGGCGCGGCTGGCCGGCGCGAAGTGGTTCCTGACCCAGAAGCTGTCGTGGAACCAGACGGACAAGATGCCGCACCACACCTTCTGGTGGGAGGGCATCGACGGCACCCGCGTCTTCACCCACTTCCCTCCGGTCGACACCTACAACTCCCGCCTGCACGCCGCCGAACTCGCCCACGCCGAACGCAACTTCGCGGACAAGGGCCGCGCCACCCGCTCCCTGGTGCCCTTCGGCTGGGGCGACGGCGGGGGCGGACCGACCCGCGAGATGCTGGAGCGGGCCCGCCGGATCCGCTCCCTGGAGGGCTCACCGCGGGTCGGGATCGAGCCGCCGGCCCGGTTCTTCGAGGCCGCCCATGAGGAGTACGGGGCCGCGGCGCCGGTCTGGTCGGGTGAGCTGTACCTCCAGTTCCACCGCGGTACGTACACCTCGCAGGCGAAGACCAAGCAGGGCAACCGCCGCAGTGAACATCTGTTGCGCGAGGCGGAGTTGTGGGCCGCGACGGCGGCGGTACGGGCGGGCGACGGCGGGTACGTCTACCCGTACGACGCCCTCGACCGCCTCTGGAAGACCGTGCTGCTGCACCAGTTCCACGACATCCTGCCGGGGTCGTCCATCGCCTGGGTCCACCGCGAGGCCCGCGACACCTATGCGGCGGTCGCGGCCGAACTGACCGGGATCATCGAGACGGCGCTCGGGGCACTGGCGGGGAGCGAGGCGGTGCCCGACGGGGTGCCGACGGTGTTCAACGCCTCGCCCTACGACCGGGACGAGATCGTGGCGCTCCCGGGGCCGGGGCCGGGGCCGGACGAGCCGACCCGGGTCGCGGTGCATGTCCCCGCGCTGGGTTCGGCGGCCGTCCGTCCGCCCGGCCCGGACTCCGTCACTCCGCCGCCCGCGCCCGTCCGGGCGGACACCGGCGCCGAGGGCACCCTCACGCTCGACAACGGGCTGCTGCGGGTGACGGTCGACGCCGACGGCCTGCTGGCCTCCGTGCGCGATCTGCACGCCGGCCGGGAGGTGCTGGCGCCGGGCGCCCGGGGCAATCTGCTGCAACTGCACCCCGACCACCCCAACAAGTACGACGCCTGGGACCTCGACGGGCACTACCGCCACCGGCACACCGATCTGACCGACGCCGAGTCCGTCGAGCTGGCCGCGGCCGGGCCGCTGTCCGGGACGGTGCGGGTGACCAGGGCGTTCGGCGCGTCCCGGATCACCCAGGAGCTGACCCTGCGGGCGGGCTCGCACCGCCTCGACATCACCACCGACATCGACTGGCACGAGTCGGAGAAGGTCCTCAAGGCCGCCTTCCCGCTGGATGTCCACGCCGAACGGTCCACCTCCGAGGTGCAGTTCGGGCACGTACACCGCCCCACCCACACCAACACCAGCTGGGACGCGGCCCGTTTCGAGATCTGTGCGCACCGCTGGCTGCGGGTCGCCGAGCCGGGCTACGGCATCGCCCTGCTCAACGACTCGACGTACGGGCACGACGTCACCCGCAGCCCGCACCCCGGGGGTCTGGGCACGACGGTCCGGCTGACGCTGCTGCGCGCCCCGCACAGCCCCGACCCCGAGACCGACCAGGGCACCCACCGCTTCAGCTACGCCCTGCTGCCGGGCGCCGGGACCGGCGACGCGGTGGCCGAGGGGTTGGCCCTCAACCTGCCCTTGCGGACCGCCACCGCGCCGCCCGTCCCCCCGCTGGTCCGCGTCGACCACCCGGCCCTCACCGTCGAGTCGGTCAAGCTCGCCGAGGACCGCAGCGGCGATGTGGTGGTACGGCTGTACGAGTCCCGCGGCGGCCGCGCCACCGGCACGCTCTCCCCCGGCTTCCCGGTCGAACGGGCCACCGTGACCGACCTGTTGGAACGGCCGCTGCACGAGGAGGAGGAAGGGCCGACCTCGGATGTGACGGTGGAGCTGCGCCCGTTCCAGATCCTGACACTGCGGCTGCGGCCTCAGCGTCCGGCCTAGGTCTGAGCTGCCTCCGGGCAACCGGCTGCGAAGGGTCGGCCTGCCTCCGGACTTGTTTCCGGCCTGGTGAGGCAGGGTGACCCGGCTCCGGGCCGGCTGCGCAGGGGCGGCCCGGCCTACACCCGGGGGATGTTCCGCAGGTTGGAGCGGGCCAGCTGGAGCATCCGGCCGACGCCGCCGTCCAGCACGATCTTGCCGGCCGACAGGGCGAAGCCGGACACCATCTCGGCGCTGATCTTCGGCGGGATGGACAGGGCGTTGGGGTCGGTGACCACATCGACCAGCGCCGGGCCCTTGTGCTTGAAGGCCTCGCGCAGTGCGCCGCGCAGGTGCTTGGGCTTCTCCACCCGGATGCCGTGCGCCCCGGCCGCGCGGGCGATGGCCGCGAAGTCCGGGTTCCGGTTGGTGGTGCCGTACGACGGCAGTCCGGAGACCAGCATCTCCAGCTCCACCATGCCCAGTGAGGAGTTGTTGAACAGCACCACCTTCACCGGCAGGTCGTACTGGACCAGGGTGAGGAAGTCGCCCATCAGCATGGAGAATCCGCCGTCGCCCGACATGGAGACGACCTGGCGCTTGCGGTCGATGAACTGGGCGCCGATCGCCTGCGGCAGCGCGTTGGCCATCGAGCCGTGGCTGAACGAACCGATCACCCGGCGGCGGCCGTTGGGGGTGAGATAGCGCGCCGCCCAGACGTTGCACATACCGGTGTCGACCGTGAAGATCGCGTCGTCGGCGGCCTCCTCGTCCAGGAGGGAGGCGACGAACTCGGGGTGGATCGGGACATGCTTCTCGACATTGCGGGTGTAGGCCTTGACCACGCCCTCCAGCGCGTCGGCGTGCTTCTTCAGCATCCGGTCCAGGAACTTGCGGTTCTGCTTCGGCCGGACCTTGGGGATCAGACCGCGCAGCGTCTCCCGGACATCGCCCCAGACGGCCAGGTCGAGCTTGGTGCGGCGGCCCAGGTGTTCGGGCCGGACATCGATCTGGACGATCTTGTTGTTGTCGGGCAGGAACGCGTTGTACGGGAAGTCCGTGCCGAGCAGGATCAGCAGATCGCACTCGTGGGTGGCCTCGTAGGCCGCGCCGTAGCCGAGCAGTCCGCTCATGCCCACGTCGTAGGGGTTGTCGTACTGGATCCACTCCTTGCCGCGCAGCGCGTGGCCGACCGGGGACTTCACCCGCTCGGCGAACTCCATCACCTCGGCATGGGCGCCCGCCGTGCCGCTGCCGCAGAACAGCGTGACCTTGTCGGCCTCGTCGATCATCCGGGCCAGCTTGTCGATCTCGGCGTCTCCGGGGCGTACGGACGGACGCGAGGTGACCAGGGCATGTTCGATCGCCCGCTCGGGGGCCTGCTGGGCTGCGATATCGCCGGGGAGGGAGACGACCGCGACCCCGCTCTGTCCGATGGCGTGCTGGATCGCGGTCTGGAGCACCCGCGGCATCTGCTGGGTGCTGGAGATCAGCTCGCTGTAGTGGCTGCACTCGGCGAACAGCCGGTCGGGGTGGGTCTCCTGGAAGTAGTTGGTGCCGATCTCGCTGGAGGGGATCTGGGACGCCAGGGCGAGGACCGGGGCCATCGAGCGGTGGGCGTCGTACAGGCCGTTGATGAGGTGCAGATTGCCGGGGCCGCAGGAGCCGGCGCAGGCCGCGAGCGAGCCGGTGAGCTGCGCTTCCGCCCCGGCGGCGAAAGCGGCGACCTCCTCGTGCCGGACCTGGATCCAGTCGATCGCGGAGTTGCGGCGGATGGCGTCCACCACCGGGTTGAGGCTGTCGCCGACGACGCCGTAGAGCCGCTGTACCCCCGCCCGCACGAGGATGTCCACGAACTGCTCGGCCACGGTCTGCTTCGCCATGTCGCTGTCGCTCCTTCGACGGGTGAGTGGCAGCCCGCCGCCGAGGTCGGGGCCGCACTCCCATGAACCCATGGGACGCCCCGGCGCGCCTCCGCTGTGCGGTCCCGCCGGTCCGCGGTCCGGGTCCACCCGTTCCCGGCGCTACGACTCCCACACCCCGACGGCCGTACGGTCCTTCGGGTGGCCCTCGACCCGCAGTTGCGCGGCGTCGAGGACATCCACCAGGCCCGGCGGTTCGGCGGCGGACCACCGGTCGGCCAGCCGGGCGGCGAACGCGGGCTCCTCCCGCAGCGGCTCGGCGAGACCGGAGCTGCACAGCAGCAGGGTGTCCCCCGGACGGGCGAAGGCCGTCCGGAAGAGGAACGGCTCGGGCCGCACCGCGCTCTCGGCCGGGTACGCGCCGTGCGGCGGGCCGGAGGCGGGACGGGGCAGGCCGGCGGTGTCGTCGTCCGCTGCCTCCCCGGAGACGTGGTCCGTGGAAGGCTCCAGGTCCTGCCAGGCGCCGTCGCGCAGGAGGAAGAGGCCGCCCGCGCCGACGCCGAAGAACACCCGCGTACGGCAGTCCGGATCGGCGGGCAGCAGCAGACAGCGCAGTGCGGCCGGGTACTGCGGCGGTGCGACGCCACGCTCGGGAGCCCGGCCGCGCAGCTTGCCGTGGCTGCGGTCGGTGAGCCGCTGGAGCCCGGATTTGAGGGCGCCGCGACGGTCCGTCCGGATGTCCTCCGCCAGTCGGGTGTAACTGCGGCCGACCGCACCGCCGATCCAGGTGCAGGCGTCCCGGGCGGCGCGGTGGGCGCCCTCGGCGGCCGACCGGCCCGTGGCGACGGCGACCAGGAGCAGGGCGTGCCGGCCGGCCCCGAAGCGGGCGGTGAGCAGCGCATCACGGCGTACGTCACCGCGGCGGCGGGCGGCGTCGCCGCGGTGTGAGACGGCACGCAGGGTCAGCGTGCCGTACCGGCCGCCGTCCAGCGTGGTGTCGGGCACCAGGTCGTCCAGCGCGGCCGCGTCGGCGGCGGGAAGTTCGCCGGGTTCAGCACCGTAGGAGGGCGGCCGGTCACCGGGGAGGCGGGTGGTGGCGGGCGGTGGGGTGTCCTGGGGGGTGCGTGGGGGCGGGGTGGCTTGCTGGTCGGGGGCCCGCCTGTCGGGGGAAGGGTTGCCGGCGGAGAAGTAGTCGGTGGAGGCGCGGTCGGCGGAGGGGCGGTCGGTGGAGGGACGGTCGCCGGAGAGGTAGTCGGCGGAGGGGCGGTCGGTGGGCGTCGCGCGGGTGGCGGGCCCGGTGGACCGGAGCGGGATCGGTGCCGAGGGCTCGGGCGGGGGCGGTGCGTGGCGGGCCGGTGGGGGCGGTACGGGGCGGGCCGGCGGTGACCACGGTTTCTGGGCGGCCGGGCCGGGAGCCGGGGGCTCTTCCGGTGCCGGATCGGCCCAACGCGGCGCTCCCAGCGCACGCAGCGCCGACTCGACCCGGTCATCGAGGGTGTCCGGGGCGTCGGACGGCCCGGCATCGCACACCGCGCCGCGCGCCGGGGCGTCCCCGCCCGCGCGCTCGCCCTCGCTGCCGTCGCCGTACAACTGCCGCCACCAGTCGTCCTCGTGGCCGCGCTCGGCTCCCTGCTGATTCATGCGCCGTATTGTCCCTGGACGGCCGCGGCCGAAACAGGGCGCGTAAGAGCGTCCGCCGGGCGGCCGGCAGCCCACGGGTGACCGCACGGCCGGGTCCAGAGGTCCGTGCAGGTGATGAGCGCGGGCCACGGGCACGGCGGGCCGAATTGCCGTGGGTGCCGGTCAGTTCGGCCTGCGGCGTGACCGTTCGCCGGGTGACACGGGAGGGGCGGGGCTGACGGCGGGGCGCCCCCGGCCCGGCCGGCCGGCAAGCGCTTCCGGGTCCCGTCCGGCACGCTGGGCCCATGAGAGTGTGCAGCGAACGAGCCGTCACAGGGCGTGCGGGCGCCGGGAGCGAGACCGGTGCGTGAGCGAGTGCGGCGAGCGGGCCATGCGCAGGTGCCTGGCCCGCGAAGGCGAGCCGGCCGAGCGAAGTGAGGCCTACGCATGGGTGTGTGGCAGCTGGTCGCGGTCGGCCTGGTCATGCTGCTCGGGCTGCTCGGGGTGCTGGTGCCCGGCATCCCCGGACCGCTGATCGTGTGGGCGGGCGTGGTGTGGTGGGCGCTGTCCGAGAAGACCTCCCTCGCCTGGGTGGTGCTCATGGGTGCCACCACCGTGCTGCTCCTCAACCAGACGCTGAAGTGGCTGCTGCCGGTCCGCAACCTGCGGGCCGCGGGCGCGCCGTACCGGACGCTGTTCCTGGCGGGGGTGGCCGGCATCGTGGGGTTCTTCCTGATCCCGGTCGTCGGGGGCCCGCTGGGTGCCGTCGGCGGCCTCTATCTGCTGGAGCGGGTCCGGCTCGGCAGCCGCGGCGATGCCGGGGCCTCGACCCGTACGGTCATGCGCGCCATCGGACTGAGCGTGCTGATCGAGCTGTTCGCCTGCCTGCTGGTCGTCGGCGCCTGGACCGGAGCGGTGGTGGCGGGATGAGGGGTCAGTCACCACGAGCGGCCGGCTGAGGCGTTACCAGGAGCGGACGGCAGCGGCGCGCGCTACCAGGAGCTGCCGGCCGCGGCGTGGACGGGCGGGTCCGACATCACGGACCCCTCCCGCACGCCGCGCGGCTCCGGCTCCCGCTCGGGCCCGGGCTCCCGCGGCGTCTCCCCCGTAAGCATCTCCCCCGCCGGCAGCAGCCCGGCGTTCCACAGGTGGTGCAGGGCGTACGCGCCCCAGGGCCGCCATGCGGCGGCCGGGCCCATCGTCCCGTGCCCGTCCCGCTCCTGGCCGCTTCCGTACCCGTCCCGCTCCGGGCCGCTCCCGTGCGCCGCCGCCCCCACATCCGGGTCGCCCAGTGCCCGCATCCTGATGTACGCGGCCGCCCTCGGGCCGACACCGGGCAGTGCGGCCAGCGCCCGCTCGGCGGCGCCACGGTCAGCGCCCGCGTCCAGCAGGACCGCACCATCCGCGAGCGCGAGGCACAGGCTGCGCACCGGCTCCGCGACCTGTGCGCCGGTCAGTTCTGCGGGCGCCGGGAAGAGGTGGGTGAGCCCGCCGTCGGCCGCGTCCAGCGGTTTGCCGTACCTGCGCACCAGTGCGGCGGCGCGTTCAGGCGGGCCGCCGAGCACCGTCCGTACGGCCAGTTCCTCGGGGTCCGCGGCGCCGGGTGAGCGCAGCCCCGGCCGCTCGGCCACCAGCGGACGGAGCAGCGGGTCGGCACCGAGCCGCTCGGCGACCGCATACGGGTCGGCATCCAGGTCGAACAGCCGGCGGATCCGCTGCACGGCCGTCGACAGATCCCGCAGATCGGTCAGTCGCAGCCGGCACTCCAGCCAGCCGCCGTCCGTCCCGCGCGCCGCCGGGCACACCAGGCCCGCCGGTGGCCGGCGCCGCCCGCGCGGCCCGGTGGGCTCGTCGACCTCGGCGATCCCGCTGCCGTGGGTGAGCCGCAGCGTACGGCGGTAGGTGCGCCCGCCGCGCGGCCCGCGCACCTCCTCGACGCCGTCCACCGCCCGCACCTGGAGAAAGTCGAAGATCTCGGCCGCCGCGTACGGTCCGCGGTAGGCCAGCCGCAGCGGAATCCCGGCGGGCGCCGGGCCACCGTCGGGCCCGGCTCCCGGCCCGGTATCCACCCCGACCCCGACCCCGGCCCCGGCCCCGGCCCCGGCGGTACGACGGACGGCGGCGGCGCCACGTCCCGCACCGGACCCGTGCCCCTCGCCGGACCCATGCCCCGCGCCGGACCCGCACCTCGCGCTCTCGGCCCCACGCCGCGCGGCCGCCGTACGCCCGGCCCCCGCGCGCCCGGCCGTCGCACGCCCGCCCATGGCCGTCGCCGCCCGCAGCTCACTGGGCGTCCCCGCGTAGATCTCCCGCATCGTGTCGTTGAACTGCCGGATACTGGCGAACCCGGCCGCGAACGCCAGCTCGGTGACGGGCAGTGTGGTGGTCTGAAGCAGCACCCGCGCGGTGTGCGCCCGGCGGGCCCGCGCCAGCGCCACCGGCCCCGCGCCGAGCTCCGCGGTCAGCTGCCGCTGTACCTGGCGTGCGCTGTACCCCAGCCGCCTGGCAAGCCCGCCGACCCCCTCCCGGTCGACGACTCCGTCCCCGATGAACCGCATGGCCCGGCCGACCAGGTCGGCGCGCACATTCCACTCGGCGGACCCCGGCACGGCGTCCGGCCGGCACCGACGGCAGGCCCGGAACCCGCCCGCCTGCGCGGCGGCGGCCGACGGGAAGAACCGCACATTCACCCGCTTGGGAGTGACCGCGGGACAGCTCGGCCGGCAGTAGATGCCGGTCGTCACCACCGCGAAGAAGAATTCCCCGTCGAACCGCGCGTCCCGGCTGGACACCGCTTCGTACCTGGTCTCGTCGTCCATCACCCCTTCAGTCTGCGTCGCGCCCGGCGCCCCGGCTGGCGGAAATCGGACATGGCGCTCTCCCGGGGCGGGCGGCGGTCCCCAGGGCGGATGGCCTTCCCCAGAGCTGATGGCCTTCCCCGGGACGGACAGCCTTCCCGGGGCATGGGCGAGCGGGAGAGCAGAGGAGCGCCGGCCCGACACCGCCCCTCCCCCGCTCCCCGACTCACCCCCACCCCACCTCACCTCACCTCTGCGGCCCCCGCTTCCGCTCCATCATGTGGCGCCCCAGGGCCTGCTTCTGCTTCCAGTCCCGGCGGATCTCGGCCCGCAGCCGGGCATCCGTCTTCGCCACGATGCGCTGGTTCTCCCGCAGCAGCTTGCGGTAGCTCTCCAGCCGGCGCACGGGCAACTCCCCGTTCTCGGCCGCCTCTTGCACCGCACAGCCGGGCTCCGCCTCGTGCGCACAGTCATGGAAGCGGCACTCCTCGGCCAGCGACTCGACATCCGAGAACGTCCGGGCCAGTCCGGTCCCCGCGTCCCACATCCCGACGCCGCGCAGCCCTGGTGTATCGATCAGCACTCCGCCGCCGGGCAGCGCCCGCAGATCCCGAGTGGTCGTGGTGTGCCGGCCCTTGCCGTCCCGGTCGCGGATCGCCTGCACCAGCTGCACCTCCTCACCGAGCAAGGCATTGGCCAGCGTGGACTTGCCCGCACCGGACTGCCCCAGCAGTACGGACGTGCCCCCCGCGAGCACCGCGGCGAGCACATCGAGCCCGTCCCCGGTCGCCGAGCTGACCGCCAGCACCTGCACTCCGGGAGCCGCGGACTCGGCATCCGCGACGAGATACGCCAGCCCGTCCGGCTCCCCCGCCAGATCCGCCTTGGTCAGCGCCACCAGCGGCTGCGCGCCGCTCTCCCAGGCCAGCGAGACGAACCGTTCGATACGCCCGAGATCCAGCGCATCGGCCAGCGACACCGCGATCACGGCATGGTCGACGTTCGCCGCGAGGATCTGCCCCTCGGAGCGCTTGGAGGAAGCGGACCGCAAGAACGCCGTACGCCGCGGCAGCAACGCCCGTACGACACCGTCGAGATGGTCGCCGGTCAGCCCGTTCTCCGGGTCGATCACGGCCCAGTCACCGGTGCACGGCACCCGCATCGGGTCACTGGTCGCCACCAGCGCGGTATCCGCCAGCAGCGTGCGGATGCTCTCGCCGTCGGGCACGACGACATCCACCCGCCCGCGATCCACGCGGACGATACGGCCGGGCACGAACCCCTGCCCGGCATAGGGGGTGAATCTCTCCGCGAACCCGTCGTCCCAGCCATAGCCGGTGAACGGGTGCGCAGCAGAAAGATCGAGGTCGAACAACGGGATGACCCTTCAGGAAGAGCGGTCCCGGCCGCGTGCGCCGTGCGCACGAAGAAGTGAGGTCGAGTCAGCCGGAGACCACGGGAATGGGAGTGATGATCTTCTGGATGCGGGCAGCGCCCATCGCAGCGACAGTCATCAGTACTCACCTCCCGTATTCCTCAACGGCCAACTACGGCGGCCCGGGGCCTCCGTCGCGAACAGGGCAACCGTATGCCGACCCGGTACGGCAGCGCCAACCCTTTTTCCGGCTTTCCGGCGCCCTCTTCCTCGGAGCATCCTCTTCCTCTGAGCGCCCTCTCCCTCAGCGCGCCCTCTTCCTCGGCGCACCGTCATCCACCGCGCCGTCAGGACACCTTCACGGCCGCGGTACGGGCGACCGGATGCAGCGCCGCGTGGTCCAGGGGCGCCGACGGGTCGATCGAGACGTCCAGCGGGGCCGGTTCGGCTCCTGCCCGGACCAGCAGGTCTCCGATGGCGGCGATCATCGCGCCGTTGTCCGTGCACAGCCGCAGCGGGGGCACCCGCAGGGTGATGCCGGCGGCGGCGCACCGTTCCTCCGCCAGGCTCCGGACGCGGGAGTTGGCGGCGACCCCGCCGACCACGACGAGAGTGCCGACCCCGTTCGCGGTGCAGGCGGCCACCGCCTTACGGGTCAGCACATCGGCGACCGCCTCCTGGAGCGACGCCGCGCCGTCCGCCACCGGCAGCACCTGACCACGATGCCGCTCCGCCCACCGTGCGGCGGCGGTCTTGAGGCCCGAGAACGAGAAGCCGTACGGATCATCGCGCGGCCCGGTCAGCGGCCGGGGAAAGGCCACGGCGCGGGCATCGCCCGTACGCGCGGTCCGGTCGATGGCCGGCCCACCGGGGTAGGGCAGGCCGAAGACCCGGGCGACCTTGTCGAAGCACTCGCCGGCGGCGTCGTCCAGGGTGTCGCCGAGGTGCACGATGCGGTCGCGGGCCAGGTCACGGACGAGCAGCAGCGAGGTGTGGCCGCCGGAGACGATCAGCACCACGCAGGGGTCGGGCAGCGGGCCGTGGGCGAGGGTGTCGGCGGCGACATGGCCGGCCAGGTGGTGCACGCCGTACAGCGGCACGTCCAGCGCATACGCCAGGCTCTTCGCACCGGCCAGACCGACCTGGAGCGCACCGGAGAGCCCCGGGCCGGTCGTCACCGCGACCGCCCCGATGTCGGACATCCGCAGCCCGGCCTCCTCCAGCGCCCGGTGCACCACCGGGGTGAACGAGTGAACATGGGCGCGGGCGGCGATCTCCGGCACCACTCCGCCGAACCGGGCGTGCTCGTCCATGCTCGACGCCACGGCATGCCCCAGCAGCCGGCCGTCCCGCACCAGGCCGGCGCCCGTCTCGTCACAGGACGACTCGATGCCCAGCACCACGGGTGTCCCACGCATGCCGCTCTCCTCTCGCGCACTGACCAGCGTTAAATGCTGCTGGTTCGTAACTGCGAAGGATAGGCAATAAGGCGCGCGGGCGGACCGTCCGGGCTCAGGGGCCCGTAGCGCCGTCGATGCTCTCCCTGATCAGATCCGCATGGCCGTTGTGGCGTGCGTACTCCTCGATCATGTGGACCAGGATCCAGCGCAGCGAAACCTGGCCGCCGAGGTACGCGGCCTCTCGCCCCGAGAGCTTGCCGGTGTCGTCCAGCGAAGCGGCGGCGGCCGCCTCGCGGCTCCGTGCGACTTCCGCGCGCCAATGGGCCAGCGCCTCGTCGATCCCCCGGTCCGGGGCGAGCGTGAACCCGTCCTTGTCCCCCGCCTCGCTTAGCGGCGGCATGTCCTGACCGGCGAACACCCGCTGGAACCAGTTGCGTTCGACGATGGCCATGTGCTGGACCAGGCCCAGCAGCGACATGGACGAGGGTGTCACCGAGGCCAGGCGGAGCTGACGGTCGTCCAGCCCTGCGCACTTGAGGGCGAGCGTGTCGCGGTGGAAGTCCAACCAGGCTTCCAGCATGGCGCGTTCATCGGCTTGCGGGGGCGGGATGCGCCGTCCGTCCGGTGTGGTCTCCATGCGCCTCACCCTTGCACAGGCCGTCGGAGGGCGGCGTGGCAATACCGCGCTCCGGCACCGCTGTGCAGGAGCGCCACGCAAGGGCGGAAGAGGAGGGACGAGGGAGGCCGCGGGCTCGCACGCCCGCTCGGGGCGGCGGCAGGAAGGAAGCGGCCGGGCATCGCCCCGTGGCGTGCGGGCGGGCGCGCCGGAGGGGCACGGTGTCGGCGCAGCCGGCGGCCGGTCACCCTGCGGTGGAGCACAATGCTAAATATGGGTCATGACGGAAAATTTCGGGCGAGAAGGTGACGATTCTCAGGCGTCATCACGCTCCCCGGGACAGCGCCTCCGCTCGCTGCTGAATGTGCACAGCGTCGCGAGCCAGGTGTTCGTGTTGCAGCTCGCCCTCGCGGTGCTGCTGGTCATCGCGGCAGTCGTGGCCCTCGCCCTCCAGTCCCAGGGCGCGAGCATGCAGGAGGCCCGTCAGCGCTCCTTCGTCGGGGCCACCACCTTCGCCCATGCGCCCGGAACACTCGCCGCCATGAAATCCCGCGACCCCACCGCGCTGCTGCAACCTCAGACGGAGGCGGCACGCAAGGCCTCCGGTGTCGACTACATCGTCGCGTTCAGCCCCACGGGCATCCGCTGGACCCATCCCGATACGCGTCTGATCGGCAAGCATGTCGTCAGTAACGCCTATCGGCCCTCGCCCAGCGCGAGGCCGCACATCTCCACCTTCACCTCGGCCCTCGGTCCCGCCGTGAACACGACGGTCCCGGTCGTCGACCGGAACGGCTCGACCGCCGGGTTCGTGTCCGTCGGCATCCGCGTCCAGCGGACGTCCGAGCAGGTGCTGCACCAGCTGCCGCTGCTGGTCGGCTCCGCCGCCGGGGGGCTGCTGCTCGTCGTCGGCGGGGCGGCATGGGTGAGCCGTCGGCTGCGGCGGCAGACGCACGGGCTGCATCCGGCCGAGTTGCGGCGGATGTACGAACACCATGACGCGGTGCTGCACGCCGTCCGGGAGGGCGTACTGATCATCGGCAGCGACGGGCGGCTGCTGCTGGCCAACGACGAGGCCCGGCGGCTGCTCGCCCTGCCCGCGGACGCGGAGCGGCGCCCGGTCGTGACTCTCGGCCTGGAACCGCGGCTGAGCGCACTGCTGACCTCGGGGCGGGAGGCGACCGATGAAGTACTGCTGGCGGGCGACCGGCTGCTCGCGGCGAACGTCCGGCCGACCGCCCCCTACGGCGGGCCCGCCGGGACCGTGGTGACGCTGCGGGACTCCACCGAACTGCGGGCGCTGGCCGGACGCGCGGGCGTGGCCCAGGAGCGGCTGCGGCTGATCTATGACGCGGGGCTGCGGATCGGCACCACGCTGGAGGTGGGGCGTACCGCCGAGGAGCTGGCCGATGTGGCCGTCCCCCGGTTCGCCGGGGTGGCCACCGTCGAGTTGCTGGAGCCGGTGCTGCGGGGCGACGAACCGGTGGCCGGGGTGGGCACCGCGCTGCGGCGGATGGCGGTCAGCGGTGTCACCGAGGAGTCGGCGAACTACCGGGTGGGCGAGGTGCTGAGGTTTGTGCCCGGCACCCCGATGGCGACGGCTCTGGAGAGCGGCCGTCCGGTCCTGGTGGACGATCTGCGCAGGTCGGACGAGTGGCGGCGGCAGGACCCCCGGGGCACCCAGCGGGTGCTGGATGCCGGCATCCGGTCGCTGATCGCCGTTCCGTTGCAGGCGCGGGGCGTGGTGCTGGGGCTGGCCAACTTCTGGCGGGACGAGACCTCCGGCGACTTCGAGGAGGAGGACCTGGCCTTCGCCGAGGAGCTGGCGGCGCGTGCCGCGGTCTCCATCGACAACGCCCGCCGCTACACCCGCGAGCACACCACGGCCGTCACCCTTCAGCGCAGTCTGCTGCCGCAGACCCTGCCCGAGCAGTCCGCGCTGGAGGTGGCGCACCGCTATCTGCCCGCGCACGCCGGGGTCGGCGGCGACTGGTTCGATGTCATCCCGCTGCCCGGGGCCCGGGTCGCGCTGGTGGTCGGCGATGTCGTCGGACACGGGCTGCACGCCGCCGCCACCATGGGCCGGCTGCGGACCGCCGTGCACAACTTCTCCGCCCTCGACCTGCCGCCCGACGAACTCCTCAACCACCTGGACGAACTCGTCGCCCATATCGATACGGACGAGGCGCAGGCGGCGGCCTCCGGCAGCGGCGAGCAGGGCGACGACGAGGGCACCTGGCCGGGCGGCAGGGACAGCGACACGGCGGGGGCGCGGGCGAACATGCGACGCACCGGTATCACCGGCGCGACCTGCCTGTACGCCATCTACGACCCGGTCGGCGGCCGGGTCACCCTGGCCAGGGCGGGCCACCCGGGGCCGGCCGTGATCGCCTCCGACGGCACCGTCTCGTTCCCCGACCTGCCCGTCTCCCCACCGCTGGGCCTGGGCGGCAGGGAGCCGGTGGAGACCACGGAACTCACCCTGAGCGAGGGCTCCCGGCTGGTGCTCTACACGGACGGGCTGATCGAGGGCCGTGACCGCGATATCGGCGCCGGGCTGGAGCGGCTCCGTACGGCCCTGACCACCGCGGCGGACCGCACGCCGGAGCAGATCTGCACGGCGGTCCTCGACACGATGCTGCCCGAACACCCCGGAGACGACATCGCCCTGCTGGTGGCCCGTACCCGGTTGCTGGACCACAGCCGGGTGGCCGAATGGGAGGTGTCCTCCGACCCGTCGGCCGTCGCCCCCGTCCGGTCGGCCTGCCTGCGCACGCTGGAGTCCTGGGGTCTGGAGGCGCTCGCGTTCACCACCGAGCTGATCCTCAGCGAGCTGATCACCAATGCCATCCGCTACGGGGCGCAGCCGATCCGGGTCCGTCTGCTGTACGACCGCGCCCTGATCTGCGAGGTCTCCGACGGCACCAGTGCCTCCCCGCATCTGCGCCGGGCCGCGATCACGGACGAGGGCGGCCGCGGCCTCTTCCTCGTCGCCCAGTTCGCCCAGCACTGGGGCACCCGTTACACGCCGGACGGCAAGGTCATCTGGACCGAGCAGTCCCTCGACGGCGGCCGGCCGGAACCCGGTCCGGACTCGGCCGACGACATCCTCGACCAGTGGGACGACGTCCCTGCGCTGTGACGGGCGGTCGTGCCACGCGGTCCAGGTCCGGTGGCAGCGGAGCCGCCCGCCGTCGCCGGTGCCCCGCCCGCCCGCGCGGCCGACAGTCGCCCGGTGCGCCGGCTCGCCCGCGCGACTGCCGGATGCACCCCCGTTGCCCCCTGGCTAAGCTCGGTGAAGGGGCCGAAGATCTGATCTTGGAGGCTCCATGGTGCGGCTGCCCGAAGCGCGTGATCTGGCCCCGCGACTGGCCACCGGCGCGTTCATCCTGAACTCCGGACTGTCGAAGCTGCGGGCCGATCAGGCCACCGCGCAGGCCGTGCACGGCATGGCCTGTGTGGCGTATCCGTTCCTGGAGAAGATTCCCGCCGAGCGGTTCACCCGGCTGCTGGCGGTCTCGGAACTCACGGTCGGCGGCGCGCTGCTGGCCCCGTTCGTACCGACCCGGCTGGCCGGACTGGCGCTGACCGGGTTCTCCGGCGGGCTGGTCGGTCTGTATCTGCGCATCCCGGGGATGCGGCAGCAGGGAAGTCTGCGGCCGACCCAGGACGGGATTCCGATGGCCAAGGACAGCTGGATGCTGGGTATCGGGCTCGGGTTCCTGGCCACGCCGGGCCGGCGGCGGAGGGCCGCGGCGGCCCGGTACCGGCACGCGGCCGGCTGCCGTCGGCGCCACCGGGGCCGTTGCTGGTGCTGAGCGCCGCGGTCCGACCGGTGGCGGCCTGAGCCGGCGGGCCCCGGTCAGCGGGCCGGGTGCCGCCGGACGGCCCGTACGGCGGCGGCGCCGCCCGCGCCCGCCACACCGGCGAGCAGCAGGACGAGCAGACCCGTCCGGTCCTGCGGCTGGAAGGCCAGGTCGGAGCGCTGGTTGAGCACGAAGCCGTCGTAGAACATCCAGGACACCAGGACCACGGCGGGCAGCAGCACCGGCCGGGCGAGCAGGGACACGGCCACGGTCAGCAGGGCGAACAGCGCCAGCGCGACAGGGGCATGGGCGGTCCCACCGGTCAGCATCAGGGCGGTCACCAGCAGCGCCGCCCCCACGGCGCCGAGCGGCAGGGCGAGGTCCCGGGCGAGGGTGCGGTGGGGCCGCACCCGCGGGGCCGGGCGGGTGCGGGTCGGCGTCACCCTCGGGAACGGTGGGGTACGCGGGATGTGGGGTGCGTAGGGGAGGTACGGACGGTGCGGGGGCGCCGGACGGTGAAGGGTGGCCACGGGGAACACCTCCTGCTGCGGCCCCTGCGGCGGACCGGTCGGTCCCGTGGACCCGCGGTGGCCCCATACCGCCAGACTGCGCGCCGGAGGCGGTGCGGGGGCTCCGCCGTGCCGTCCCTTAACGCCGTGCGTACGGGCGGCGAACGGTTTCTGACACGGCCTTGACGGCGGGGGGATGTTGCCGATGTCGTCCCGCGCGGGGTGCGACGTGGCGCCGCTGACCTGGTGATGCATACTCGCTCCTCGTTGCCCGAACGACGACCGATGATCGGCAGGACGCACCCGCATGACCACTGTCCAGGCGGACCCCACGCCCCCCACCCCCACCTCCCGACGGTGGCGCGCCTGGCTCCTGGACGGACTGAGCAGCCAGGCCGCCCGCCACCCCGGGCCGCACGGCACCCCGCCGGCCGAGCACAAGGGCCACTCCTGGTGGCGCGTCATGTGTCTCACGGGCGTCGACTACTTCTCCACGCTGGGCTACCAGCCGGGCATCGCCGCCCTGGCGGCCGGGCTGCTCTCGCCGTTCGCCACGCTCGTGCTCATCGCACTGACCCTGCTCGGCGCGCTGCCCGTGTACCGCAGGGTCGCCAAGGAGAGCCCGAACGGCGAGGGTTCGATCGCCATGCTGGAGCGGCTGCTGCCGTGGTGGGCGGGGAAGCTGCTGGTCCTGGTGCTGCTGGGGTTCGCCGCGACGGACTTCATCATCACCATGACGCTGTCGGCCGCCGACGCCTCGGCGCACGTCGTGGAGAACCCGTTCGCCCCTCCCCTGCTGCACGGCGCCAACCTGTGGATCACCCTGGTGCTGCTGGCCGCCCTGGGTGCGGTGTTCCTCAAGGGCTTCCGTGAGGCGATCGGCATCGCCGTCGGACTGGTCGGAACCTATCTGGCGCTGAACGTCGTGGTCCTGGCCACCGCGGCCGGGAATGTGCTCGCGCACCCGGTGGTGATCGACAACTGGTGGGACGCGATGACCGCCCAGCACTCCTCACCGGTGGCGATCGTCGGTGTGGCGCTGCTGGTCTTCCCCAAGCTGGCGCTGGGCATGTCCGGCTTCGAGACGGGCGTGGCGGTCATGCCGCAGGTACAGGGCGCCGCCACCGACACCGCGGCGCGCCCGGCCGGCCGGATCCGGGGCACCCGCCGGCTGCTGACCACCGCGGCCCTGGTCATGAGCGGCTTCCTGCTGCTGTCGAGCCTGGCCACCACGCTGCTCATCCCGCAGAAGGAGTTCGAGACCGGCGGTTCGGCCAACGGGCGTGCGCTGGCCTACCTCGCGCACGAATACCTGGGCGAGGCCTTCGGCACCGTCTACGACCTCTCCACCATCGCCATCCTCTGGTTCGCCGGCGCCTCGGCGATGGCGGGACTGCTCAATCTCGTACCGCGTTATCTGCCGCGCTACGGCATGGCTCCGGAGTGGGCCCGTGCGGTGCGTCCGCTGGTGCTGATCTTCCTGGCCACCGCCTTCGCCATCACCTTCTTCTTCAACGCCAGCGTCGACGAGCAGAGCGGTGCGTATGCGACCGGTGTGCTGGTCCTGATGCTCTCGGCGTCCTTCGCCTCCACCGTCGCCGCCCGCCACCGGCGGCTGCGGGCGGCGACGGTCGGCTTCGGCGCCATCACGCTCGTCTTCGGCTACACCCTGGTCACCAATGTCATCGAGCGGCCGGACGGCCTGAAGATCGCGCTGCTGTTCATCCTCGGCATCCTGCTGACCTCGTTCGCCTCACGTGTCCACCGGGCCTTCGAACTGCGCGCCGTACAGGTCGATTTCGACGAGACGGCCGAGCGGCTGATCGGCGCCGCGATGGCGGCCGGGCCACTGCGGGTGATCGCCAACGAGCCCGACGAGCGGGACGCGGAGGAGTACCGGGAGAAGGAGTACAGCCAGCGCGAGGAGACCCATATACCCGACGGCCGGCCGGTGCTGTTCCTCGAGGTGACCGTCAGGGACTCCTCGGACTTCACCACGGATCTGCACGTCCGGGGCGAGGAGCGGTACGGGGCGCAGATCCTGCGGGTGGAGGGCGCCGGCGTGGCGAACACCATCGCCGCCGTCCTGATGCAGCTGCGCGAGCACACCGGGCAGGTGCCGCACGCCTACTTCAACTGGACCGAGGGCCATCCGTTCAGCCATCTGCTGCGCTTCCTGGTCTTCGGCGACGGCGAGGTCGCTCCGGTCGCCCGGGAGGTCCTCCGCCGCGCGGAGCCCGACCCGGCCCGGCGCCCGCGGGTCCACGTGGGCTGACGCGCCGCACGGGAAGGCGCTGTGACAGGCTGCGCGCACAGGCCCGGCCGGTGAGGTCGCCGGGCCCGGACGATCGGGAAGCACCGCACCATGAACACCTCGGATGACCCGGGCCGGACCGTGAGCCCCGCAGCGCACCTCGACGCGGTCGCGAGCGAGACCGCCCGGTTCGTGGCGGCCCTGGAGGGCGCGGACCTGTCGGCCCCGGTGCCCGGCTGCCCCGGCTGGACGCTCCTCGACCTGGTCCGGCACACCGGGAGCGTGCAGCGCTGGTTCTCCGTGCTGCTGCGGCAGCGCGTCCAGGAACCGCCGCGAAGCCGCGAGGTGGAGCTGCGGCTGCCGGCGGACGAGAGCGGCTACGGCAGCTGGCTGGCCGAGAGCGCGGCCGAGGCGGCCGCAGCGTGTGCGGTCACCGACCTGGATGCCCCGATGTGGGCGTGGGGCGCGGATCACCATGCCAGGTTCTGGGTACGGCGGATGCTGTTCGAGACGCTGGTGCATCGCACCGACGCGGAATCCGCCGTCGGCATCCGGCCGGTGATCGACCGTGATCTGGCGGCGGACGGCGTGGCCGAGTTCCTGGTCAATCTGCCGTTCGCCACGCTCTTCGCCCCCGAGGTGGCGCACCTGCGCGGCAACGGCGAGACCCTGCGCTTCCGGTGCACCGATACCCCGGCGGCGCACGGCGACTGGCTGGTCCGGCTGCGGCCGGACGGCTTCCTGGCCGAGCGGCGGCCCGTGGACACGGCGGACACCGCCACCGCGGACGCCGCCGTCAGCGGAGCGGCGGCGGATCTGCTGCTGCTCCTGTACGGACGCCTCGACCGCGGCTCGGACGCGTTCGAGAGCCACGGGGACGAGGAGCTGTTGAGCCGCTGGTTCGCCAACTCCGCGTTCTGAGGCTCCGGTTGCCCGCCGTCACCGGCGGGCCGGCAGCTCCTTGAGGCGGGCCGCCTGCTCCTCCTGGACACGCCGGACGGGTCAGCCCCGGCGGCCGAGCGCCTTCGCCCGGGTGTGGGACCAGCCCGTCAGCAGAACGCCCACGGCGACCAGCACTCCGTGCACGGACAGCGTGAGCGCGAAGCCTCCGCCCAGCCCGCCCAGGAGTCCGGTGCTGTCGTGGTCGACGAGTAACCGGATCGCCCCTTGCGCGAAAACCACCATCAGGGCGGCGCCGATGATCTGCAAGATGTCGTACTTCATGAGTCCCCCAAGTCCTCTCGGACGTCCCCTGTCCCCCTCGGGACGTTACGAACGTATCATTGAGGAATCAGCAATTCGCTGCTGAATTACTGATGCATTCGCATTTCGTCACACAATTTCAGGGGTGGGAAATGAGAATTGAGCGTGACGAAAAGGGAGAGGCACAGAGGGCGGTGTGCCGGATGTGCCCGGCGGCCGTCCCGGCGACGGGGCGGGGCCGGCCGGCGCTCTACTGCTCACGGAGCTGCCAGGCGAAGGCGTACCGGCGACGCAAGCAGCCGCCCGTTCCGGCGGCCGAGCAGCCGACGGCAGGCGCCCCGTCACACCGCCGTCGGCAGATCGCCGAGGCCCTCTGGCGGATCGCCGCCGAGCGGGGGCTGCACGCGGCGAGCCTGCGGGAGGTGGCGGCCGAGGCCGGTGTCTCGTTGCGCGCGGTCCAGTACCACTTCACGAGCAAGCACCGGCTGCTGGTCGACGCGCTGCGCATGCTGCACGCGGAGAACGAGCGCATCGCCCGCTCCCGTATCCGGTTCGACGCCACCGATCCCCGTGCCCTGCTGCGGGCGGTGCTGGACGAGTTCCTGCCGGTGGATGCCCAACGCACCACCGCGCTGCGGGTGTTCGCCGCGTACTACGCCCGCAGCCTGACCGACCCGGCGCTCGCCAAGGTCTTTCTGCCCGATGAACAGCCCCTGGAGCGCCTGGTGGCGGAGCTGATCAGCGGGGCGCAGACCGACGGGCGGACCGTCCCCGGTCTCGACGCGTGGCGCGAGGCCGATCTGCTGGTGTCCGGCGCGGTGGGGCTGGGCAACGATGTGCTCCACGGCCGCCGGGCGCTGGACGAGGTGCGCCGCACGCTCGACTACCACCTCGACAAGATCTTCGCCGGAGACCCGCGCACAGGGCGCTGATCTCCGGCGAAGGCGGTGGCGGAGGCGGTCAGCGGGTGGCCGGCTCCGGATAGAAGTCCCGCGGCCGGCCGCGGTGGTCCTTGAGACGGCCCAGCAGACTCGCCGGGTATTCGATGAGCCAGTAGCTCGCCGTGGCCACCGGCACCGCCGCCGCGAACACGATCAGCAGCGCCAACGGGAAGCCCGACTGGCCGGTGGGCAGCAGCCCGGCCTGGTGGAGCTGGAGCATGACCGGCTCGTGCCAGATGAAGAGGCTGTAGCTGACCAGTCCGGCCGCGGCCAGCCAACGGGACGCCAAAAAGCCCTGCCAGAACGTCTGTTGACGTACATGGAGGGTGCTGAAGATCAGCACCAGCCACAGGACCGAGGCGATCGGGTGGTAGAAGGTGAACGTGAAGTTCTCCGGACCGGAGTCCAGGGAGAGCGCGAACAGACCGGCCAGCGCGAACGCCACCAGCGGCAGCGCGGTGCGCGGGCCGAGCCGGCCCCGGTCACCGAGGGCGGCCGTCAGCACGGCCAGCCCCATCCCCGCCGCGAAGCCGCCGAAGCGGGCCTGCGGGCCGAAGTACACCACCCAGTCGGTGTGCGGCACCCCGAACCCGTAGTGGGCGACGGCGATCCAGGCGAGCGGCGCCGCGAACAGGAACAGACACCCCGCCGCGCACACCGCCACCCTGGTACGGCGCTGCCGCAGCGGACGGCAGGCGCGTACCGCCAGCGGCCCGAGCGCCACCAGCACGAGGTAGAAGAGCACCTCCAGCGACAGCGACCAGGTGGGGCCCAGGGTGTAGAAGATCCGCTGCTGGTCGAAGACATGGGTGAAGGTGAGGTGCTCGACCAGGTCCCGCCAGTTGCCCGGCAGGGTCGGATTGCGGCTCGCCCAGACGACCAGTACCGCCAGGACGTACAGCGGGAGGATCCGGATCGCCCGCCGGAAGAGGAAGTGCCGGGCCGTCCGGGTCGAGCGCCCGTCGATGGCGGCCCGTGCGTACGACAGCGTCAGCAGATACGCGGACAGCACGAAGAACAGGTCGATGACTTCGAGCGAGAGGACGGCGCCGATGACCGGGTTGTCGACCGGCGGATGGCCGCCCTCGGCGTCGTAGCGGAAGTACTGCTGCCAGACGTGGAAGGCGACGGTGCTGATCGCCGCGAGCCCGCGGAATCCGGCGACGGCACGGTTCCGGTTGCCGGCCGCGGCGTCCGTGCTGCTCATCGGCGGGCCACCGCCTTCACCGCGGCGGCCCGCGGGGTGACCCGCCACTGCCGGTCCCCCAACGCCTCCTTCAGATGGGCCTGCCGGGCCACCATGTTCTTGAAGTGGCTGTAGAAGAAGGTCGAGACGAACAGATACGACCAGAACCACGGGCCGCGGCCGCGGAGTTCGGGAACCGCCAGCCGCCAGGCGAAGAGCGCCTGCACCGGGCCGGCCGCCATGGTGAAGAGCATCGCCAGGACACACACCGGCACCGCCCAGTCGAGCCGCTGAAGCCCGCCGGCCTTCCATGCCGAGTACAGCAGGATGGGCAGGATCTGGAGCGTCAGCCACGGCTGCACCTCCCGCCATCCCAACAGCACGAACAGGCCCAGCTTCTGACGTGCCGTGAAGACCGGTGAGCGCAGGCCCCGCCACAGATGCTTGAGCGAGACCTGGAGCCAGCCCTGCGCCCAGCGGGAGCGCTGGTTCCACAGCGCCTTCAGCGTGGTGGGCGCCAGCTCACGGGAGATGAGGGTGCGGTCGACGGCGAACCGGGCGCCTTCGCCCAGCGCGCGCAGCGTCGAGTCGATGTCCTCGGTCAGCATCGAACCGTGCATACGGGTACGGGCCAGCAGGTCGGTGCGCCAGAACCCGTTCGAACCGCCGAACACGCCAAAACCGTAGAGCCGGGTACGGCCCGGGTGGCTGACCGCGTAGATCGCCTCGAACTCCACCGCCACCAGCTTGGCGACCCGGGAACTGTCGCCGTTGCGGATCACACAGTGGCCCTGGACGACGTCATGACCGTTGGACAGCCAGTGCCAGGCGTCGCGGAAGGAGGACGGGGCCGGATGGTGGTCGGCGTCGAAGATCCCGACGAACTCACCGCGGACGCGGGTGACCGCGGCGTTGACGTTCTGCGCCTTGGAGGTGGAGCCGGCGACCGGCAGCAGCACCAGCCGCGGGTCGCGGGCCGCGATCGTGCGGAGGGTGTCCTCGACGGGCAGCGGATGCGGTGTGTTGTACGCCAGCACGATCTCCAGCTCGGCGGGGTAGTCGAGGCGCAGGAACGACTCCACCGTTTCGACGATCGTCGCGGCCTCATTGGGCAGATACGCGGCGATGACGGCACTGGCCGGCGGGTACGGCGCTCCGGGCGTCTCGGGCCGGGCGACCGCGTCGAGCGAGAAGAGGCACTCCAGGACGATCAGCAGCGCGGACAGCACCAGTCCGGCCACCACCGCCCAGTACATCCCGGAGCCGAGGTCGAAGCCCAGCTCGTACGCCTGCTGGTAGAGCACGAACGGCACCGCGACACCGAGCAGCAGCACCAGCAGCGGGGAGAGCGCCGAGAGGGCGGGCCGGATCAGGGCCCTGAGCGGCGGGCGCCGGTGGCGGTGCGGCGTGCCGCGCATCCACGGTGCGTACCTGACCGGGCGCAGGTCCCGGTGGCGGAGCGCTTCCTGCACGGCGTCCCGGGCCTGGCCGGTGGCCCGGTTGCCGTCCGCGCATCCGGTGAGCGGCAGCCAGCCGATCGCCGGGGTGAGGCGGACGTTCTCGTCGGCGACGATGAACTTGGTGCCGGCCACGGTGGCGGCGAACTTCTCCAGGCCGCGGCGGGCCGTCTCCTCGTCGACGCCGGGCAGCAGCATCAGCAGACTGCCGTCCTCGTCCCAGCCGAGCCGGTCGCAGAAGCTGCCGAGCCGCTCCGCCACCCCGGCCAGCCGTTCGGCGACCTCGCGGCGCACCCGCGGCCCGAGCCGGGCCTCCAGGGCGGCCATCTCGGCGACACCGACCACGGCGAGCACGCCGCCGTGCCGGGCGGCCCCGGGGCGCTGTAATTCGCGGGCGAGTTCGTCGAGGAAGTGCGGGTGGGAGTACAGACCGGTGCGCGGGTCGCGCGGCAGGTTCTCGACCGGTACGGGGACCCGGCGGAGCTTGGCCGCGATACGGGCGGACAGCTCGACCGGGTCGGAGGCCTCGGGTATGCAGTCGTCGGCGCCGTGGTGCAGCATGTCCGCCACCCCGGCGGGCTCCGGCCTGGCGGTCACCATCAGGAGCGGCAGCGCCCGGCCTGCGGGGACGGTACGGACCTCGTGGATCATGTCGAGGCCGTGCGCGTCCCGGGCCCCGTGGACGCCCTCTTCGTCGAGGGCGACGATGGCGTCCGGCTGTGCCTGTCCCATCCGCCGTTCGACCTCGCCGGGCGGGGCCTGGCTCACCTCGTGGCCGGTGGCGCGCAGGGTCCGGGTGAGCCGCTCGCGGCGCGGTCCTGGAGCGCCGACCACGAGGACGTGCCCGCCGCTCGGGGAATCGGCGGGGCCGTCGTGGGCGGTGGGGGCGGTGGGGGCGTGGCGGGTCACATCGTCGAGCAGGGCCATGGGTGAGCCCTTTGCGTTGTTGTGGTGCGAAGTGAGCACCTGGGAATGTCCTTTCGTGCAAGGAGACATGCGAGAGCCGGACCGGCCGCCGAAGGGGCGGCAGCAGTCCGGGTCTTCAGCCGGTCGTCAGATGCATGACATGTGAGACGCCGCGCTCGCTCTTCGGGTCCGTCTCTCCGCGGAACGGACAAGGGCGCGCGGGCGCACGGCTGCTGAGGCAGGCTCCAAGCCTCGGAACGCACAGGTGCGTTCGAGCACTGATCGCATATGAAGGGTCCCATCCTGATCGGATTGTGGGGGAGGACCGGATGTCGGGTGTTACGGACCGGCACCGCGTGGCGGCGCCGGTCGATATCGCCAGCCTTGACGCTGACTGTGACACCACACCTTCTTCCACGTAACGCTCTTATTACGTCGTGCCGTCCAGGGGGTCTCAAGAAACGCTACCGCCCGGTAAGCACCGACGAATCGGCTATACCCAGTAAGCGAGTTGATGCGTGAAATCGGACAGATAGTGCACATCTCCCGCGCATCCGCCCTCGCGGCTCCTGCGCCCCTTCGACCCGAAGGGGAACTGGAGATTCGTACCTATCGACCATCTGTTAATCTGCCCGCTCCTGGAGGTTCCTCCATCTCCGCTCCCCCCAAGCACCCCCCGTTCACCGGGTGCAGCGAGGTGTCCCGTACGTGTACAGCACTCCCTTTTCCCCCGCAGAGGCCAGATCGGCGCGGGCCCGGGTGGGCCTGAGCACGGCTCAGGTCGCCCAGGCCATGACGGCGTGCGGCGCGCCGGTCCGTCCCGAACTGATCGAGGCCTGGGAGTACGGCACCCAGGCGCCGACCGAGTCGCAGCTGTTCGTCCTGGCGGATGTGCTGTGGTGTCCGCCGACGGCGCTGATGGGCGTCGAGCCCCGGACCCTGGCCGAACACCGGATGGCCCGCCAGCTGAGCGTGGAGCGGCTGGCGCAGCTGATCGGCATGGACCCGGCCATGTACTGGGCGGCCGAGTCGGCACAGCAGTGGAACGGCGACTACCGGCAGACCAAGGCACTGGTGGAGGCGCTGGGGCTGTCGCTGCGCAAGCTGATCGGGGTGATGGGCCACGACGAGGAGCTGGCCGGGCATCTGCGGTCGGCCATCGACGGACGCTGGAAGGCACAGGTAGGGGCGATCGCGAAGATCACCACGCTGAACAAGACCCGGGTGAGCGACGCCCTGCGCACGATGCATGCGGAGTTCGCGGAGTTCTCCGAGCGCTACATGGGGCATGTGGTGGCGCGGAACGACGACTCCCGGCTCAAGGAGGTCGCGGCGGAGCGCTCGGCGTATCTGCGCCGGCTGGTCGACCACTTCTGGGACCTGATCGGGGATGCGGGCGAGGCACCGCCGTTCAACAGCGTGCCCACCCACTGACGGGAGCGGCGAGGGCGCCGACGGAAGCGGGCGGGGAGGGGCCGGGATAACGGCTCCCTCCCCCCCCGCGGCCGTTCCCGGCTCAGTGGGTGGGGGTCCCCCAGGGCGGGCCCTGCGGTCCGGCCGGACCCGGCGGGTACTGCGGGCCCTGCGGGTGCTGCGGGCTCTGCGGACCCGGCGGGTAGAGGCCCTGCGGAGGCTGCGGGCTCTGCGGCTCGTACGGACCCGCCGGCCCGGGGGTGCCGGCCGGCTCGTGCGCACCGGTCGGACCGTGCGCCTCAGCCGGCTCGTCCTGCTCGATGTCGTCCCAGTCGATCTCCATCGTGCTGCGGCGGGTGAAGACGTTGAAGAAGAGGTTCAGCAGGACGGCGGTCAGACTGCCCAGCGTGATCCCGCTGTTGAGGACCGCCCGGACGTCCTCCGGCATCCGCGCGAAGAACGGCTCGACCGCGTTGGGCAGCAGCGCGGCGGCGAGGCTGACGGCCAGGATCAGGGCGTTGCGCTCCTCGCGCAGATCCACCTTGCCCAGGATCTGGATACCGACCGCGGCGACCATGCCGAACATCGCGATCGCGGCGCCGCCGAGCACCGGATGCGGAATCGCGGCCACCACACTGCCCGCCTTCGGCAGCAGCCCCAGAATGATCATGAAGCCGCCGGCCGCGACCACCACGAACCGGCTCATGACCTTCGACATCCGCACCAGGCCGATGTTTTCGGCAAAGGCCACGTAGGGGAAGGAGTTGAACACACCGCCGAGGACGGTGGCGACACCGTCGGCGCGCAGGGCGTTGGCGACGGTGTTGTTGTCGACCTTCTTGCGGGTGATCTCCCCGATGGCGTAGACGTCTCCGGTGGTCTCCACCATGGTGATCAGCATGACGACGACCATGGCGATGATCGGGAACAGCTCGAACTTCGGCATTCCGTAGTGGAAGGGCGTGCTGACACCGAACCAGTCGGCACTCTGCACCGCGCTGAAGTCCACATCGCCGAAGAGCCAGGCGACCGTGGTACCGGCGACGAGGCCGAGCAGGACGGCCAGACTGCTGAAGTACGGCTTCCCGAGCCGGACCACGAGCAGGACGAAGAGCAGGGTGCCCAGCGCATAGGCGAGGTTCTTGGGATCGCCGTAACCGGGGTGCCCGATCAACTGCGCACCGCCGGCCGCGTCCTGGAGGCCCTGCGGGATCAGGGTGAGGCCGATGATGGTGAGGATCGTGCCGATGACGACCGGCGGGAAGTACTTCACCAACTTGCTGAAGAACGGCGCGAACAGGAAGGTCGCTATGCCCGCGGTGATCACCGCGCCGTAGACGACGAGCAGTCCGGCGGTGCCGCCGCCCGCGCCCAGGCCGATGGCGATCATCGGCGAGACCGCGGTGAAGGTGACCCCCTGGACCAGCGGCAGCCGGGCGCCGATCTTCCAGATCCCGAGGGCCTGGATGATCGAGGCGACACCGCAGGTCAGCAGGTCCGCGTTGATCAGATAGACGAGCTCCTCGTGGGAGAGGCCCAGGGCGTTCCCGAGGACGATCGGGACGATCACCGCTCCCGCGTAGAAAGCGAGGACGTGCTGGAAACCGTAGAGGGTGAGCTTGCCGACGGGGAGCACCTCGTCGACGGGGTGGGCCTGCTGGCGGGAGAACTGCTGGGGTTCTTGTCGGGAGACTCGTGCCATCTCTGCCTTGCCTTCGCGAGGTAGGTGAATAAGAAGGAACCGGCACCGTCGCATCCCCGGGGACGGACGGGCCGGCTGGGTCTTACAAAGCCGACGTTGAGCGGTGTTGCCGACACCACGTAGCCCTGCGCTGCACTGTGCGTCCTGGTTCGGCAGGACTTCCGTCGATCAGCGCGGCAAATTCCGGCATTTCCATGGAATTTACAGGTGGGACTAATCGGAGCGGTTCACCTTAGTTGACCTGCACCGTTTCTCGCGAGTAACCGGTCGTATTCGCTCACACAAAAGGGGATCATGCACCGAAATCCCGTTTTGAGAACGGGCTTTGTATGCCGCGGCGACGTGTGCGCCAACAGGCGGGGCCCGGTCCGCCGCCGTAGCATTTCGGTATGGCTGAGCGGCAGGATGCGCCCACCGCACCGGAACTTGTCGTCGAGTCCGACGGCAGCACCCAGGTGATGAATCCCAGCCGCGTCTATCACGTAGGGCGGGACCCCGAGAGCGAACTCGTCATGAGCGACGCCCGGGTCTCCTGGCATCACGCCGTGCTGCGCACCAGATCCGGCCATTGGACGGTGGAGGACGAGGGCAGCACGAACGGCACCTACGCCGACGGGCGGCGGGTGCAGGAGACCGATATCGGACCGGGCAGTGTGATCCGGTTCGGCAACCCCGCGGACGGCCCGTGCGCGGTGCTCTCCGGGGTGTCACCGCCCCGGGAGGCACCGCCGCCGACCCGGGTCGAGCGGCCCTCCGCCGTCTCGTATCCCGCCGGCACCCGCACCTTCCGCAGCCCCAGCGCGGTACGGCCGCTGCCAGCCGCCCGGATCACCCGTATCGGCCGCGCGCCCGACAGCGACCTGGTCGTCGACGACCTCACGGTCTCCCGGCGGCACGCGGAGCTGCGGGCGGGCCCGGAGGGCTTCGAGATCGTCGACCTGGGCAGCCACAACGGCACCTACCTCAACGGCCGGGCGGTGGACCGGGCGCCGATGATCCCCGGCGACATCGTCGGCATCGGCCACTCCGCGTTCGCGCTGGTCGGCGACGAACTCCAGGAGTTCATCGACACCGGCGAGGTCTCGCTGGACGTGCAGGACCTGGCCGTACAGGTCGACAAGGGCAGAAAGACGCTGCTGGACAAGGTGTCCTTCCCGGTGGGCGAGAAGTCGCTGCTGGCCGTCGTCGGACCCAGTGGCGCGGGCAAGTCGACGCTGCTCAACGCGCTGACCGGGCTGCGCCCCGCGGACCACGGCACGGTGCTCTACGACGGCCGTGACCTCTACCGCGACTACGCCGAGCTGCGCCAGCGCATCGGACTCGTCCCGCAGGACGACATCCTGCATCTTCAGCTGACCGTCCGCCGGGCGCTCGGCTACGCCGCGCAACTGCGCTTCCCCGAGGACACCGCGAAGGCCGAGCGGCAGGCGCGGGTCGACGAGGTGATCCATGAACTGGGCCTCGAACAGCGGGTGAACCAGCCGATCCACAGCCTCTCGGGCGGCCAGCGCAAGCGCGTGAGCGTGGCCCTGGAGCTGCTGACGAAACCGTCGCTGCTCTTCCTCGACGAGCCGACCTCCGGTCTCGACCCCGGCATGGACCGCTCCGTCATGCATATGCTGCGCGGCCTGGCGGACGACGGCCGGACGGTCATCGTCGTCACCCACAGCGTGCTGAGCCTGGATGTCTGCGACCGGCTGCTGGTCCTGGCGCCGGGCGGCACGATCGCCTACTACGGGCCGCCGGACGAGGCGCTGGCGTACTTCGGGTACGAGCAGTGGCCGGAGGCGTTCGAGGCCTTCGAGAACGACAAGGAGCGTGACTGGCAAGGTGAGTTCCGCGCCTCGCCGCTGCACCGGCGCTACATCACCGGGGACTCCCATCAGCCGCTGCGTCCCCCCGAGGCGCCGCGGGGGCCGGTGGCCGCGCCCAAGGCGCAGAGCTGGGGCAAGCAGCTCAACACGCTGGTCCGGCGCTATGCGGCGGCGCTGACCGCCGACCGGACCTTCCTGATCATCATGGTCGCGCTGCCCTTCGTGATGGGGGCGATGGCGCACGCCCTGGCCGGGTCCTCGCTCGCCAAGGGCTCGGCCGCGATCAACGCGCTGCTGATCCTGTGCGTGGGAGCGGTGCTGACCGGCGCCGCCAACGCGGTGCGTGAGCTGGTCAAGGAGCGGACGATCTATCAGCGGGAGAGAGCCGTCGGCCTGTCCCGCTCGGCGTATCTGATGTCCAAGGTGCTGGTCCTGGGTGTCATCACGATCGTCCAGGCCGTGGTGCTGACCTTGGTGGCGCTGTTCGGCGTCCAACTGCACGCACCGGGCGGCAAGGGTGTGTTGCTGCCGCCACTGCTCGAAATCACCCTCGCGGTGGCCCTGTTGGCCTTCACCGCCATGATGCTCGGCCTGTTCGTGTCCGCGCTGGTGCGGAAGGAGGAGGTCACCATGCCGCTGCTGGTCCTCCTCGCGATCATCCAGGTCGTGTTCTGCGGCGCGCTGCTCAAACTGAACGGCGTACCAGGGCTGGAGCAGCTGGCATGGCTGGTGCCGTCCCGGTGGGCGCTGGGGGCCATGGCGGGCACCATCGATCTGCACCGCCTCGTCCCGCAGGGGACCTCGGACCCGTTGTTCCAGCACAGTCCGGGAACCTGGCTGCTGAACATGGGCATGATGGTCGTGCTCTCACTGCTCCTGGGATTCGTGGTCACCAAGCTGCTGCGGCGGCGCGAGCCCGAAATCATGCGCAAGTAGCGCCGAGGAGCCGCCTGTGACCGCGCCCGAGTTCCTCCCCAGCCATGTCGTCCCCCCGGAAGGGATGGCGACCTGGACGGCGCCGGACACCACCCGGCCGACCGCGCCGCTCGATCCGCTGCTGCCGGTCCAGGTCGTCGAGCGCCGCGGCGACTGGGCGCGCGCACTGTGCTCCAACGGCTGGTCGGCCTGGGTGGACGGCCGGCTGCTGCTGTCCGTACCGCACGAGCCGCCGGCCGCGGCTCAGCCCGCCGCCCGGACCGCGGACCCCCGTCCGCTGCTGGGCGCGGTGGAGAGCGACCTGAGCCGCTACCGGCAGCTGATCGAGGAACTGGCCGCCGGCCGGCTGGACGGCGAGTCGTTCACCCGGCGCACCCGGGGCACCCGGCTGGGGGTGGTCGTGGACGGCGATGCGGTGTGGCTGTACGACGCACGGCACGAGCGGTGGTGCTTCTGCGACGGGGTGTCGTTGCAGACGTACGCGGTGACGGCGGGGCCGTCGTCGCGGTCGGGGGAGCGAGCGGCGTCGGGGGCGAGCTCCGGGGAACAGGACGAGCCGGGAGGGGCGGCGGACCCGGCCGAACGGGCCGAACCCGTCGAACCGGCCGCCCTCCCCGACCCGCCGGGCGACGCCGGGAGCGGGACGGAGATCGGGAACGGGACGGAGCGCGGGAACGGGGCCGAGCGCGGGGCCGGGGCAGGGGCAGCGGCCGAGCCGAAGACCGAAACCGGGTCCGGTTCCGGGCCGGAAGCCGATGCGCCGCGTCCGTCGGACGGTCAGCCGGCCCCGCCGCCCCCGCCGGACCCCGACCGGACCCGGGCCGTGCGCCCCGGCGAGTCCCCGCCGCAGCCACCGAACCCCGTGGGTGACCTCCGGTGAACAACGACGAGCGGGAAGCGCCCCACCAGCGCCAGGAGCGGTCCACCGCTCCCGACTCCTCAGGGCTGAGCGGGCGCCGGATCGCCGAGTACCTGCTCCAGGACGAGATCGGCCGGGGCGGGATGGCGGTGGTCTACCGCGCGGAAGATCTGCGGCTCGGCCGTACCGTGGCGGTGAAGCTGCTGGCGCCCGAGCTCGCCCGGAACGACACCTTCCGCCAGCGCTTCGCCCATGAATCGCGGGTGGCCGCGGCGATCGACCACCCGCACATCGTGCCGGTCTTCGAGGCCGGGGAGACCGACGGCGTGCTCTACATCGCGATGCGCTACGTCCGGGGGCGGGATCTGCGGGCGCTGCTCGACCGCGACGGACCGCTGTCTTTGGAGACCGCCTGCCGGATCGCCCTCCAGGTCGCCTCCGCGCTGGACGCCGCCCATGCACACGACCTGGTGCACCGGGACGTCAAACCGGGCAACATCCTCATCGCCGAGGGCACCGACAGCGACCGCCCCGAGCACGCCTATCTCACCGATTTCGGGCTGACGAAGAAGTCCCTGTCGCTGACCGGGTTCACCAGCGTCGGCCAGTTCGTCGGCACGCTCGACTATGTGGCGCCCGAGCAGATCTCCGGCCGCCCGGTGGACGGCCGCTGCGACGTCTACAGCCTGGCCTGCGTCCTGTTCGAGATGCTGACGGGGGCACCGCCGTTCCGGCGCGATGACGACATGGCACTGCTGTGGGCGCACCAGTACGATCCGCCGCCGGCAGCCACCGAGCTGCGCCCGGATCTGCCGGAGGCCGTCGACGCGGTCTTCGCCGAAGCCCTGGCCAAGGTGCCCGAGGACCGCTACGAGACCTGCCGGGGGTTTGTGGCGGCGCTGCGCGCGGCCGGGCGGACCGCTGCCCCCGGGGCGGCCGCGGGCACCCCGCCCGAGCACGCCATGACACAGGTGGACGCCCAGGCGGACCCGGGCGGCCGGCGCAGCGCCGCTCCCCCGCCACCGCCGCGCTGGGCGACCCCGATGTTCCCGGGCCGCGCGGGGTAGTCAGGGGCTGCTACGGCTCCCGCGCCACACGGCGTCCCGGCACTGCGGCGCCCGCACTTCATGGGTCCACCGGAGATCGGGTCGCCGCCCCCTAGCGCTCCCGCGCCTCGTCCGCCTCCCGTACCTCGCCCGGATGCCGTACCCGCCGGGCCGACACGCTGCCGACGAAGCCGGTGACCAGCCCCCAGGCGAGGCCGACGCCCACCAGCCGGAGCAGTTGCGGGTCGAGGGTGATCTTGCCGCCCAGGTCGCCGCCGAGGTCGCCGAGGCCGATCAGGGAGAGTCCGTAGTGGGCGGAGATCCGGGTGAGCAGTCCGACGATGAGCAGGGTGAGCGCCAGTGCCACGGCCATCTCGACGGCGTGCCGCCAGGCCGGCCGCCGGGCCGGGGAGCGGACCGCCGCGGTGAAGGCGGCGACGAGCAGCACCACGGCCGCCACCGCCACCAGGTACCAGACCCGGCCGTCGTAGCGGGAGAGCGAGCCGAGGTCGAGGGTCCGCTGCCCGTCGGCGCGGAGCGCCTCGGCGAGGGCGGGCGGCAGGGGCAGTCCGATGGCTTTGTCGACATGGCCCACCCAGGCGCCGCCGGTGCCGATGCCCAGCGCCATCCAGGCGAGGTTCGGCAGTCCGAGCAAGATGACGGCGAGGGTCTGGGCCGGGCGCCCGTTGGTGCAGAGCTCGACGATGCCGGCGACCAGACCGATCACGACATAGCCGAGCAGTGTCATCAGCATCGCGAAGGCGGGCGGCCGTACGGAATCCTGGAAGTGCAGCAGCCGGGAGGAGAGCGGGGCCCGGCGCGAGACGACGAAGGTCAGCACGAGCAGCGCCAGCACCCACAGCAGCCCGAACCCGAGCGTCGCGGGCACATCGGCGCGGAAGCCGAGGGTGGGGGTGGCGCCCAGCTCGGCGCCGAGCTGTTCGGCGAGGCCGTTGCCGACGGAGATCCGGAAGCTGTGCCGGGCGGCGAGCGTGAGCAGCAGCAGAAGCACCAGCCAGCACACCGCCGTTCGGGCGATCCGGGCGAGCAGCTCCCGGGTGCCGGCCACCGCCCGGTGGCGCAGCGGCAGCAGGAAAACGGCGGCGGTCACCAGCGCGCCGGCGAGCGTGACCGACAGCGGTACGACGTCGAGCGCGGCATCGGCCTGCGCGAGGTTGCCGACGTCGCCGTAGAGACCGACCGAACCGCCGGCCGCGACCAGCACCGTGGCCGCGACCACGGAGGGGAACGCACCGCCGGGAAGGTCCGCCGCGCCCGCCGCCCACAGGCCGAGTGCGGCGACCACGAGCATGGTGACGAGGCCCGCCACGGCCGCGCCGAGCGCTTGTGCCCAGGCCAGTACGGCGGGCGGTGCGCCGTGGCGGCGGACCGGGCCCGGCGAACCGTCCGGCGCGGGGCCTCGCATCTGGCTCACGCTCTCTCCTGCCGGTCACGGGACCGCGTACCCACGATCCGTCTGGAAGGACCTCTCGGCCGACATGCACGGACTTCTGGCCATCCGTCACAGCGGGGCAATGAGCCCAACTCTGTACATGTCCAGCATTCACGGCATGCACGCACCACCGTAAGCAGCGGCGCGCCACCCCGCTTGCGGACGGCATCACACCCGGGCACACAATGGTCTGGACATTGACAAAAACGGGCAAAATTCGCACCGCCGGATGGCCCGCCAGCGTCGGAAGAGGGACCCGTGACATCTCCACCGCCGCCTGACAGCCACCCGACCGGCCCCCCGTCGGGCCCGCTGTCCGGCCCGTCCTCCGAACCGTCGTACGAGCCCACGCAGGTGGGCCCGGCACCGGGGCGGACACCGCCGGAGGAGCCCACCGAGCCGGGATCCCGCATTCCCCCGGGCGGCCCCGGTGAGGGCGACGGAGGCGGCGGGGGCGGAGGCGGCGGTTCCGGGCGCGGCGGGGGCGGCGGCGCAGGCGGGGCGGCCGGGGGCGGCAAGCCCTGGTGGCGGTCCGCGCCGCGGGTCGCCATCATCGCGGCCGCCGTGGTCGCCGCAGTGATCGTGACGATGGTGCTCACCCGGCCGAGCTCCGGCACCAGCGAGGTGTTCGCCGAACCGGCCGCCTCGACCGGCCAGGACCCGGTCACCAAGTCGACGGCGAACGACTCCTCCCCGACCTCGTCCGCCAAGCCCAGAAAGCCGTCCGGCGGCGGGAACAGCACCTTCGAGGGCGCGACGCCCGGCCTCTACGGCGGTACCCGGAACAGTGCGAGCTGTGATGTCGAGAAGCAGATCACGTATCTGACCGGCAGCCCCGAGCGGAACCAGGCGTTCGCCGGGGTCCTGGGCAGGAAGCCGGGTCAGGTCCCGTCCTATCTGCGGTCGCTGACGCCCCTACAGCTGGCCTACGACACCCGGGTCACCAACCACGGTTTCAAGGACGGCAAGGCCACCGCCTTCCAGTCGGTCCTCCAGGCCGGCACGGCGGTCATGGTCGACTCGTACGGGGTGCCGCGGGTGCGCTGCAAGTGCGGGAATCCGCTCACGGAGCCGACTCCCCTCCAGGGCAATGTGAAGACGGTCGGTACCAAGTGGCCCGGATACGAGCCCTCGAACGCGGTCGTCGTCAAGCCCGCGAAGACCAAGATCAAGGAATTCGTGCTGCGCGACCCGAAGACGGGCAAGTGGTTCAAGCGCCCCGAGGGCAGCACCGGCACCACGGACACCCCGACGGCTCCGCCGGACGAAACCCCCAGCGGGCCCACGACCTCCGAGTCCCCGCCGAACGGCTCGCCGTCGGCCGGTGAGACCTCGACGGGGACATCCGGCCCCCCGGGCTCGGACACCGGCACGGCCTCCCCCGAGTCACCGGCGGACACCGGAGGGTCCGACACCACCGGCGGGCCGAGCGACCAGTCCCCGACCGCCTCCGAGGGCACGACCGGCGGAGACGCAACCGGCGGCTCGACCGGCGGGGGGACACCGGGCAGCAGCGGGTCACACGGGGGCGAAGTCACCCAGCCGGGAGGCGGCGACACACCGCCGTCCAGCTGAGGCAGGCCGCATACGGGAGCGCGGCGGGCAGCCGGCAGGCCGCCCGCCGCTTCGTCATGTCTCCGAAATCGAACTGTGTCCTAATGATCCGGCACACCGGACAACCACCGAAGCAGACAAACCCTCTGTACATGCGGCGGGCGCATCGACGGCCCTGGACGGATATCCCCGCACGGGACCGGGCCCCGCCACTGTCAGTTGTTCTGCTTTGGAGGGATCCCCGTGTACGCCGGATCACGTCGCCACCCCGCCCGGTTGATACCCGCTCTGATAGCGGCGGGCACGCTGTTGAGCGCGTGCGGGTCGGGTGCCGACGCGTCGAAGTCGGACCAGCCCGCGGCGAAGGTGACCGTCACCCCGGCCGCCGGAAACACCTCGGCCAAGCTCGGCTCCGAGATATCCGTGCGGGCCGACGGCGGAAAGCTCACCTCGGTCGAGGTCAAGGACGACAAGGGCGGCACGGTCGCCGGGCGGCTCGCCGGTGACGGCGCGTCATGGAAGTCGGACGGCAAGGTCAAGCCGCAGACCACCTACACGGTGCAGACCAGGACCAAGTCGACGCAGGGCAAGGAATCCTCCGCCACGTCGAAGTTCACCACGGAGCGGGCCGACAAGGTCAACAAGCTCACCAACACCCCCGGCGGCGGGCAGACGGTGGGCACCGGAATGCCGGTGTCGATCCTCTTCGACCACCCGATAGCGAAGGACCGGCGCGCCGACATCGAGAAGGCGCTGAAGGTCACCACCCAGCCGAAGGTGCAGGGCGCCTGGGGCTGGGTCAAGGACTACTCCGGCAAGGACCGGATCGACTGGCGTCCCAAGGACTACTGGCCGTCCGGCACCAAGGTCTCCGTCAAGGGCGCCCTGTCCGGGATCAACTCCGGTGACGACGGCGGCTGGTTCGCCCGCGACTACGACTTCGGCTTCCGCATCGGCGCCGACCACAAGGCCGTCATCGATGTGCCCTCGCACACGCTGACGATGTACGAGAACGGCAAGAGCGTCGGCAGCATCACCGGCTCCGCGGGCTCCCCGCAGGACCCGACCCGCGGCGGGGTGCACACCGTACGCAGCAAGAACGCGGCCGAGACGATGGATTCCGCCACCATCGGCCACGGCGACGAGTGGAGCCTGCCCTCCAAGTGGGTCACCCACCTCACCGCGTCCGGGACCTTCCTGCACTCCGCCCCGTGGAACAAGTCGATCGGTGTGGAGAACAACAGCCACGGCTGCTTCGGCATGACGACCTCGGACGCCAAGAGGATCTACGACTTCCTGCCGATCGGCTCCACGGTCGAGGTGAAGGGCACCGCCAACACCAACAAGACCGACGTCGGCAACGGCCTGGAGGTCTGGCAGGAGAGCTGGGAGCAGTGGCAGCAGCGCAGCGCGCTGACGCACTGACCCTGCGCGGGACGCTCATCTGCGGTGCCTGCCGAGGACGCGGGGGCGGGTGAGCAGCAGGAAGACGGTGGCCAGGGCGGCGACGGCCTGGGCCAGGGCGGCGAGCTTCTTCTCGCCGCTCCAGCCCGGTTCGTACATGTCCGGCAACGGCCCCGGCGCGCCGAGATCCACGTAGGTGTAGAGGAGCAGCAGCGCGAGCCCGCCCGTCGCGACGAGCCAGGCGAAGGTGTCGGCCGCCGGGCGGCGCCAGGTCAGCACGAGCAGGGCGGCGAGCACGGCCAGTGCGGCGTCGACGCGGAACAGCAGGCCCTGGCCGAGGGTTGCCGTGACCTCGTCGTACCGGCCGGCGAGCCGGGCGTGGACGTAGGCGTCCACGGCCAGCCCGGCCGCCGCCAGCAGCCGCGCGACACCGCGGGCGACCCGGCGGGGCCGCCCGCGCTCCGGTACGGAGTTGTCCAGTGCCACGGCTTCTCCCGGCCTCACGGTGAGCGACGGCAGCCGGGCCGGCGGACGGTGGGCGAGGCCTTCATGTACGGGTGGACGCCGCGGGGTCCGCGGCGGACAAGGCGGCGGTGGCCGCGGCGACAGCCGTCCTGGCGATCTTCCTCATCGGGCGTCCGTCTCCTTCGGTCCGGCCGGTCCGGCCCGCGCGGGCCACACCCACCTCACTAGACCGCAGACGCCGCCGCCCGGCCATCCGGGCGGCGGCGTTCGGCGTACCGGGCAGCCGGCCGCCGGGGCGGCGACGTGGCACCGTACGCGGCGATACGTACGGGTCAGCAGATCTCGCTCGTCGTACGGCGGTACGTGGAGCGCCGGTCATCGATCTCGGACCAGCGGTCGCCGTAGACGTTCTCGGTGATGCCCGGCTCCCGCAGGAAGTCGTGCGGGAAGCCCAGCGGCACCGCGCTGCACCGGTCGAGCCGCGCCAGCGCGTCGGCGTCCAGCGTGACATCGACGGCGGCCAGGTTGTCGAGGAGCTGGCTCTCCTTGGTGGCGGCGACGATCGGGATGATGTTGCCGGGCCGGCTGCGCAGCCACGCCAGCGCCACCTGCGCCGGGCTCCAGCCGCCCTGCTCGGCGATCTCCAGCACCGCGGTGACGGTCTCCTCGGCGTGGTCGTCGAGCCGGCCGTCCTCGCCGACGACATCCAGCCGGCCCGTCTCACCACGGCGGTACTTGCCGGTGAGCCGGCCCGCCGCGAGCGGCGCCCAGGCCAGCACGGCCAGGTCGAAGGCGCGGGCCTGGGGCAGCAGTTCGCGCTCCGGGGTCCGCTCCAGCAGGTTGTAGCGCAGCTGCGAGCCCGCGAACGCGGTCCAGCCGCGCAGCTCGGCGAGGGTGTTGGCCTGCGCGATCTCCCAGGCCGGCCAGTCCGAGACGCCGACGTAGAGCACCTTCCCGGACCGGACCACGTCGTCCAGCGCCCGCATCACCTCCTCCACGGGCGTGAAGTTGTCCCGTGCGTGCACCCACAGCACATCGAGGTGGTCGGTGCGCAGCCGGTCCAGGCTCGTCTCCACCGACCGGACGAGGTTCTTGCGGTGGCTGCCCGCCGCGTTCACCTCGCCCTTGCGGGTCGCGCAGGTGTACTTGGTCCCCAGGACGAAGCTGTCCCGGCGGCCTTCGAGCAGCTCCCCCAGGATCCGCTCCGAGGCGCCTTCGGTGTAGTTGTTGGCGGTGTCGATGAAGTTGCCGCCCGCGTCCGCATACGCGTCCAGGATCCGGCCGCTGGTGTCCTTGTCCGCGCCCCAGCCCCAGTCCTCGCCGATGGTCATGGTGCCCAGGCTCAGCTCGCTCACCCGCAGACCGGTCCTGCCGAACAGTGTGTAGCGCACGTGGTTCCCTTCGATCGGGGCAGCTCTCCTGTGGTGCGCTCACGCTAGGAGCTGGAGCGCGCTCCAGCGCAAGACGCGGCCCGGCGGCGGCGTCCGGTTCCGGCCGCGGCCGGGGCACGGGCCGGGAGGGGCGTTGACGGCATGCCCTAGGGTGGCCGCAGCAACTGGTTCGCCCTGCCCGCCAGGCAGGCGCGTCGCAAGAGGGAACCCGGTGGAAATCCGGGACTGCCCCGCAGCGGTGAGTGGGAACGACCGCCGTCATACGCACTGGGCCCGGCCGGGTCTGGGAAGCGACGGCCAGTAGATGTCCGCCTTCGGCGGACGTGCCCGCGAGTCCGAAGACCTGCCAGTGCCCCCGCGCGACCGGTGCGCGGGGAGATCTCGGTGACCTCGAGGGCGGGTCGGCGGACATCAGACGGGCATCACACGGCGGCAATGCGCCGGGGTCCGTCCGGTTTGCCGTCCCTTCGCGTCCTCGACCCGTCCCCGGGGTCCATGGAGACACACTCGCGAAGGAGAGTTCCGTGACCAGCACGTCCGCAGCCGCGGCAGCACACGCCACCGTGCACGGCTATCCCCGTCAGGGGCAGCACCGTGAACTGAAGAAGGCCATCGAGGACTACTGGAAGGGCCGCGTCGGCGCCGACGCCCTCCGCGGCACCGCCGCCGAGCTGCGCCGCGGCAATTGGCAGCAGCTCGCCGAGGCCGGTGTCCACGAGGTGCCGACCGGCGACTTCTCGTACTACGACCACGTCCTGGACACCAGCGTGATGCTCGGCGCGATCCCCGCCCGGCACCGCGCCGCGGTGGCCGCCGACCCTCTGGACGGCTACTTCGCGATGGCCCGCGGCACGCAGGACGTGGCGCCGCTGGAGATGACCAAGTGGTTCGACACCAACTACCACTACCTGGTACCGGAGTTGGGTCCGGACACGGTCTTCGCCGCGGACTCCGCCAAGCAGGTCGCCGAGCTGACGGAGGCACTCGGTCTCGGCCTCAGCGCCCGCCCGGTCCTCGTCGGGCCGGTGACCTATCTTCTGCTGGCCAAGCCCGCGCCCGGTGTCGCGGCCGGTTTTGACCCGTTGACGCTGCTCGACCGGCTGCTGCCCGTCTACGCCGAGGTGCTCGCCGATCTGCGGGCGGCCGGCGCCGACTGGGTGCAGCTGGACGAACCGGCGCTGGTGCAGGACCGCTCCCCCGCCGTGCTGGACGCCGCGGCCCGCGCCTACCGCGATCTCGGCACGCTCGGCGACCGCCCGCGGCTGCTGGTCGCCTCGTACTTCGACCGGCTGGGCGAGGCGCTGCCCGTGCTGGCCAAGGCGCCCGTCGACGGACTGGCGCTGGACTTCACCGGTGCCGCGGCCGGCAACCTCGGTGATCTGGCGGCGGTCGGCGGGCTGCCCGGCAAGCGGCTGGTGGCCGGTGTCGTCAACGGCCGCAATGTGTGGATCAACGACTTCGAGAAGTCGCTGGCCACGCTGGGGACCCTCCTCGGCCTGGCCGACCGGGTCGATGTCTCGTCCTCGTGCTCGCTGCTGCATGTGCCGCTGGACGCCGCCGCCGAGCGGGACATCGACCCGCAGATCGCCCGCTGGCTGGCCTTCGCCCGGCAGAAGACCGCGGAGGTCGTGACGCTGGCGCGTGGCCTGGCCCAGGGCACCGGCTCCATCGCGGCCGAACTCGCCGCCAACCGCGCGGACTTGTCCTCCCGGGCGGGTTCGGCGCTCACCCATGACCCGGCGGTGCGCGCCCGTGCCGCGGCCGTCACCGACGCCGACGGCCGCCGTTCGCAGCCGTACGCCGAGCGCGCCGCCGCCCAGCGCGCGCACCTGGGGCTGCCGCTGCTGCCGACCACCACCATCGGCTCGTTCCCGCAGACCGCCGAACTGCGCACCGCCCGCGCCGATCTGCGGGCCGGGCGGATCGACACCGCGGGGTACGAGGAGCGCATCAAGACCGAGATCCGCGACGTCCTCGGCTTCCAGGAAAAGGCCGGCATCGACGTCCTGGTGCACGGCGAGCCCGAGCGCAACGACATGGTCCAGTACTTCGCCGAGCAGCTCACCGGCTACCTGGCCACCCAGCACGGCTGGGTGCAGTCCTACGGCACCCGCTACGTCCGCCCGCCGATCCTGGCCGGGGACATCTCCCGCCCCGAGCCGATGACGGTCCGCTGGACGACGTACGCCCAGTCGCTCACCGACCGGCCCGTCAAGGGCATGCTCACCGGTCCGGTCACCATGCTCGCCTGGTCCTTCGTCCGCGACGACCAGCCGCTCGGCGAGACCGCCCGGCAGGTGGCGCTCGCCCTGCGGGACGAGGTGAACGACCTGGAAACAGCCGGGAGTTCGGTGATCCAGGTCGATGAGCCCGCGCTGCGCGAGACGCTGCCGCTGCGCACCGCCGGCCATGCGGAGTACCTGGCCTGGGCCACCGAGGCGTTCCGCCTCACCACCAGCGGGGTCCGCCCGGACACCCAGATCCACACCCACATGTGCTACGCGGAGTTCGGCGACATCCTTCAGGCCATCGACGCTCTCGACGCCGATGTCATCAGCCTGGAGGCGGCCCGCTCCCATATGCAGGTCGCCGGGGAGCTCGCCACGGCCGGCTATCCGCGCGAGGTGGGGCCCGGTGTCTATGACATCCACTCGCCGCGCGTACCGGACGTGGACGAGGCAACGGCACTGCTGCGCAAGGGACTCGGTGCCATCCCTGCCGAACGGCTGTGGGTGAACCCCGACTGCGGCCTGAAGACCCGCGGCTGGCCCGAGGTGCGCGCCGCACTGGAGAACCTGGTCGCCGCGGCCCGCGGCTCATGGGAGCCGCGAACGGTGCCGGCTGTAGCCGAGGTACACGGCCAGCGCCAGGGCGAGCCAGCCGGCGAACATGAGGTAGGTGGGCAGCGGCAGTCCGGCGAGCAGATAGCCGCAGAACGCCACCGAGAGCAGCGGCACCACCGGATAGCCCGGCACCTTGAAGCCACGGGCGAGACCGGGCGCGGTACGGCGCAGGATGATCACGCCCACCGAGACCACGACGAAGGCGACGAGGGTGCCGAGGCTGGTCAGATCCGCCAGCACGTCGAGCGGGCAGACCGCGGCCAGTACGGCGACGAATCCGCTGACCAGGGCCGTGCCGAGCACCGGGGTTCCGGTGCGGGGATCGACGCGGTGGAAGACGGCGGGCAGCATCCCGTCCCGGCCCATGGAGTACAGGATCCGGGTCTGCCCGTAGAGCACCACCAGGGTGACGCTGACGATGGACAGCACCGCGCCCGCCGACAGCAGCACCCCGGGCCAGCCCGCCCCGGTGACCTTCGCCAGGATCGCCGACAGCCCCGCTTCCTGGCCCGCGAACGCGGTCCACGGCTGGGCACCGACACCGACGAGGGCCACCAGCACATACACGGTGGTGACCGCCAGCAGCGCACCGATGATGGCGAGCGGGAGCGTCCGGCGCGGGTTGCGGACCTCCTCGCCGGCCGTGGAGACCGCGTCCAGCCCGATGAAGGAGAAGAAGACCGTGGAGGCGGCGGCCCCGATGCCCGCCATGCCCATCGGGGCGAAGGGGTGCAGATGCGCCGGGTCGAAGCCGGTGGCGCCCAGCGTGACGAACAGCCCCAGCACCGCCAGCTTGAGCAGCACCATCACGGTGTTGACCAGCGCCGACTCCCTGGCGCCGCGCACCAGCAGCAGTCCGCACAGCAGCACCAGTACGGCGCCGGGCACATTGAGGTAGCCGCCCTGACCGGGAGGGGCGGAGACCGCCGCCGGCATCTGGACGCCGAAGACCCGCTGGGTCAGGTCGTTGAGGTACTGGCCCCAGCTCACCGCGATGGCCGCACCGGAGACCGCGTACTCCAGCAGCAGGCACCAGCCGACGGCGTACGCCGCGAACTCGCCGAGCGTGGCATAGGCGTAGGAGTACGAGGACCCGGAGACCGGTACGGCGGAGGCGAGTTCGGCGTAGCACAGGGCGGTGAGCGCCGCCGCGACGGCTCCGATGACGAAGGAGACGAGGACGGCGGGGCCGGCCTCGGGCACCGCGGCGTTGAGGGCGAAGAAGATGCCGGTGCCGACGGTCGCCCCGATACCGATCATGGTCAGCTGGAAGGCGCCCACGGTGCGGCGCAGTCCGCCGCCGGCCGGTGACGCGGCCTCGGCGAGAAAGGCCTCCGGCGGTTTGCGGCGCAGGAGTTGGTGGCGCAGGCCCGGTCGGGCGCGGGGTGGTTGACCGGGCAGTACATCAGCGGGTCGCACAGGGGCCTCGATCCGGGGAGGGGCAGGGAGTCCGTCAGGGGTCCGTCAGGGCAGGTCGCGGCGCATCAGGTCCGCGTAGGTCTCGCGTCGTACGACGGGGCGGGAGCGGCCGTCCCGGCAGAAGACGACCGGTGGACGGCGGGCCGCGTTGTAGTTGTTGGCGAGGGAGTAGGTGTACGCGCCGGTGGCCGGGACGGCGATCAGGTCCCCGGGCCGCGGGTCCTGGAGGAACACGCCCGTGCTGAGCACATCGCCGGACTCGCAGTGCCGGCCGACGACACGGCACCACTCGCCGGGCGGCCCGTCGGCGGGGGCCCGCACCCGGGTGGCCACGGTCGCCTCGAACCGCTGCCCGTACAGCGAGACTTCGAGGTTGTCGCCCATCCCGCCGTCCACGGCGACAAAGGTCTCGCCGCCGGACCGCTTGACCGACACCACGCGGTAGAGCGAGACACCGGCCTCCGCGACCATCGACCGGCCCGGCTCGATGATGACCCGGGCGCCGGCCGGCAGCAGCTCGTCGGCCGCGGCGGTCAGCGCGTCGAGGTAGGCCTCGATCCCCGGCGGCCGGTCGTGGTACGTATAGCGGGCCCCCAGCCCGCCGCCGAGGTCGTACACGGGAAACCGGCCGAGTTCCGCCACCGCCGCCACGGCCCGGACGAACGGCTCGGTGTCGAGGATCTGCGAGCCGATGTGCACATGCAGCCCGTCCAGGCGCAGCCGGGCGCTGCCGCGCAGCCGGGCGATCGCCTCGCGCGCCTGGGGCAGCAGCAGTCCGAACTTCGAGCCGCGCTGGCCGGTGGAGACCGCCTCATGGGTGTCGGGGCGGACATCGGGGGTGACCCGGACCAGGACGGGTTGCTCGCGGCGGCCGGGGCCGTGGGCCTTGACCCGGGCCATGAGGTGTTCCAGCCGGTCGATGTCGTCGAAGTTGTCGATGACGACAAGGCCCACACCGGCCTCCAGGGCCGCCCGGAGGTAGCTCTCCGACTTGGCGTTGCCGTGCACGATCACCTTGGCCGGGTCGGTGCCCGCGGCGAGGGCGAGCGCCAGTTCGCCGCCACTGGCGACATCGACGCCGAGGCCCTCCTCGGCGAGCAGCCGGTAGACGGCGGTGCACGGGAAGGCCTTGGAGGCGAAGGCCACCATCGAGTCCGGCCGGCGCGCGGCCAGCCCGTCGGCGTAGCGGCCGGCCCGGTCCCGCAGGGCGCCCTCGTCGATGAGCAGCGCGGGGGTGCCGTGGCGCGCGGCGAGGTCGGTCACATGGCATCCGCCGATGCGCAGCCCGCCGTCCGGTGCCGTCGTGGTGCCGGGCGGGAACAGCCCGAGCAGGGCGTCGGAGGACGGCGGGGCAGGCGCCGCGGGGGTGGTCGGGACGGCCATGGGAAATCTCCTTGCTGGGGTCGCGCCGGGAGCGGGGACGCGCGGTGCGCCCGTCGGACTCCGGCCCCGGATCGGCTCCGCACCATGCTGGGCCCCACCCCCTTCCCCGTCGTTGGCGCGATCGCCTAGGGTCCGACCGTGGAACTGACGGATACGCCAAACCCGGCCGGCCTCGGCGGTACCAGCGAGGAGCTGTTCGCGCTGGCCAATGCCGTTGCCGCGGTGATCGGCGGGTCGGTGGCGATCGAGGACCTCGACCACCGGGTGCTGGCGTATTCGTCCCTGCCGGGCCAGCGCATCGATGAGCTGCGCCGCCGCGGCATCCTGGACCGGCGGGTGCCCGACGAGCCCGCACAGCAGCGCCAGTACCGCGAGGTGCTCGGCGCGCCCGGTGTCGTGCGGCTGCCGGTCCTCGCCCCCGACGAGCTGCCGCGCGCCGCGGCCGCCGTACGCGCGGGCGATCTGCCGCTGGGCACCATCTGGGCGATCGAGGGAGACTCCCGGCTCGATGCGGCCGGTGACCGGGCGCTGCTGGACGGTGCGCGGCTCGCCGCGCTGCACATGCTGCGCCGCCGCAGTTCGGCCGAACTGGATCTGCGGGCCCGCGAGGACACCCTGCGGGCGGCGCTGCGCGGCGACGGCACGGCGCAGGAGATCCGCTTCCAGCTCGGTCTGCCGGAGGGGTCGCCGCTGACGCTCCTCGGCTGTGCGCCGGCCGCGGGCGGACCTGACCGTACCGGTCCGGAGGCGGTCCGGCTGGGTGCCGCGGCCGCCCGGCACTGGGCCGCCGTGCACGCCGAGGCGGCGGTGGCCACCGTCGGCCGTACGGTGTACGTCCTGCTGCCCCGGGCCGGCCAGGCCGAGGCCCGCCGGCTGTCCGAACAGGCCGTGGCCGCGCTCGGCCGCACCCTGGAGACCCCGCTGCGCTGCGCGGTCAGCCGCCCCGCCGACGACCCTGCCGAACTGCCCGCGCTGCGCGCGGAGGTGGACGACATCCTCCGGGTGACGACCGCCGACCCAAAAGCCCCCGGTGTCGCGGCGCTCGGCGACGTACACGCCCGGGTCCTGCTGCTGCACTGCGCCGACGTGCTGGACCGCCGGCCCCGTCTGCGCCACCCCGGTATCGAGGCCATGCGGGAGCACGACCGGACCCGGCACACCGCTTACGCGGCGTCGGTCCTGGCCTGGCTGGACGCGGCCGGCAACGTCGGGGAGGCCGCCCGGCGGCTGACCGTGCACCCCAACACCCTCAAGTACCGCCTCCGCCGCGCCCGTGAACTGTTCGGGATCGACCTCGACCACCCGGACGTACGGCTCTCGTGCTGGCTGCAACTACGGCTGACCGACTGACCGTTTGACCGTTTGGTGCCGCGGTGGTGCAGCGCGCACCACACCGCCGCGGCGGGTACGGGGGCACCGGCCCGGCTGCCCCCACGCCACAGGGCACCCGCCGATACGACGACGGGTGCCCCATGTGGTGGTGCCGACGGGCCGGACGGACGTCGTCCGCCCGCTCAGCCCGTGATGATCGCCGGGTCGCTCACGCCCGGCTCGCCGTTCTCCACATGGCCGGCGAACCGGCGCAGGAAGGTGCTGTCACCGTCGGAGGTGACCGACACGTCGTACCAGCGCTTGCTGGCACGCAGGTCGACCTGCTTCTTGACGGTGGCACCGGCGCGGACCGTGAAGGTCTCGTGTGCGCCGCCGTAGGCGTGGGTGACGGTGAGGTGGCAGTCGGTGCGGCCGTGGTTGGTCAGGGTGAGTTCGAGGCGGCCGGCCGTCGCGTCGTGGCGGGCGGTCACCTCGGGACCGGCCTTCTTGCCGTCGCCCTTGAAGGAGCGCAGAAAGCCGTTCGGGCCGAAGACCGACAGGTCGTAGACGTCCTTGGAGTAGGACGTGTTCCAGGTGTCGGAGATCTTCTTGCCGGCCTCCGTGGTGTACGACCAGGGGCCGTCGGTGCGGTTGCCCGCGGTGACGGTGAAGCAGGCACCGGCCTTGTCGCCGCCGCTGAAGGTGAGGGTGTAGCGCCCGGTGGAGGGGGTCGCGGACCCGTCGGCCAACGGCGCGTACGGCAGCGGGCGGGACGGCCGGGAGCCCGGCTCCTGCTTGGGCAGCACGGGGGTGGCGGGCGGCTTCGGCACATAGCTGTCGTGCCGCTCGTTGTCCGGCGGCTGGTAGCCGTCGGTGGCGGGGAGCGAGGCCGGCTTGGTGTTCTCCAGGCCGAAGTCGAAAGCCGAGGTCAGGTCGCCGCAGATGGCACGCCGCCAGGGCGAGATGTTGGGCTCGTGCACGCCGAAGCGGCGCTCCAGGAACCGGATGATGGAGGTGTGGTCGAAGACCTCGGAGCAGACGTAACCGCCGGTGCTCCAGGGGGAGACGACGATCATCGGGACGCGCTGGCCGAGGCCGTAGGGACCGGCCGCGTACTTGGCGTTGCCGCCGAAGCTGTCGAGCGACGTGTCCACGGTGGACAGGCCCTGGTCGGCGGAGGCCGGCGGGAAGGGCGGGAGGACGTGGTCGAAGTAGCCGTCGTTCTCGTCGTAGGTGACGAGCAGGGCCGTCTTGCTCCACACCTCGGGGTTGGAGGTGAGCGCGTCCAGCACCTGGGAGACGTACCAGGCGCCGTAGTTCGCGGGCCAGTTGGGGTGCTCGGAGAAGGCCTCGGGGGCGGCGACCCAGGAGACCTGCGGCAGCTTGTCGGCCTTCACGTCGGCCTTGAGCCGGTCGAAGTAGCCGTCGCCCTGCTTGACGTTGGTGCCGGTGCGGGCCTTGTCGAAGAGCGGGTCGCCGGGCTTGGCGTCGCGGTACTGGTTGAAGAAGAGCAGGGAGTTGTCGCCGTAGTTGCCGCGGTAGGCGTCCTCGATCCAGCCCCACTTGCCGTTCGCGTCCAGGCCGTCACCGATGTCCTGGTAGAACTTCCAGGAGATCCCGGCCTTCTCCAGCCGCTCCGGGTACGTCGTCCAGCTGTAGCCGAGCTCCTCGTTGCCGAGAACCGGGCCGCCGCCCGAGCCGTCGTTGCCGACGTGGCCCGTGTACATGTAGTAGCGGTTGGGGTCGGTGGCACCCATGAACGAGCAGTGGTACGCGTCGCAGACGGTGAACGCGTCGGCGAGCGCGTAGTGGAACGGGATGTCCTTGCGGGTCAGGTGGGCCATCGTCCCGGCCGTCTTCGCAGGTATCCAGTTGTCGTACTTGCCGTTGTTCCAGGCCTTGTGGCCGCCCGCCCAGTCGTGGTCGAGGCCCTCGATGAACTGCATGCCGAGGTCTTCGGCGTCCGGGTGGTAGGGCAGCACCTCCTTGTCGCCGTCCTTCTGGTGCCAGACGGGCTTACCGCTTTCGAGGACGAGCGGGCGCGGGTCGCCGAAGCCGCGGACGCCCTTCATCGAGCCGAAGTAGTGGTCGAAGGAACGGTTCTCCTGCATCAGGACGACGACATGCTCGATGTCGTCGAGGGATCCGGAGCGTCGTTTGGCGGGGATGGCCGCGGCACGGGCGATGCTGCTCGACAGGGCCGAGACTCCCGCGGAGGCACCGGCGATCTGGAGGAAACGCCGCCGATTCAGTTCAGGCATGACTTTGGGGACCTCATGTCGTGTGGGGGAGTTCGCGAAAGGGTGAGGGATGGCTGTGCGGTGATGCATGTGAGAGTGAGGAAACTGGGGTCAGCAGAGTGTTCCAAGAGGAACGAGCCGCGGGGAAGAGGGAATGTCACAGACATGACTCACCGGGGTACGTGCGACGAACTCCCTTGCCGGGCGCGCCGCGCGAGAGCCCGGGGCACCAATCCGGGCAAGCGGGACGCAACGGGCCGGGCGGCGGCCGGGGCCCGGACGCGAGCGGCGGGACGCGGCCGGCGAGCGCGGGGGCCCGCAACGTCCGCTCCCCCGGGATTCCTCAGCCCCTTAGGGTGAAACGGCACTTACAGTCCCGGCCCCCGGCCCCCGGCAGAAAGGCCACGTCCGCACCATGACCTCAAGCACCCCCGGACGACCGACACCGCAGGGGCCGTGGAACGACGGCGGCGTCGTGGTGATCACCGGCATCCAGGCGGCCGGCAAGTCCACCGTGGCCCAGGCGCTCGCCGAGCGCCTGCCCCGCTCCGTCCATCTGCGCGGGGACACCTTCCGCCGCAACATCGTGCGGGGCCAGGTCCCCATGACGCCCGACGCGGAGCAGCACGCCGTCGACCAGCTCCGGTTGCGCCACCGGCTGACGGCGCACTGCGCCGACGCGTACGCGCAGGCCGGCTTCACCGTCATCGCGCAGGACATCCTCATCGGCGACCACCTCGCCGAGATGACCGGGTTCATCACGACGAGGCCGCTCGCGGTCGTCGTGCTGCTCCCCGAACCGGCGGCGGTCGAGGCGCGCGAGGCGGCTCGCCCCAAGACCGCGTACGGGACCGACTGGACCGTGCGGGACCTGGACCGGCTGTTGCGGGACGGCACTCGGCGGGACATCGGACTGTGGCTGGACACGTCGCGGCAGACGGTGGACGAGACCGTCGAGGAGATCCTCGGCCGGGCCTGGACCGAGGGCGCCGTGGGCTGAGCGGGTGACCCAGCGGCTCCCGGGCCGGTTGCCGCACTCATACGACCCACGGGCCGTCGGGGCGCCGCGCGGGCGCCCCTCGACGTGGGTTCAGACGAGCGACACCACGGACGACGCTGCCGGAGCGGCCTCGGCGGCGGCCACGGCGGCGGCCTCGGGCGCGGGCTCGACGAGCGGCTCGACCGGTACGGGCGGCGGCACCGCCGGCTGGCCCTTCGCGTCGGGCACGCTGCGCAGCGGTGTGCGGCTCGTCAGCGGGGTCTTGCGGGTGGCCTCGACCCGGCGGGTGAACCAGACGACCTTGCCGTCCGGGGTGCCACAGGTGCCCCAGCTGTCGCTGACCGCCGCCACCCTGGAGAGCCCGCCGCCCGCGGCGCTGAGCAGCTTCGGCAGCCGTGGTCCGTCGTCCGCGACGGAGGCCGTGAGGTGACGGCCGCTCCAGCGGAGTTCGACGACGCACCGGGCGTCCGGGCCGATATGGCGATGGACATTGGTCAGGAGTTCCGCCACTCCCCGGCATACGGGCGGGATATGCAGCTCGAGATCCCAGTGCCGCAGGTGCGCGGCCAGAATGCGCCGGATCTGCGGCACACGCTCCGCCGAAGCATGCAGTTCGACCGTGTAGTGCCGGTCGCTGGGAAGTGTCATGTCGTGGCTCCTCACCGCGAGGCTCACGCCCTTCACCTCGTTGGACCAACGAACCCCGAAACACGAAGAGTGAGCATTTATCACGTATGGGTCATTTGTCATGGTGACTCCACCGTGCGGGTTCCGCAACAGATCACGGACCGCCGACGTCCCCCGCCCCGGCCCCGTCCGGGCCGGTCCGCAGCCGGGACAGGACCTTGTCCGGAGTGAGCGGGAGGTCCCGCAGCCGGACGCCGGTGGCGTGCCGTACGGCGTTGGCGAGGGCCGCGGCGGTGCCGACGATGCCGATCTCCCCGATGCCCTTGCTGCCCATGGGGTTGAGGTGGGGGTCCTCCTCGTCGAGCCAGTACGCCTCGATGCGCGGGACGTCGGCGCAGGCCGGTACGTGGTACGAGGCCAGGTCCCGTTCGGCGAAGTCGCCGAACGCGGGGTCCAGTCCGCTCCCCTCCATGAGGGCCATCCCCAGGCCCATGGTCATGCCCCCGATGAACTGGGAGCGCGCCGTACGGGAGTTGAGGATGCGTCCGGCTGCGTAGACGCCCAGCAGCCGGCGTACCCGGACCTCTCCGGTGACGGTGTCGACCTGGACCTCGGCGAAGGTGGCGCCGAACGAGTGCCGGGCGTACGGGGACCCCGCGGCGAGCTCCTGCCGGGTGTCCGCGGCGGCCGTCAGCCCGTCGGCCGGGAGCGGTCCCACGTGGTCCCGCAGCCGCGCCCTCAGCTCCATGCCGGCCCGGTGGACCGCCCAGCCCCAGGACGCGGTGCCCGCGGAGCCGCCGGCCAGCATCGCGGGCGGCAGATCGCTGCTGCCGATCTCGATCCGGATCAGGTCCTCCGGCACGGCCAGCGCGGCGGCGGCGACCTGGGCGAGGACAGTGCGGGCGCCGGTGCCGATGTCGGTGGCGTTGATCCGGATCCGGTAGCTGCCGTCGGCGGCGGCGTGCGCCTCGGCGGCGGAGGGGGCGATCAGGACGGGGTAGGTGGCGGCGGCGACGCCGGTGCCCAGCAGCAGATCGCCCTGGCGGCGTACGGCCGGGCGCGGGTCCCGCGACGCCCAGCCGAAGCGCTCCGCGCCCTCCCGCAGAGCGCCGACGAGGTGGCGGCTGCTGAAAGCGCGGTCGCTGTCCGGCTCGGTGTCCGGTTCATTGCGGATCCGCAGGTCGACGGGGTCGATGTCCAGGGCGACGGCGAGTTCGTCCATGGCCGACTCCAGGGCGTACATCCCGGGGGCCTCGCCCGGTGCGCGCATCCATGAGGGGGTCGGTACGTCGAGCGGGACGACGCGGTGCACGGTGCGGCTGTTCGGCGAGGTGTACATGACGCGCGCCGGGACCGCGGCCTGCTCGACGAACTCCTTGACGGTGGAGGTGTGGGTGGCGATCTCGTGCGACAGGGCGGTGAGGACACCGTCGGCGCCCGCGCCGAGGCGCACCCGCTGGACGGTGGGGGCGCGATGGCCGACGGCCGCGGGCATCTCGCGGCGCGGCAGGGAGAGTTTGACCGGGCGCCCCGTGTGGTGGGCGGCCATCGCGGCCAGGACGACCTGGGGGCGGGGCGTCCCCTTGGAGCCGAAGCCGCCGCCGACGTGCTCGGAGACGACGGTGACCTCGCTGGTGTCGATCCGGAACAGTGCGGCGAGGTCTTCGCAGACCTTGGTGGCCCCCTGGCTGGAGTCGTGGACGGTCAGATGGCCGTCGGTCCACCGGGCGGTGGAGGCATGCGGCTCCATCGGGTGATTGTGCAGCGGGGGCACGGTGTAGGTGGCGTCGACGGTGAACGGCGCGGCGGCGAACGCCTTCTCGAAGTCGCCGCGTTCCCGGGTCCCGGGATGGCCGCCGTTGGCCGTCTCGGGCTCGTACATCCGCGGATGACCGGTGGTCAGCAGGACGTCGTGCGGCTCGGGCGCATAGCTGACGCGGACGGCTTCGGCGGCGGCGCGGGCGGCTTCGAGGCTGTCGGCCACGGCCAGTGCGACATACCAGCCGCGGTGCGGCACCCGGTCGTCCTGGAGCAGGGACAGCGTCGGGTCGTCGGCCTCCCCGAGGCGGAGCGCGTTCTCATGGGTCAGCACCGTGCACACCCCCGGCAGCGCCAGTGCCGCCGCGGTGTCCACGGCGGTGACCCGCCCCCGGGCGACGGTCGCGGGCACCGGCCAGGCGTAGGCGCAGCCCGGCGGGGTGTGTTCGGCCGCGTAACGGGCGGTGCCGGTGACCTTCTCACGGCCTTCCCTGCGGACGAGCGGCGCGCCCAGGGGGTACGGGGGCGGGCCGAGCGGGAACGGGGCGGGGCTCATGGCGCGCGTCCTTCGGTCGGGGACGGGGGCAGGGGTTGCGGGGCTTCCTCCTGTGGGTGGGGGTGTCAGCCGTCGGTGGCCGGGTCCGCCAGACCGGCCAGCACACCGACGGCCAGATTGCGGGCGAGCGGGACCTTGAAGCCGTTGTCGCGCAGCGGCCGGGCCGCGGCGAGTTCGGCGTCGGCGGCACGGGCGAAGGTGTCCTCGGTGGCGGGCGCGCCGTGCAGCACCTCTTCGGCCGCGCGGGCGCGCCAGGGCCGGTGCGCGAGCCCGCCGAACGCCAGCGCCGCCCGCTGTACGACGCCGTCGTGCACCTCCAGCACGGCGGCGACGGAGACCAGGGCGAACGCGTACGAGGCACGGTCGCGGGCCTTGCGGTAGCGCGAGCGCGCGCCGGGTGCCGCGGGGGGCAGGGTGAGGGCGGTGAGCAGTTCGCCGGGCCGGATCACGGTGTCCTGGTCGGGGCGGTCGCCGGGCAGCCGGTGGAAGTCGGTCACCGGGACGCTGCGTTCGCCGTCGGGGCCGCGCAGATGAACGGTGGCGTCGACGGCGGCCAGCGCCACCGCCAGGTCCGACGGCTGGGTGGCGACGCAGTGCTCGGAGTGGCCCAGTACGGCGAGGTCGCGGTGGGCGCCGTCGAGGGCCGGGCAGCCGGTGCCCGGGGCACGCTTGTTGCAGGGCTTGGCGATGTCCTGGAAGTACAGGCAACGGGTGCGCTGGAGCAGATTGCCGCCGGTGGTCGCGGTGTTCCGCAGCTGCCCCGAGGCGCCGGCCAGCAGCGCCTGCGACACGACGGGGTAGCGGTCGCGTACGGGGGCGGCAGCGGCGAGATCGCTGTTGCGGACCATCGCCCCGATCCGCAGTCCCCCGTCCGGCAGCTCCTCGATGCGGTCGAGCGGCAGCCGTGTGACGTCGACGAGCAGCTCCGGGCGCTCCACTCCCAGCTTCATCAGGTCGACGAGGTTGGTGCCGCCGCCGAGAAAGCGGGCGCCGGGCTGCCCGGCCACGGCCCGAAGGGCCTCCTCGACGCTCGCCACCTGGAGATACCCGAACGGCTTCACGACGCCGCTCCTTGCCCCGGCGGACGGCCGTCCGTCCAGGTGGCCGTACCGGCTTCGGTACCGGCCTCCCGGACGGCGTCCACGATCCGCGGATAGGCGCCGCAGCGGCACAGATTTCCGCTCATCCGCTCGCGGATCTCGTCGTCGGTGAGCGTGACGGGCGTCCCGGAGACGGCGGTGGCCGGGGTGACATGCGACGGGAAGCCGTCCGCCGCCTCGGCCAGCATCCCGACGGCCGAACACAGCTGGCCCGGGGTGCAGTAGCCGCACTGGAAGGCGTCCCGCTCGATGAAGGCCTCCTGGAGCGGGTGCAGCCGCTCCCCGTCGGCCAGGCCCTCGACCGTGGTGATCCGCCGCCCGCCCTGGGCCACGGCGAGCAGCAGACAGCTGTTGGCACGCCGTCCGTCGACGAGCACGGTGCACGCGCCGCACTGTCCGTGGTCGCAGCCCTTCTTGGCGCCGGTGAGACCGAGGTGTTCGCGGAGCGCGTCCAGGAGCGTGGTGCGGTGGTCCAGGGTCAGCCGGTGCGCCTCCGCGTTGATGTGCAGGACCAGCTCGGAACACTGACCGGCCGCCGCCGACGCGCCGTCGGTGCCCGCCGGATGATGGGTGGACTCCACTCGCTCATGCCTTTCCGTTCCGGGCCGTGGGCGCGGCTGCCGCTGGGCGGGGCTTCGTCGTGCGCCGTGCCCGTGCCTTCCCCGCCCCTCGGGGCCGACCCGCTAACGGGTCTCCAGCCGCAGCTCGACCTCCTTCTCCTGGTCGCCGGCGGCCGTGCCGAGGATGTGCACCGCGAACGCGGACTCCAGGCCCTTGCACAGCTCGTCGACCGCCCAGTAGCCGCCCTGGAGGCTGACCAGGACCGGCGCGGTGAGCCGGCGGGGCTCGGCCGCGGCCTTGCGCTCACTCACGTCGAAAGTGGAGGTCCACACGGTCGAGCCCGGCCCGGCCACCTCTTCGGGTACGTCGTCCGCGGCCCGGTCGGAGCTGAAGGAGGTGCGCAGCGCGCTGAAGACCGCATGGGCGTCCTGTGTCGCGCAGCTCTCCAGTTCCACCACCACCTCGGCCGATACATGTTCCGTCGCGGGCATCTGTTGTGCGCTGTTCACTGTGGGACCTTCCTTAGCCGCCGTCCTCCGGGAGCCGAACGCTTCCAGGCTCGCCCCGCGGACCGGTGTGTGCGACCGGAGGCCCGTCCGGGCGGGGTGGACGGGCGCCCGGAACCGGCCCTCGGGCGGCTGCGTCCTCAGACCGGCTGGGTGAGGTTCACCGCGTTGCCGTCCGGGTCCTGGACATGGGCGACCCGCTGGCCCCAGGGCATGTCGTTGGCCGGGCCGAGCACCTTGCCGCCGAGCGGTGCGACCCGGTCCAGGAGAGCGTCGACGTCCTCGACCGCGATGCTCAGCAGGATCCGGGTCGGGGTGCCGGTCGGGACGCTCTCGTCGGCCACGAGGCCCAGCTCCGAGCCGTCGATCCGCAGTCCGACGAAGAAGACCGGGCCCTCCTCGGGCACCCGGGTGAATTCCTCGGCGCCGACCAGTCCGCCGTAGAAGGCCTTCAGGCGGCCGAGGTCAGGGGTGACGATCACCGGCTGGACGGTGGCGGGGGCGGCGGGTGTGGTGGCAGACATGGTGTCCTCCGGTGGTGTGGTCAGTGGGGCCGGTGGGGCAGACCGCGTCCGGGGTGCCGATTCATCGGTCGGCGGCGGAAACGGTGTGGAAATCGGGGCGGAAACGGTGTGGGAGCCGGGTCAGGGGCCGGGGTGGGCGGAGGTGGAGGTGCCCCGGGCGGCGGGGGCGGAATCCGGACACGCGGCGCTGAGCCGTCCGGACTCACATGGTTGCCACGGGCATCGACCGGGACGGATCATCCGGTACGGGACGCCGTACGTACGTATGGAAGTACGGAAGTACGCCATGACCGCACACGGACGACGCGAGGAGAGCCACCGTGGGACCAGCCACCGTCGACGGCCGCTGCGCACCGGGTTTCGCCGGCGTGCGGGAAGCGTTCGAGCGGAACTTCAGCCAGCACGGCGACATCGGCGCGGCGGTCACGGTGACCGTGGACGGCGAGGCGGTGGTCGACTTGTGGGGCGGCCACGCGGACGCCGCCGGGACCCGCGCCTGGCAGCGCGACACCCTCGTGAACGTCTACTCGACGTCCAAGGGGATGACCGCGCTGTGCGCCCATCTGCTCGTGGACCGGGGCGAGTTGGACCTCGATGCGCCGGTCGCGCGGTACTGGCCGGAGTTCGCGCAGGCCGGCAAGCAGGACATACCCGTGCGCTGGCTGCTCAGCCACCGCGCCGGTCTGATCGCGCCCCGTGAGCCGCTCCCCGCGGGGCACGCCTACGACTGGGACCGGGTGTGCGCCACCCTGGCGGCGACCCCGCCCTGGTGGGAGCCGGGCACCGCACAGGGCTATCACGCGGTGACCTTCGGATATCTGGTGGGCGAGGTCGTACGGCGGATCACCGGGCAGTCCCTCGGCACGTTCCTGCGCCACGAGATCGCCGGGCCGCTGGACGCCGCGGTGTACATCGGCACCCCCGCCGAGGAGCACGCCCGCTGTGCCGACATGGTCGGGCAGCTGAACGAGGCGCGGATCGCCGAGCAGTTCCCCGGCGCACCTGTGCCGCCGTTCCGGTCGCTCTCCGACCATCCGCTGGCCGTGGTGATGCTGGCGCTGACCTCCATCCCCACCGGCGACGTCAACAGCGCCGCCTACCGGTCGGCGGAGATCCCGGCGGGCAACGCCCACGCCAGCGCCCACGGGCTGGCGACCGTGTACGGCGCGCTGGCGGGCGGCAAGCTCGTCGGGCCCGGCACCCTGGAGGCGATGCGGCGGTCGCAGAGCCTGCCGGGCGAGCGTGATCTGACGATCGACGCGCTCGCCCCGGCGGGCCACGAACACCGCTGGGGCCTCGGCTACATGCTCAACCACCAGGGCCAGGCGGGGCCCAATCCGGGGGCGTTCGGCCACGGTGGCGCGGGCGGCTCCTACGCCTTCGCGGATCCGGAGAACCGGCTGTCCTACGCGTACACCATGAACAAGTACGGCGGTGGCACGACGGGCGACGACCCGCGCAACCGCGGGCTGATCACGGCGGTGTACCGGGCGTTGGAGGAAACCCGGGGCTGAGGTCCCGGCCTCCTCAGGGAGCGGCCGATTCGGGCGGCGGTGCCGGTCGCGGGGCCACGGGAGGCTCGCCCGCCGCGTCGGTGAGGGCGCGCAGCGAGTCGATGAGCCCGGCGCGCCGGGCGTCCGGCAGCCGGGCCACGATCTCCGCGATCTCCGTGTGCCGGTCGGCCAGCACCCGCTCGACGAGGCGGCGGCCCTCGTCCGTCAGGCTCAGTACGACCTCGCGGCGGTTGCCGGGGCGGGCCTGCCGGGTGACGCTGCCGGCCGCCTCCAGCCGGTCGACCATCCGCATCGCGGTGGACGGGTTGACGTTCAGCGCGCCGGCCAGCGCGGCGAGCTTGACCGGGCCCTGGCCGTCCAGCACCACCAGGGCCCGCAGCTGGGGAAGGGTGAGGGAGGGCGCCAGGCGCCCCAGCGCCCGGGCGGAGATCCCGACCAGCAGCCGGGAGGCGGTGAGCACGGCGGCGATGACCTCCTCGACGTCATGATCGAGATCCTCGCCGGGCGCGGCCGCCCCGGCCGGCCGCGGTGCGCCGTGCGCGTCGTGCTGCCCCATGGCGCCTTTATACCCGGTGAGGGCATCGTGCCTGGTGGCGGGCCCTGCGAAAGGTCCTCGGCGGTCCGGGGATCTGCCCCCGCGAACCGCGTTGCCGAGCGCAATAATGGGAGGTGCGGCATGCATCCGGCCCGGCGCGAGCGCGGCGGGCCCGAGAGGGCGTGATGACCATGGAACGGGACACCGAGACGGTCCACGAGGCCTATGCATTCGTCTGTCTGCACTGCGGACACGGCTGGGAAGAGGAGTACGAGATCCGGCACACCACGGATCTGTCCGGCCATCGACGCGCCGACTACTTCGCCCGCGGCACCCGTGTCCCCTCTCCGCTGACCCTCTCCGACTGCCCGTCCTGCAATCTCGGCCCGATCCGGATCCTGCGCCCCGGCCGGGTGAACTCGACCCGCCCCTACCTCGCCTGACCCCTTCCCGCCTGCTGATGCACCCTCACCACCCGGTGTACAGAAGGTGGTTGACCAGCAACGCCAACACCGCCTGGGCCGTGAGCCAGGTGCGCCGCCGGGCATCGGGCAGCACGGCGCAGGCCGCCGGCAGCCAGACGGCGAACGGCAGCCAGATGCGTTCGGTCTCCGCCTTGCTCATCCCGGAGAGGTCGGCGACCAGCAGGGCGAGCAGCACGGCAAGGACCAGGACGGCCAGCCGGTCGGAGGGGGCGCGCAGGGGCCCGGCGGACGGGCGGAGCCCTCGCAGGGCGGTGGGGGCCGCCACGAGAACGCGGCGCAGACCCGCCACCGTCGCCAGGCCGGTGATCAGGACGGTGCAGGCGAGATTGCCCCACACCCAGTAGGCGTACGGGCGGACCGCCGCGGCGCCCTGGTAGTAGCGCTCGACCAGCAGGTGGTAGCCCTCCCACCAGGAGAATCCGGCGAGGGTGAAGACGGCCGCGACCACCCCCGCCCCGGCCGCCACGAGGGGCAGCGGGCGCACGGTGCGGGTGAGCAGCAGTATCGCCGCGGCGATCAGCGCGACCAAGGTGAGGCCGTAGGAGAGATAGCAGGTCAGACCGAAGAGGAGACCGCTGACCAGGGCGGCGGCGGCCGGATGGCCGGTGCGGCGGGTGGCGGCGAGGGCGAGGAATGCCAGGGACCAGGCGGCGACGGCCGCGAAGTAGCCGTCCGCCGAGGTGCCGACCCAGACGGCGGCCGGGGCCAGTACGAGGAACGGGGCGGCCCGGCGGGCGGTCGGCTCGTCGGTGAGGGCGCGCAGCGCGACGAGGACCGCGGCCACGGCGGAGGTGCCGACGGTGATGCACCAGACGCCGGCCCAGCCGCCACCGCCCAGACCGATGCGGTCCAGGCCGACGAAGGTCAGCACGGCGGCCGGCGGATGCCCGGCGACATGGGCGGGCCAGTGGTCCGGCGCGTTGTCGAGGATGTGCTGGGTGAAGCCGCGCAGCGCCGGCCCGAGGTCGTCGAAGCGGCGGATGACGGTCAGGTACTCGTACGCGGTGGTGAGGCGGCCGGCGATACCGGTCCGCCAGCCGTCTATCAGCGCCAGCGCCGCCGTCCAGGCCATGCCGGCGGCCCACCCCGCCAGGACGAGACGGCGCCAGGGCAACCGGGCCGCGAGGGACGGCCCGTGAAGGATCACCACGACGGCTACCACGAGCGCGGCCGGGGTGCCGGGTCCCAGGTGCGGGAACCACGAGGCGTACAGCGGCGGCCAGTTGACATGCAGGCTGCCGTTGGCGCGCTCGATGACGGTCCCGACGACCGCGGCAACGATGACGAGGAGGGCGCCGGCCGCGGCAGCCGCCAGATCGAGGCGGCACACGGCACGCCCTCGGGAGGCCGCGCGGGAGGCCGGCCGGGGAGTCGTTCGGAAGGTCACAGCGGCACGCTAGGCGCCGGCGGACGGCGACGGGGGTTCGGCGGCGGGGGCGTCATGGTTCCGTCAGAACTCGCTGGTCCGCGCCTCCGCACTCCGTTCCACGATGACTACTCATGCAGGTACCCGGGAACGGTTCCGCGTGCCGCACGGCAGCCCTGGGCGACCACCGGGATCGGTCGCGCACTCGATCCCGCCATCGCCGCCTGAACATCCCACCGAGATCCCATCGAAGGAGAACCACCATGGCCGTGGAGCCGCTGACGGACCAGCGCATCGCCTCCGCTCTGACCGAACTGCCGGGCTGGACGGTGAAGGGGGGGGTGCGCTGACGGCCTCGTACAAGGGCGAGCGAGACCAGTTGCCCTCGTTCTATGCCGCCGTGGCGCCGGCCGAGGACGCCGCGAACCACCATGCCCACATCACGATCTTGTACAACACCGTGACGTTCGCCCTCACCACGCACGAGGCCGGCGACCGGATCACCGAACGAGACCTCTCGACGGCCCGGACGATCAGCGACCTCGCCCGGGATCACGGCCTCAGCACGTAGGGCCCGACCGGCGGCGCAGGGAGACGAAGCAGCGTTCGGTGCCCGGTATCCGGTCGGCCTGGTCCGTGACGGTCCATTGGTCGACGGGCGTCCAGCCGGCGGTGGCCGCGTGGCGCAGTAGCGCGGGGGCGCCGACCCGGGCCCAGGGGAACGGGTCGCCCGGTGCGCGCCGGGTGCCGGGGCGGAGGTGGTATCCGCGCTCGACCCGGACCTGGACGCGTTCGTCGACATCCGCGGGGATGGTCTCCACGATCAACAGGCCGTGCGGGGTGACCAGTTCCGCGGTACGGGCGAGCAGGGCGCACGGGTCGCCGCCGATGCCGATGTTGCCGTCGAGGAGCAGTGCGGTGCCCCAACTCCCCTCGTGCGGGAGGGAGTCGAAGACGGAGCGGTGCAGGGCGGAGCCGCCGGTCGCGGCGGTGCGGGCCACCGCGGCGGCGCTGACGTCGATGCCGAGGGCCCGCCGGCCCTGCGCGGCGAGCGCGGCGACCAGCCGGCCGGGGCCGCAGCCGATGTCGAGGACGGCGCCCTCGCAGCGGCGCAGCGCCGACAGATCGGCGGCGTCCGCGCCGGCGCACCAGCGCTCCACTTCCAGCGGCAGCAGCCAGCCGTCGCTGCGGCGCAGGAAGAGCGGGCCGCGGCCACTGCGCAGCGCGTCGGCGTAGGGGTCGGCGCCCCAGGTGACGGTGTCATGGCGGTCGGATGCTGCCGTGGGCGGCAGGGCGGTGCTCATCGTCCGGTGACCGGGGTCAGCCGGGCGAGGGTGGCGGCGAACCGTCCGGCGGGTGCCGCGGCCGCGACCCGCTCCGCGTCGTCCGCGGTGTCGACATCGCGCAGCGGCGGCAGGTCCCGCACCCGCAGCCCGGCGGCGGTCAGCCGGGCGCGCTGGGCGGCGCCGGTGCGGGCGGTGGACATCGGGACGCCGCGCAGCAGCCGGGGGTCGGGGGCGGCGAGGCCGAGCGCCCAGAATCCGCCGTCCTCGGCCGCGCCGAACCAGGCGTCGCAGTCGTCCCAGGCACCGAAGTCCAGTGCGGGAGCGAGGAGTTGCGGGGTGACCTGAGGGGTGTCCATGCCGATGAGCAGGGTCGGGCCCGCGCTGCCGGCGAAGGCCGCGGCGAGCCGCTCGTCGAGGCCGCCGTCGCACTGCTGCCGGATGTCGAAGCCGGCCGGCAGCCAGCTCCCCGGGCGGCCGTCGAGGACGACCACCCGCCGCCGGGCGGGCATGGCGCGTACGGCCTGGAGGGTGTCGTACAGCGCGGCCTCGGCCAACTGGGCGGCCTCGTCGGGGGTGTAGGGCGGGGTGAGGCGGGTCTTGACCCGGCCGGGCACCGGCTCCTTGGCGATGACCAGGACCGTCGTCGGCCCGGGACACTCAAGACGGTCGGGATGCGCGGGATGCTCGGGTCGGCCGGGACGCCCGGGACGGTCTGCGGGCTCGGTCATCGGGCCGTCTCCTGCGGACGGGGGGCGAGCGGCGGCTGGTTGAGGACGGTGCGCATATCGCGTACCGCGTGCCAGGTGCCGCGCCAGGTGCCGGTGACCTTGGAACGGCCGGTGCGCGGCCGGTAGGGCACGTCGCGCTCCTCCACGCGCCAGCCCGCGTCGGCGGCCCGGACGACCATTTGCAGGGGGTAGCCGCTGCGGCGGTCGGTGAGGCCGAGGCCGAGCAGTCCGGTACGCCGGGCGGCGCGCAGCGGGCCGAGGTCGTGCAGCCGCAGCCCGGTGCGCCGGCGCAGCATCCGGGCCAGCGCGAGGTTGCCCAGCCGGGCGTGCGGCGGCCAGGCACCGCGTCCCTGGGGGCGGCGGCGGCCCAGCACCAGATCGCTGTCGCCGTCCCGGACGGCGCGGACGAACGGGATGAGCAGCGCGGGGTCCAGGGAGGCGTCGCAGTCGCAGAAGCAGACGATGTCGGCGTCGGCGGCCAGCAGCCCGGTATGGCAGGCGGCGCCGAAGCCGCGGCGCGGTTCGTGCACCACGGTGGCGCCCAGGCCGCGGGCGATCTCGGCGGAGCCGTCGGTGGAGCCGTTGTCCACGACGATCGCCCGCCAGCCGGCCGGGATGCGGGCCAGCACCCAGGGCAGCGCGGCGGCCTCGTCGAGGCAGGGCAGTACGACATCCACGGGGGCGGTTCGGGGGGTGGGAGGAGAGGAGTGGGTCACGCCGTCACCTATGCATCAGAAGCGGACGAGGGGAGGTGTCTTCAGGTTCCTGTGGCACGCGGGTTCCGGCGGGCCGGCCGCGCCGTGGGTCACCCCGCCGGCGCCGCCCTCATCCCCTCCCGGGCGAACTCCCGCATCCCCTCCGCGAAGCCGGTCGCCGCCCGCCAGCCGAGGTCCGTGGCGATCCGCCGCGACGACGCGGTGATGTGCCGTACGTCGCCGAGCCGGTACTCCCCCGTCACCACGGGTGCCGGCCCGCCGCACGCCTCGGCCAGGGCCCGCGCCATCTCGCCGACCGTGTGCGGCGCTCCGCTGCCCGTGTTGTACGCGGTCAGGGTGCCCGCCGCCCGGTCCGGCAGGGCTTCCAGGGCCACCGTGTTGGCCGTGGCGACATCGCGTACATGGACGAAGTCCCGCCGCTGGCCGCCGTCCTCGTAGACCGTCGGCGACTGACCGCGGGCCAGCGCCGAGCGGAAGAACGAGGCCACCCCCGCGTACGGGGTGTCGCGCGGCATCCCGGGCCCGTAGACGTTGTGGTAGCGCAGCGCGACGGCCCGGCCGCCGGTGGCGCGCGCCCAGGAAGCGGCCAGATGTTCCTGGGTGAGCTTGGTGGCGGCATAGACGTTGCGCGGATCGGTGGGCGCGTCCTCGCCGACCAGCCCCGGCCGCAACTCCGCACCGCAGTCCGGGCAGCGCGGCTCGAACCGTCCGGCCTCCAGGTCGGCCACCGCCCGCGGGCCGGGCCGCACCACCCCGTGGCGGGGACAGGTGTAGCGCCCCTCCCCGTAGACCACCATCGACCCGGCGAGCACCAGCTGGCGCACCCCGGCCGCGGCCATCGCGGCCAGCAGCACCGCCGTGCCCAGGTCGTTGCAGCCCACGTAGTCGGGCGCGTCGGCGAAGTCCTTGCCGAGGCCCACCATCGCCGCCTGGTGGCAGACCGCGTGCACGCCCCGCAGGGCCGCGTCGACGGCCGCCCGGTCCCGTACGTCGGCGATGATCCGCCGCTCCCCCGGGCGCGGGGGCGGGGGCTCGGGGTGTGCCGAGGGCAGCAGCGCATCGAGCACGACGGGCTCGTGCCCACGCGCCAGGAGCGCCTCGACGACCTGCGATCCGATGAACCCGGCGCCGCCGGTGACCAGTACACGCATGCCCGTCACGCTAAGCGGGGCCGGGCGTTCCGGCCCGCGCCTGAGCCGCCGTGTCATGGGTCCGTAAGATCCGCGGCCCGTCGGGCACGGACGCTTTCCGGCCGTTCGGGCCACTGCAATTCGGTAACAGCGCGCATTCGAGGTATTTCGGTACGGCATAAGTTGCCTATGCTCAGGTCGGGGGCCGGGGGGCTGCTTTCGGACACTCCGACGGCCGACGGCCCCCTTGCCCGGCCTTACCCGGCCTTGCCTGACCTTGCCCGATCACTTCGCCTGACACCGTCGGAGAACACCTTGTCCGTGGAGAACGGGGAGCAGCGCACCGGCTCCCGTGTGCTGCCCGCGCTCCCCTACGCGGTCATGGCCGTGGTCACCACGGTCGACCTCACCGCGGGCCCGGGGGTCGGATTCCTGCCCCTGGTGTCGCTGGGTCCGGCGTTCGCCGGGCTGGTCGGCGGCTGGCGGCGGACCGCCGTGGTCGGCATGACGGCGTTCGTGCTCTGCCTCGGGCTGGGCGTCTACAACGGTCTGTTCGAGAGCCGGCGCGGGCTGACCGCACTGCTGTCGGTGGCCGGGGTGACCGCGGCCGGAGTGGTCGCCGCGGTGATGCGGCAGCGGCGCGAGGCGGAGCTGGTCAGCGTCCGCTCCATCGCCGAGGTCGCCCAGCGGGTCCTGCTGCGCCCGGTGCCGCGCAGCGCGGGCCCGCTGCGGATCGCGGTCTCGTACACCTCGGCGATGGCGAAGGCCCGGATAGGCGGCGATCTGTACGAGGTGGTGACCTCGCCGGCCGGGGTGCGGATCATCGTCGGCGATGTGCAGGGCAAGGGACTGGAGGCCGTGGAGAGCGCGGCGGTGGTGCTGGGGGCCTTCCGGGAGGCGGCGCACGACGAACCGGATCTGCCGGCCGTCGGCGAGCGGGTGGAGCGGGCGCTGAACCGCCATCTGTCCGGCGAACGGTTCGTCACGGCGGTGCTCGCCGAGATCGGTGACGGCCCGGACGCCACCCTGCTGAACTTCGGCCATCCGGCGCCGCTGGTCGTCCGCCCCAGCGGCTCGGTGGCCTTCGCCGAACCGCCCGAGCGCGCCCTCCCGCTCGGCCTGAGCCTCCATGACGCGGGCGCGCCGGTCCCCTACGAGGTGCCGTTCACGCCCGGCGACCAGCTGCTCTTCTACACCGACGGGGTCACCGAGGCCCGCGACGCCCTGGGCCGCTTCTACCCCCTCGACGAGCGCGCCGCGCTGCTCAAGGACCCGGACCCGGAGACCGCACTGCGTTCGGTGCGCGAGGACCTGGTCGAGCATGTCGAGGGGCCGCTGCACGACGACGCGGCGATGCTGCTGGTCCGCTACCGGCACGCCCGGTGAACAGGCCTCACTCCAGTGGCAGCCCCGTGTAGTTCTCCGCCAGCTCCGCGGCGGCGTGCGGGGAGGTGGCAATCCGGTCGAGCTGGGAGAGCTGCAACCGGGTGTCGAACGGGCTCTGGCCGGGGCCGGTGTGCAGGGTCGTCGTCATGAAGGACGAGAAGTGTTCGGCGCGCCAGACCCGGCGCAGACAGGTGTCGGAGTAGGCGTCGAGCAGCTCCGTCGAGCCGGTGTGGTGCCGCTGGACGAGGGCGCGGGCCAGGACGGTGACATCGGCGACGGCGAGGTTGAGGCCCTTGGCTCCGGTGGGCGGCACGATATGCGCCGCATCGCCCGCCAGCAGCACCCGCCCGTACCGCATCGGTTCGGTGACCGAACTCCGCATCGGCAGCACCGCCTTGGCGGTGAGCGGCCCGCGCTCCAGCTTCCAGGGGGCGTCGATCGCGGCCCGCGCCTCCAGCTCGTCCCAGATGCGCGCGTCGGGCCAGTGCGCCGGGTCGGTGCCGTTGGGGACCTGGAGGTAGAGCCGGCTGACGGTCGGCGTCCGCATGCTGAACAGCGCGAAGCCCCGCTCGGAGTGAGCGTAGATCAGCTCGTCGGAGGAGGGCGGGGCGGCGGCGAGCACACCGAGCCAGGAGTACGGGTAGCTGCGCTCGTAGGTGCGGCGTGCGCGCTCCGGTATCGCCTCCCGGGTCACGCCGTGGAAGCCGTCGCAGCCGACGACGTAGTCGCAGGTCAGGGTCTGCTCGCGGCCCTGGTGGAGATAGCGGATACGGGGCCGGCCGGTGTCCGCCCCCGTCACCGCCAGCGCCTGAGCGCCGAACAGCAGCGGCGCCCCGTCGTCGAGCTGGAGGGCGATCAGGTCCTTGACCACTTCCGTCTGGGCGTAGACCGTCACCCGCCGTCCGCCGGTCAGCGCCGGGAAGTCGAGACGGTGGGCGCGCCGGTCGTAACGCAGCTCGATCCCGTCGTGGACCAGCCCCTCACGGTCCATCCGCTCCCCCGCCCCGCAGGCGCGCAGGACGTCGACGGTGCCCTGTTCCAGCATTCCCGCGCGCTGCCGCTGCTCGGCATAGCTGCGGTCCCGGCTCTCCAGAACGACACAGTCGACCCCGGACCGGTGCAGCAGCCGGGCGAGCAGCAGCCCCGCCGGGCCGCCGCCGACGATGCCGACCGTGGTGTGGCGGGTGCGGGTCACTTCTCGGTTCCTTCCGCACGGTGCGGTGCCGGGTCGGCGAGGTGGGCGGCGACGATGCGGTCGGCGATCGCGAAGGCGGCGTTGGCGGCCGGCACGCCGCAGTAGACGGCCGACTGGAGGAGGACTTCCTGGATCTCCTGCGGGGTGAGGCCGTTGCGGAGGGCGGCCTCCAGATGCATCGCCAGTTCGTCGTGATGACCGCCGGCCACCAGCGCGGTGAGGGTGATGCAGCTGCGCGTCCGGCGGGACAGGCCGGGGCGGGTCCAGATCTCGCCCCAGGCGTAGCGGGTGAGGAAGTCCTGGAAGACCTCGGTGAGGGCGCTGGTACGGGCCAGGGACCTGTCCACGTGCGCGTCGCCGAGGACGGCCCGGCGTACGGCCGTACCCGCCGCGTGCCGGGAACGGTCGTCCGTGGCGGGGACGCCGGGGGCCCGGGCCGCCGGGCCGTCGTCGGGATGCGCCGCGAGATGGCCGAGGAGGGCGGCCAGTACCGGGGCCGGGCGTTCGACGCCGGCGAGATGGGCGGCGGCGGAGAGTTCGACCAGGCTCGCGTCCGGGATGCCGTCGGTGAGTTCACGGGAGCGGGCGGGCGGGGTGGCCGGGTCGGCGCGGCCCGCGACCACGAGCGTGGGGGCGGTGATCCGGGCCAGGTCGTCGCGCAGATCGTAGGCGGCGAGGGCGTCGCAGCAGGCCGCGTAGCCCGCGGGCGCGACGCTGTCGCGCAGCGCGTCGATCATGGCGGTGGCTTCCGGGGAGTGGGCGAAGGCCGGGGTGAACCAGCGGCTCGCGGACGTCTCGGCGACCGGTCCGACCCCCGCTTCCCGTACGAGCGCGGCCCGCTCCCGCCAGCCCGCCGGCTCCCCGAACCGTGCCGCGGAGCAGATCAGGGCGAGCGAGGCGATCCGCTCGGGGTGATGGGCGGCGAGCCAGGCCCCGACGGCACCGCCGAGCGAGACCCCGGCATAGGCGAAACGGCCGATGCCGAGCGAGTCGGCGAGATCGAGGACCAGCCGGGCCAGCTCGGGGACGGTGGTCGTCGGGGCCGGTGCGGGGCCCAGTACGTCGGTGGGGGTGCCGCCGTGGCCGGGGAGGTCCCAGCGCACGACGCGGAACTGCCGTGCCAGCGCGGGGAGTTGCGGGTCCCAGACGGCCAGCGAGGCGCCGAGCGAGGGGCCCAGGAGGAGCGGCGGGGCGTCTTCGGGTCCGTCCACGGTGTGGTGCATGAGCGGGGCGGCGGGCGGGTGGGTCATACGGGCTCCTGCGGGTCGTTCTCGGTGCGTGCCAGCGCGCGGTCCACGAAGGCACCGGCGGACCCCAAGTAGTCGGTGGGGTCGAGAAGTTGGCGAAGACGGGCGGCGGGGAAGGGTGGGATGCCGGGTGAGGGGGCCGGGGTGCCGGACGAGGGGGCCGGGGTGCCGGATGAGGGGGCCGGGGTGTCGGACGAGACGGCCGGGGGGTCGGACGGAGCGGGGGCCGTCGGCGCCTCGGCGGGCGCGCCGTCTTCGTCCCGGCGGGCGGCCTCCAGCGCGTCGTGCAGCGCCGCTGCCAGCTCGATGCCCTCCTGCGTGGTGCGCCGGGCCGCCGTGTCCATGATGCGGCGGGCCTCGTCGCGGCCGGTCAGGGCGGTGAGGGCCGCGACGAGGCGTTCGGTGACGACCAGGCCGCCGGTCGCGTCGAGATTCTGCCGCATGCGGTGCGGGTGGACCCGCAGTTCCGCGGTGAGTTCGGCGGCGTCCCGGGCCGCGCCGCCGACCAGCCGCAGGGCCTCCCGCAGCGGCTGCCATTCGGCGTGCCAGGCACCGGACGGGCGTTCGTCCTCGGCGGCGAGGGACCCGTACAGCACCGCGGCCAGGCCCGGGACCTGCCGGGCGGCGGCCGCGATCAGCGTGGCACGCACCGGGTTGGCCTTGTGCGGCATCGCGGACGATCCCCCGCCGCTGCCCTCGGAGAGCTCGCCGAGCTCCGTGCGGGAGAGGGTGAGGACATCGGCGGCGAGCTTGCCGAGGGCGCCCGCGGTGAAGGCGAGCGCACCGGCGAGATCGGCGACCGGGGTGCGCAAGGTGTGCCAGGGCAGGGCCGGTTCGGCGAGTCCGGTCTCGGCGGCGTAGCGGGCGAGCAGCCGGCCGCCGAGTCCGGGAGCGGGCACGGGCCCGCCCTCCGCCTCCGCGTAGGCGTGGAACGCGGCCAGGGTCCCGGCCGCACCGCCCAGTTGCACGGGCAGCGCGGCCCGCACGGACGCGAGCCGCTCCCGGGCGTCGAGCACGAGACTGCGCCAGCCCGCGGCCTTGAGGCCGAAGGTGGTCGGCACCGCGTGCTGGGTGAGGGTGCGGCCCGCCATCGGTGTGTCGCGGTGTTCCGCGGCCGTGCGGCGCAGCGCGCCGGCGGTGCGGGTGAGGTCCGCCAGGACGGTGTCCAGGGCGCGGGCGCAGACCAGCATCGTGGCGGTGTCCAGGATGTCCTGGCTGGTGGCGCCCCGGTGGACATACGCGGCGGCCTCGGCGTCGCGGCCGGCGACGGCGGCCGTCAGATCGGCGACGAGCGGGACCACCGGGTTGCCCGCGGCACGGGCGCGCAGCGCGAGGGTACGGGGATCATGGCGGTGGGGCTCGGCGGCCGCGGCGGTGACGGCGGCGGCCGCCCGCTCCGGCGCGAGGCCGAGGGCGGCCTGGGCACGGGTCAGCGCGGCCTCGGCGTCGAGCAGGGCGCGCAGATACCCGGCGTCACCGGTGACGGCTGCCACCTCGGACCCGGCCCAGGACGGCGCCAGCAGCCCCATGTCCGCTGCGTCGTAAGGGAGTTCGGCGGCCTGGGACGCCTCGGCCCCCGGCATGTCATCGGAAGGCAAGAAAGACCGTCTCCTCGTACGTGCCGTCCTCCGCCTGCTGGAGATGGACGTCGAAACGGTACCGGCCGGGGCCGTCGGGCCGGGCGAGCAGGGTCTTCGCCCGCTCCGCCGGCAGCCGCGCGAGCAGCGGGTCGGCGGCGTGGGCCGCCGCATGCTCGGGGAAGTAGACCCGGGTGAACAGGTGGTGGAGCAGTCCGCGCGCGAAGAGGCACACGGCGAGGTACGGCGCGGCGTCCGGGCACCCGGCGGGAGCGGTGGCCGGCAGCGTGCGGACGACGTAGTGCCCGTCGGCGTCGGTCGGTACGCGGCCGAACCCGGTGAAGTCCACGCCGTTGCGGCCGATGACCGCGCCGGTGACCGGGTCGCGGCGCAGCGAACCCGGCGCGCCCGTGAGGCTGCCGTCCGGGCCCGCCTGCCAGAACTCCAGCAGCGCGTCCGGGGCCGGAGCACCGGCGCCGTCCCGTACGCAGCCGTGCACGGTGACCGTGCCGGGGTGGCCGGCCGGTGCGATCCGCTCGCCGCCGGGGAACGGGAGGGCGTAGCCGTAGAAGGGTCCGACGGTCTGGGCGGGGGTCGGGGCGAGCGGCACGGGCGGGGCGCCGGACGCTTCGTCGGACGGGCCGTGAGTCGGGCCGTGAGTCGGGCCGTGAGTCGGGTCGTGGGGCAGGTCGTGCGTCGGGGCGTGGGGCAGGTCGTGACGGGTGGTGGGGCGGGGCATCAGCGGCTTTCCTCGATCCAGGTGGCGGACGGGCCGTCCAGGACGATGTCCCAGCGGTAGCCCAAGGACCATTCCGGGCGGGACAGTTCGTGGTCGTAGGCGGCCACCAGACGGGCGCGGGCAGCGGGGTCGGTGACCGAGCCGAGGATCGGGTCGTAGGGGAAGAGCGGGTCGCCGGGGAAGTACATCTGGGTGATCAGCCGCTGGGTGAACGCCGAGCCGAAGAGCGAGAAGTGGATATGGGCCGGGCGCCAGGCGTTGTGGTGATTGCGCCACGGGTAGGCGCCGGGCTTGACGGTGGTGAACGCGTAGCGGCCCTCGTCGTCGGTCAGACAGCGGCCGACGCCGGTGAAGTGGGGGTCCAGCGGGGCCGGGTGCTGATCGCGCTGGTGGGCGTACCGGCCGGAGGCGTTGGCCTGCCAGATCTCGACGAGCTGACCCCGTACGGGGCGGCCGGTGCGGTCCAGGACGCGGCCGGTGACCGTGAGGCGTTCGCCGAGCGGCTCGCCGGCATGCTGCCGGGTGAGATCGGCGTCCAGGTCGGTGATGTCCGTGACGCCGAACGCGGGGCCGCGAAGCTCCACGGCCTCCGGGTCGGCACGGTGGTCGATCTCGACCAGCGGCCGGTGCGGGTGGCGCAGGGCGCTGCTGCGGTACGGGGCGAAGTCCCGGGCCGGGTGCTCCGGTCCCGGAGCCCCTGCCGCCCGGTCCCGTT